>JANPGI010000264.1:0-6772 GCA_031423875.1 Verrucomicrobiota bacterium | reverse complement strand
CGCCCAAGGATGGATTTGAACAACGCCGCAGTTCCCTTCTCGTGACGGAATTGATTTACAACGACGGCAAGCTTTCCTGCGATCGCGACAAGACAACGCTCATCAATCTCATCTCGCCCGTCGCTGCCACGAACGCGCCGTTCAAAGTGAACATCCGCGTGGACGCCGCGAAGGAACTCGGCGCGTGGCCGGAAGTCTGGCGGTTCTTTGGCGCGGATGAACCCAACTACGCTTACATGACGAACGGTCGGAAGCTGCTCGGCGAACTGGGCAAATTGAAACCCAAGCAGGTTTATTTCCGGACGCACAATCTGCTCTGCTCCGGCGACGGCACGCCCGCGCTCAAGTGGGGTTCAACTGGAGTTTATCGCGAAGACCCTGCTGGCAATCCGATCTACGATTGGACGATTCTGGATCGCATCTTCGACGCGTATCGTGATGCCGGAGTGCGTCCGTTCGCGCAGATCGGTTTCATGCCGGAAGCGATGTCCATCAAACCGCAGCCGTATCAGCACGTTTGGAATCCTGGAGTGCGTTATGAAGAAATCATGACTGGCTGGGCGTATCCGCCGAAGGATTACGCGAAGTGGGAGGAGCTTGTCTTTCAATGGGTGAAACATTGCGTCGAGCGCTACGGCAAAACCGAAGTTGAGCAGTGGTATTGGGAAGTGTGGAACGAAGCGAACGGTCACTACTGGAAAGCAAAGCCAGAGGAATTCCACAAGCTGCACGATTACGCGATTTCGGGAGTTCGACGAGCATTGCCCACCGCACGCGTCGGCGGGCCGGACTCTGCGGGCAGCGGCGGACAGTGGACACGAAATTTTCTGGAACACTGTCTGCGTGGGACGAATTACGCCACGGGCCAGATCGGAACGCCGGTGGACTTTGTGGCCTTCCACGCCAAAGGTTCGCCCACCTTCACCAACAACCACGTCCGCATGGGCATCTCGACGCACCTCCGCGCTGTGAATGACGGATTCAAAATCGTCGCGTCATATCCCGAACTGAAACCCAAGCCCATTGTCATCGGTGAATCCGATCCTGAAGGTTGCGCGGCGTGTCAGGGCGCGCAGATGGGCTATCGCAACGGCACGATGTATTCGAGCTACACGGCGGCGAGTTTCGCGCGCAAACTCGAACTCGCAAAAAAGCATGGCGTGAACTTCGAGGGCGCGTTGACGTGGGCGTTCACGTTTGAAGATCAACCGTTGTTCGCAGGTTTTCGCCAAATCGCCACAGGTGGAATTGATATGCCGGTGCTGAATGTCTTCCGCATGTTCAGTCGGATGGGTGGACGTGAATTGAGCGTGACGAGCGACAGCGCAGTTTCACTGGATGACATGTTGAAGCGCGGTGTGCGCGAGAAACCCGACGTGAATGCGCAAGCGACGAGCGATGGAAACAAGTTGAGCATCCTCGCGTGGCATTATCACGATGACGATGTGCCCGGCGCAGCAGCAGACGTGACGCTGGAACTCGCTGGCTTGCCGTCTTCGATGAAGGGCGCGCGCGTGAAGCGTTACGTGATTGATGCCGAACACAGCAACTCTTACGAGATGTGGAAGAAAATGGGTTCACCCCAAAAGCCAACGCCGCAGCAATACGCCGAATTGGAAAAGACAGGCAAGCTCGCTGAATTAAGTTCGACAGAGCAGATCAAGATCGAGGAAAGCGGCGTGGGTTCTGTGAAGTTTAAATTGCCGAGACAAGCGGTGACGTTGCTGGTGATTGAACCGTGATCTCGTAGCAGCCGACGTGAGTCGGCTCATTATTTCTTCTCCGCAGCGCTCGTCAGAAATATAAGTCAGAACCGACTCACGTCGGCTGCTACTTTAATAAACTCTCAGTGAGGTGAAGTCCTGTGCGCTGCCGCAGTTTTGATTGGAGCAGCTTCCTCGTGCTTCACGGCGCGGACAGCTTCGATGTGCGCTGACGGATACTTGGCTTGATGAGAATCCGTTTCAACTTTGGGGGGTTCTGAAGGCTTCGTTAGCTCGGCAATATGGACAACAGGTTCGTGGGATTCCGGCTTCACGGCATCTGACTTGGCCTCGGCAAGCAACCGATCAATCTCAGGATGTTGCCCCAGCCATTGCACCTTGCCCGTGGCGATGTCATAAACCGCGCCGACGATCTGCACTTTTCCGGCAGCGGCAAACTCACGAATAAGCGCGCTCTTGGCGAAGATATTTTCCACCTGCTGCCACACATTCAATTCGATGGCGCGCGGCACACATTCCTCCTCCGGCCCGTTGTTCTTCGCTTTTTCAGCGGCAGGTTTGATCAAATTAATAAGCGACGGTAGATGGCCGTGCAGTTCCGCGCCCTTCACGGCGGCGGTGACCGCGCCGCACTTCGAGTGACCCATCACGATCAACAGCGGCGTGCCGAGATGAGTCACGCCATATTCCATCGTCGCCAACTCGCTCAACCCAGCCACGTTTCCGGCGACACGCACAACGAACAGATCGCCAACCCCACGATCAAAGATCAGCTCCACCGGATCGCGTGAATCCGAACACGCAAGAATCGTCGCGCTCGGCTCCTGCCCTGCGGCGGCAAGTTCCGCACGGCGAGAAACCTCCTGATTGGGATGAAATGATTTGCCCTCGGCGAACCGGGCATTGCCCTCTTTCAGTAACGAGAGTGTGCTCTGTTGCAACATGCGCGTGAGCTTTTCAGAACCGGCGGACGCGGAACTGTTCGCCGTGAAGCAACCCAACCCAACGATCAAGATGACAAGACAAGAGATTTTTTTCATAAGCAGGCACGGCCAATGTGAGGCCATCGAAGGTGTTATCGGCAGAATGGAGGTGAAGATTAAGCTGAAACGATTCTAGGGCACACCAAGCTCTTGGCCGGAACGCCGCTGCCGCCTGAAGGCGGCGTTCCGATCGCTCTCACTCACCACGCATCACATGCTCCATGACTTGCTTTACCATGATTCCACCGATACCGCCCGCCGCGCGCAGCACCGTCACATGCGCTCCTTGCGGTCGCCAGATTTCTTCCACGGTATGCGCCCATAAAACGGTCGTCGGCAATCCTAACGCCGCCGCCAGATGCGTGATGCCTGAATCGTGTCCGATAAATCCACGACAGGATTTCATGTGTTGAGCCAGTTCGACCAACGGAAGATTATTCGCCACGACACAGCGCGTGGGCGGCAGCGCAGCCGCGAGCCGTTGCAATCGCTCGCCTTCCGCTTCGCCACCGACGAGCAGCAGGTTCAGCGGCGTTTCGTTGAGCAGGCGCGCTATCAATTCCATCCAGTTTTCCTCCGGCCAGTTCTTCCGCTCGCTGCCGCTGCCGGGATGCAAGGCGAGCGGGGAGTTGATGGTGGATAGTTGATAGTTGATGGAAAGACGCGGAGTTGCGTCGGCGTCGAAGATGGCGAGGCGTTCCAGAGGTTTCAGGAAGACAGTCGTCGCATGAATCGCATTCGCCTCATCGGGTCGGTGCGGGCCGGTGATGAATTGTCCGCGTGAACACCGAGCCACGTTTGTTTTGAAAATCTCGTCCGGGTCGTAGAGGTAGGAGAGGATGATGTTGAACTCAGAAAAATAATCGCGCAAGTCTTCGGACAACTCGCCGTTGCGCGCGAAGAATCCGGCAAGGCCGCGCGCCTCGATGGCTTGCACGCGATCCACGAGTCCGCCCGCCTGCGCGAGTTGTACGATGTGGGGATAACCGAGAACTTCGAGGTGCGCGCTGGGAAATTGCTGTCGCAGTGCGGCGATCGCGGGCAACGTGAGAATAAAATCTCCGATGGCGCCGCCACGGATGACGAGGATTTTGCCTTTGCTCACATCGCGCGGAAAACGGTCAGCCCGAGCGTCACCACCAGCAACGCGAACGCGAGCCGGATGGCGCTGCCGATCTTGATCCGTTTTTCAGTTGCCGTGGCCCAGTCTAGTAAATCGCGAAGTCGCCACGGCCACATCGTGAACCAGATTCCCGCCACAGCCAGTACATACGCCCAGCCTTGGATGAGCAACACCCACGGCGTTTCGCCAAGGTGCGGACGCCCCGTATCCACCATGAGTTTCGCGATCAACATCATCACTACCGCCAGCCCGCGCACCGCCAGAAAATCATGCACAAAGAAACACGCGCCCACGCCCACTGCCGTGAATGCCGCCATCAGGTAGGGTTTGATGGGTTTGAAATCCGCGATGGGTTCGACGTTCACATTCCAGACGAACCACGCTGTGCCGAGCAGCATCAGCGCGATGCCGGTGGGAACGTGACGCGGGAATCTTTTCGCTGCATCACCCAGCGCTTTGGGTCGCGCCAAACCATAGACCTGCGGCACGGCCATGCCGCAGCCGAGGAGAATGGACAACAAAGACAATTTCATTGAGCCCGGAGTTAAACAGGAACGGACGTGCGCTGGAATAAAAAACTGAGGCTGCGTCGCGTCGGGCCTCCGTGCCTGACGTAGAAGGCGTGTATCCCTGTCGCGCGGAAATGCGTTGGAAACAGAGAACACCGCCGCGCTTTCCAATACCCAGTCCACAGTGCCGCCTCATCCGCCGGGCTGTGAAGCCCGGCTCTACGGCAGGCAGAGATGCCCGCGGCTACAGTTCCAGCACTTTAAGCTACGCCCTTGAAGCGAACCGGTTGTTGCAATCCATCCGGACTTCATCAAACATTATTACGTGCAGATTAAATTCGTTCTCCCAACCGCACCCGTTCACATGATAATCACTTACCGCCTCGCGATGTTATTGGCCTCAGCCTTGGTGCTGTTCACACAATCCGTCTTTGCCTCCTCGATCATCCCTCTCAGCACTGCCGAACATGTGGCTGCTTCTGCTGCGGTCTTTCGCGGCGTGGTGGTGGGACAGGATTGTTATCGCGATGCGGCGGACGGACTCATCTACACGCGGACTTCGTTGCGAGTGGTTGAGTCTTTGAAGGGGACATTTCCAAGGACTGTCGCGGTGTCACATCCCGGCGGAACCGTCGGCGAGGTGACGCTGTATTCGGGTTTGTCTCCGATGATGAAGCAGGGAGAAGTCAGGTTGATGTTTATTGTGCGTCGGCCTGACGGCAAACTTACAGGCACACAAGGTTCAGCCAGCGCGATGCGGCTGGAATATGTGAATGGTCAGTTAAGCAACGATCAGCAATCACTGCTTGACGAAGTCCGCTCCCTCACCCACTCAGGACAAATCCCCGGCGAGGACGTTCGAGATCAAACAGGTTTTGCCACAAGCGATTTGACCACGGGATTGACCGATCGTGGTGGCGGCATCGCGGCACGTTTTGTCCAGGCGGATCGCGGCGAGCCGATCCCTTATCTGATAGACGCCGATCATCTACCTGCAGGAATCACGTTATCCCAAGCCACCAACGCCGTAGCTCAAGCCTTGAGCGCGTGGACAGCCGTGACCAGTTTGAAGTTTTCTTTTGAAGGGATACAAAGTTTCGGCGTGAGTGCTGACTCAATCAGCACATCGGATGAAAAGTTGAGAATCCAATTGCACGACGACTACAACGCGATCACGGCAACGAGTACTCTGGGCATCGGTGGGCAATATACGAGCGCAACGTTGACTGGTGCGGGGTGGGGTGCTGGAGGAAACGTAGCTGGAAACGAGTTCTACAAGAGCAGTTGCGGCTTTGTTGTATTGGAGCGAACCAACACCACAATGCAAAACCTAGCGTCGTTCACAGAAGTTCTCTGCCACGAAATCGGTCACGCAATTGGAATGGCGCATTCGAGTAGCAATCCCAGCGAACCCAGCATCCCGCTCAAACAATCCATCATGTATTTTCAAATCCACGCAGATGGACGGGGCGCATCTCTTGGAACGTATGACCCACCCGTGATTCGACAGGCTTACCCCATAACGAACACGCCCCCGTACTCGTATAACCGTTACATGGACATAACAACTGACTCACCGACTCCGCCAAACATCGCCGGAATCAATGAGGTCGGTTTTCGCGGCTACGACTTGCAGAACAACACTCTGACATACGCCATTACCAACGGAACGTCGGGTAACGGCACATTTAGTTCTGTCGGAGAGTTGGTGAAGTTCGCTCCTGGCTATATTTCAGCACCGCGATTCGACCCCGCCACCGGCACTTATTACGACCGAATCTTCGTGCGCTATTCTGACGGCACCAATGCATCAGCCTATGTGACCGCCAGCGTAATCTCGATGAATGTGGATACGTCCCCTTCACCCACGGGTGATGGCATTCCTGACGCCTGGATGCTTACACACTTCGGCAACATTAACCCCACCGTCGGCGCGAACCACGGAGCATCACAGGACGCGGATGGCGACAAACTTTCCAACCTCAACGAATACCGCACCGGCATGACACCGACGGATTCGACTTCCGGTCAATTCATCACAGTCGTCAACAAGACCAACATCCAGTTCCAAGCCAAAGCCTACGAGCTGTATGAATTGCACGCCTCGACGAACCTGATCAATTGGACGCGCGCGGTGAATCCCATCGTCCCGACGACTTCCACAGGCTCGTTCACCGGATTCACGAACACCGCGCCCCACATGTTCTTCCGCGTCGAAAAAGTCCGGTAGTATTCAGGTTCTTAAGTTCAGCCTGAGCAATTGTCACTAGTGAGATTAAAGACCGGGTGAGGCTAGGGAGACGCTGAATAAAGCGATGTTTTGAAATTTCAAGGATTGTTGACGGCCTGTGCTGTTCAGGTGGCCTACAAAAACACTTCAGACAACTTGAGCAGGCGGGGCAGCTTTGGTTTGGCGGGGGTGTTTGACCGCCT
>JANPGI010000263.1:0-5566 GCA_031423875.1 Verrucomicrobiota bacterium | reverse complement strand
TCCGTTCTTCAAGGTGAATTCGCGCGAGGTCATCGCGGCACCGCGCGTGACGTTGCCAAGGATCAATCCCGTGCCGGTGTCGCGCATGACTTCGGCGAGGGCTTCGGGTGCGCCGACGGTTTCAGCATTCACGAGCAGGGTGACGGGCAGCGAGAGAGCGTTCGTCTTCGCCGTGGATTTCATCACGCCCTTGCCGATGTCGAGCAATGGTCGTTCGGCGCTCAGGAACAAATCTGCCACGGCAGCCGCCGCTGTATAATCATCGCCTCTGGTAAAACGCAGATCGAGAATCAGCCCGGTAAGTTTATTCGTGACACTGATCGCGGTGCAACTGGCGGAGAGATTCGCAGCCAGGCCTTCGGTGACATTCGCCACTCTCAGATACGCGATGCCGTCGCCAAGCGACATGGCCTTGCTGATGTTGATCGCGTCCGGGGCATCGTGAGTCGTGGACTCTACAACGGTGACTTTCCCGCGTACGCTGTGGAGCAATCCTTCCAATGCGCCGCGATCCAACTCCGAATCAGTGACGCCGGGGAGTTGGGCGCGGATGATCTCGCGCACTTCGTTGTAATCGAGCGGAGCGTTTGTCTCAGCAGAAGCAGCGAACTGCCATAGGAAGACGGCCAACAAGAGCAAAGGGCGGACATCGCGAGTGATTTGTTTCATTGGAAATCGCATGAGGCGTAGGATCAAACCTTGGCGTTCAAGCCGGAGAGGAAGTTCGTTTTGCAATCAGGACAGACGCCATGCGTGAGCGCGGTCTTGGAGTTCGAGGTGATGTATTTATCAATCTGCTCCCAGTAACCGCTGTCGTTGCGGACTTTTTTGCACCACGCGCAGAGCGGCAACAATCCGGTGAGGGTCTCGACCTGATTGGTCAGTTGCTTGGTCTTGCGGAGCGTGGCGAGCGCATCTGAGCCTTCACCCAGCAACATCGAAAGCAGACTGAACGCGACTTCCTGCGTGGGCGCGGCCTCGCGATGCAACATCCCGCAAAACATCCCGACTGCTTGGCTCGATAGCGTCATCGCGTGCAATAACCCGGGATCCTGGTCGTCGCCACCGCTCATCCCGAACATCACATGACCGCCACGACGCAATGCGATCCCGAACCGCCCCGCTTTTACGGCATCATCCACGGTGCGTTGCAACGCGGAACATTCTCCTTCAGGTGAAGCAAGCGTCAGCACGAAGCTCATGTCCTCGGGATTCACGAGCCAGAACCCCATCGAACGAAACAGATTCAAACCCGTCACGTAACGATGAGTGACACCGAGGATGCCCACGCCGGTCACCTGCTGGTGCAGGTCATGGCGGAAATGTTCGAGGGCGGAGAACAACGTGAGCAGTTCACGGCGTGAATCGAGTTCGCTCAATTTGCCGAGGCCCGTCCTCAGAAAGTCTGGGTAAACAGAATCTGTGGTTTCGCTCATGTTGGTTGTCAGAGTTTAAGCACCAAGAAACATTTCCTGCACTGCGTCGAACTGCTCGTCTATCCCACGCACAATGATCTCAAGCGAGTCAGGCTTCATCCCCAGTGTGGCCCACGCCTGTGGATTGAGCGGCGGCACGAAACGCTCGCCCGAACTTCCCACGCGCATGGCGTTGACGAGATGATCCGAGAGATGCACCACGGCAGCCTCGACGCGGGCCGCTTCGCAGCCGGACGGATTATGGTGATTGCCCACGGCCAACACGAGAGACGGCGGATACTTCCAGCTCTTGAGCAACGCTTCAGCGAGATTTTGGTGATCGTACCCCAACACGCGCACTTCGGCCTCACGCAGAAGAATCCGTTCGCTCTTGTACAACTCAAAAATCTTCTGCGCGTATTTCGGTGCTTGCAGGAAGAGCACAAGCCGTCCGATGTCGTGCAACAAACCGGACACGAACAAACGGTCGGGCCTTGGTAATCTACGTTCCATGGCGATCAACCTTCCCGCGATGCCAGTGGCGAGACTGTGCTGCCAAAAGGATTGCACGCTCACAAACTCGTTCGACACGCCGGAGAACCGTTCGATCACGCTGGATGCCGTCAACAAGTCCTGCACTTGCTGTATCCCGATCAACCCGATGGCTTCAGTGACGGTGCTGAGACGTGTGGAAAATCCGCAATACGCGCTGTTGGAGAAACGCAGCAACCGCGCCGTGAGATCAATGTCCTTCTCGATCACGTCCGCGATCATTCCAAGACTGCACTGCGGCGATGCGAGCGCCCTTTCAATTTCCTCCATCAACGGCCCGTACGAGCCGAGGCTGGAGGGTGTCGCCTGAACCAATTCATCTAGTGTAGGAGGATTCATCGGATTACTTGGCGACGGGACGGTTTGCCCGACGGCGCAAAATGACTTTGAACAGCTCAGTGAAAACCGGGTCGGCATCGTCCGGCTTCCAAAACGACGCGCGTACTTCAGCGGTCAACCGCTCCAGGGCATCCGCAGGCAGCGTCTCCAACAAGTCCGTGTTCCCAGCGTCGCCGCCGGAATTGACTTCAATATTATCCACGCCCCAAGCTTGAAGGATTCCGATCTGACGCGCCGTGAGAGTGCAGCCACTCGGAATGAGCAGCATGTTGTCGATGTTCTTAACGTCCGCACTGACCACCATTCCTTCCTGCAATGATTCGGTTTTGATTCGGGGCATGACTTTTGGGTTTGTGAAACTGACTGGCGCAGATTAGGAACGCAGCGAGGGCGACGCAATTGAAAAGTCCTCGGATGACAGATCGGCTGACTTCCGGGTGTGACTTCCCCACAGATTGACCCCAACCGCGCGCGGCATTAGCCTTTGCTCGTGATGAACGCCAACACCATCCAGTCGCCAGCAACAGATCGCCTCAAAGTTCGTGCGCCGATGAGCAGCGAACGCTTCAACCCGCTCGCCGCAGAAATCTACGCGCTCAAGAAACAATTGAACGCCGTCATCCTCGCGCACAATTATCAAGTGGCAGAGATCCAGGACGTGGCGGATTACGTCGGTGATTCACTCGGCCTCGCGCAACAGGCGGCGAAGACCAGTGCCGATGTGATCGTCTTCTGCGGCGTCCACTTCATGGCAGAGACAGCGAAGATTTTGAATCCCGGCAAAATCGTCGTGCTGCCAGATAAGGACGCAGGTTGCTCGCTGGAAGAAAGCTGTCCGGCGGAAAAACTTGAGGCGTTGCAGAAAACCAACCCGAACTTCTGGACGATTGCCTACATCAATTGCAGCGCGGCGGTCAAAGCGCTTTGCGATGTCATCGTCACCAGCGGCAACGCAGAGAAGATCGTCAACGCAGCACCGAAGGATAAAGACCTGTTGTTTGTCCCTGACGAAAACCTTGGCCAATGGGTGATGGAACAGACCGGTCGCCCCATGACGTTGTGGAAGGGGAATTGTTACGCGCATGTCGAGTTCCGTCGCGACGCCATGCTCCAGACGAAGGCGCGCTACCCGCACGCGAAAGTTGTCGTTCATCCCGAAAGCTTGCGCGAAGTGCGCGAACTCGCCGACGCCGTTTGTTCGACGGAGAAGATGATCACCTACTGCAAGAACGATCCCGCGAAGCAATTCGTGATCGTGACCGAGAGCGGCATCATCCATCGGATGCAGAAGGAATGTCCGGACAAGGAATTTCTTTGCGCGCCGACATTTGACGTGATGAAGATGCCGGGCGACAACTGCCGTTGTAGCGAGTGCAAATTCATGAAGATGAACACGCTTGAAAAAGTGCGTGATTGCATGAAGAACCTTTCGCCTCGCGTGGAGATGCCGGAACACATCCTCAAACGTGCACGCCTGCCTATCGAGCGAATGCTGGAGATTTCGGCGAGATGATACAGCGCTCAACGGGAGAGGGTTGAACGCAACGGATCGCGTGTCCGCCGTTCTTCCATGATCACCGCCTCATAACTATGCGGTCAGGTCCGCAGCAGACTTTCGCGTCACGCGCAATCGCGCCACGCGTGTCCCTTCCATCTCTTCCACGCGCAAATCGCAATTCCCCACGCTCACTGTGTCGCCCACCTTGGGGAATCCGCCGAGCTTGTGCGTCACCCACCCACTCGTCGTCGTCACACCCTCCGCTTTCAATGCTGCACCGACGAGTTCTTCGAGTTGATGCAGCGGCAATGCCCCGGACACTTCCCAAGTCGTTTCGCTGGATCGCGTGAGCAACGGCTTCTCCTGATCGAACTCGTCCTGAATCTGGCCCACGAGTTCTTCCATGATGTTCTCCAGCGTCACCAATCCGACCGTGCCGCCGTATTCGTCCACCACGATGGCAAGATGCAGTTTGCGTTCGAGAAACAATTGAAGCAATTTTTCCAGCCGCGCCGTCTCCGGGACATAAATAATCTTCCGCACCGCTCGTGAAAGCTCCGCGCCGGTTTGCGCCGAGTGTCGGTGTGCAAACAAATCCTTGATGTGGATCACGCCGAGCGTTTGGTTCAAGTCGCCGTCCTCACAAAGCGGAAACCGCGAGTAACGAGATTTCTCAGCGATCTCCAAGCACTCTTCGATGCGAGCCTTTGTATCGAGGACCGCAATCTCTTTTCGCGGGCGCATCACGTCGCGAGCCACGCGTTGGCGCAGGTCGAGCGCGTTTTGCACGATGTCACGGCTGAAGCGGGAAGCCCCGAGCTGCTTTTGAGAGGAAGCGATCACCAGCCTCAATTCATCTTCGCTGTGAATGGCATCTCCCTCATGTGCCGGCTCAAGCCCCGCCACGCGCAACACCCACAACGCACTTTGATTCAAGACCCAGATGAAGGGATACATCGCCAGATAAAACCACCGCATCGGATACGCGATCCACAACGTCGTAGGCATCGCCATCCGGATGGCGACAGATTTTGGAGCCATTTCGCCAACGACGATATGCAGAAACGTGATGACGCTGAACCCCACACCGAACGAGATGGAATGTTGCAGCTTCGGATTCTCCACATTGAACCAGCCGAACACAGGTTGCAGGATGTCAGCGAACACCGGTTCACCGATCCACCCCAGCCCCAGACTGGCCAGGGTGATGCCCAACTGGCACGCACTCAGATACGCGTCCAGATGCCGCACGAGATGCAGCCCCATCTTTGCGCGCTTGTGCCCGCGCAATGCGTCCGGCTCCAGTTGCGTGGCTCGCACCTTTACCAAGGCGAACTCCGTGGCCACAAAAAATCCGTTCAACAAGACCAGCACAACCACAGCCAGCAGCTTGTACGCGATCACGATGGTCATTTCCCAGTTCATCAGAGCCTGACCTCCCCAAAGATCGTTTTCAAAATATCCTCAAGCCCTACGATCCCAACTTCCTTCCCATCGCGCCCCAGCACCACAGCCACGCGCTGACCGCCGCGTTGCAATCGTTCCAACGTGGCGTCTAATCGCACGTTCTCATCCACGAATAACCCCGGCGCGATCAGTTCGGAGACTTTTCGCGCAGGATTCTGTTCCGCGCTGAACATCAGACTTTCCGCGCTGAGAATCCCGGCGATGCGTTGAGCGCCATCGCGCTGCTGCCACACCGGCAAGCGCGTGTGTCCACTCTCACGGAAAACTTTCATCGCGTCAGCAACAGTGGCTTCGG
>JANPGI010000262.1:0-5639 GCA_031423875.1 Verrucomicrobiota bacterium | reverse complement strand
AGTCCGTTGAGCAATTGCTCCTTGGAGATGGTCAGGTTCATGCGTGTCTAATATAGATGATTCTTTTTCTCTAAAAAGTATTCTTATTAAGGTCTGTGAATAAGGCGTGAAACTTTTATTACACAAGCCTGTCAACGAAATGCAGCGAAATGAAACCGGAAACAAAATCGTGACGCCAGTTAAAAAGAGGAAAGTTGTCGGTGTTATTCACAATCCCATCAATCTGTTCACAACCGTTTCCCTCTTACTTGGCACCTTGTGCGCGCCCCACTACTTCCGGCAGTAATGAGATCACATGTTCCACTTCTTCCATCGTGGAATCTCGTCCCAAAGAGAAACGAACGAGTGAATTTGCCAGTGTTGAATCCACTCCCAGGGCAGATATGACATGAGACGGCTCCAGTGATCCAGCCGAGCACGCAGAGCCGCTGCTCGCACAAATGCCTTCCAAGTCCAAGCAAGCCATCAGAGCAATGCTATCCGCACCTTTGACGACGAAGGAAACGGTGTTGGCCAGCCGCTGCGCGCGTGAACCCACAAGCACGAGTGAATCATTTGAATCCACGGAGGAGAGCAGCCGATTGGAAAGCGGAGAAAGTTTTGTTTTTTCAAAGACTGGAGTGGATACAAAACGTTCCAACGCCTCGACCAAACCAGCGATGCACGGAAGGTTCTCTGTTCCGGCGCGACGTTCGTTCTCGTGTCCGCCGCCGAACAGAATCGGATCAGGCAGCAGGGGCGAGCGGATATAGAGCAAACCAGCACCCTTTGGCCCGTGAAATTTGTGAGCGCAAACGGAGACGAGGTCAGCATTGAACTGGTGGATGTCCTTGAAAGGTTCTTTGCCGAACCATTGAACCGCGTCGGTGTGAAAGATGATTCCGCGCTCGCGGCAGATTGAACCCAACTCTGCGACAGGTTGAATCGTGCCGATCTCATTGTTGGCGGCCATCACGGAGACGAGTGTTGTGTCCGGGCGAATGGCTTTCTTCAAATCATCGGGCGAAACGAGACCGGAAGAATCCACCGGCAGACGAGTGACTTTGAAGCCTTCATTGGCTTCCAAGTAATCGAAGCAATGCAGCACAGCGTGGTGTTCGATGGCGGACGTGATGAGGTGTTTGCCTTTGTGAGATAGAAGACGCGCCGTACCGAAGATTGCGAGGTTGTTGGACTCCGAACCACCGCTGGTAAAGATGATTTCGCTGGGCTTGGCCTTGAGAAAATGAGCCGCGCGATCCCTCACATCGTCCAGCACAGCGCGTGCGCGTTGACCGATGTGATGAACGCTAGAAGGATTCCCCCAAACATCGGTGAAAAACGGCAACATAGCGTCCCTCACAGCCGGATCGAGCGGAGTGGTGGCGTTATAATCGAAGTAAATAGTCCGTGGCATGGCTAATAGATGGAGGTTTCATTCCCAAAACCCGGCGGCACGGAGGATGGATTCGCAAACCTCTCCTCCAACCATGGGTCAGCGGTGTTCGAGTAGCCGCGCACTTCCCAGAAGCCGAGGATGTCGCGATCCATGAAGATGATTTCGCGGATGAACTTCGCGCCCTTCCACGCGTAGAGCTTTGGAATGATGACCCGCGCAGGTCCGCCATGTTCTTTTCCGAGAGGCTTGCCATTCCACGAATGGGCGATCATCACATCGTCATCCATGCAGACAGCAAGCGGATTGTTGGTCGAGTAACCGTCGTAACTCTTGAAAAACACATGAGTAGCCTCGGGCTTTGGATTTACCAATTCAGCGAGGGTGAAGAACGCCACGCCCGCGAACTCCATGTCGAACTGACTCCACGTCGTGACGCAATGAAAGTCGCTGACATCGCGGAACTGAGGAAGCGCGCAAAAATCCTTCCACGAGAGTGTCACCGGATTCTCCACCTTGCCGCCGATCTTCAATTCCCATTTATCCAGCGAAACATCAGGCTGCACACCGAGATCGAGCACGGGGAAGTTATGAACCAGGCGTTGTCCGGGCGGCAAACGATTCGCCGCGCGCGAGGTCGGCTTGGTTTTGCCCGCCATCTTCTGCGCCCAACGTTCTTTAGCCGCGATGTAGGAATCTTTCATTCGGACGGGAGTGAGAATAAACAGAAACACAGACAGCTCCAACCCCTGACTTTAAGCCATGGTTGTCCGGGGTGTGATTAAACACGGGTGAGGGTGAAATGGACTGTGGAGATACAGGAACGCCGCCTGAAGGCGGCGTTCCTTAGCCTCACCCGTCTTTAATCACACCCGGGTGTCCTAAAGTTCTGCGCGAAGGAGAATAAAAAACTTCTTAATCTCGGTCTTTTAGGGATCAAAAAAGGACGAAAAGGAAGAATAAGACACCCACTAGAGCGGCAGATTCATCATCTCCTTTTGATGACAAAACAATCACTCTGCTCTTGCGCGCGACTCAGTCTGTGCCAAAACTTTCTGAACGACGCAGTCCTTGGGCAGCGTCACGAATGCCGAAAGAACCAGAACAGCAGGAGAATCACTCCTGGGTGCGAACCGTCACCATCGGTCGCAACCCCAAGGTCACGCTCATCCGCGTGGCTGTTCTCGTCGTCGCCTGCACCATTCTCTTCAAGTATGTGTTGCTCCCGGTCCGCGTGGATGGACTCAGCATGTTGCCCACCTACCGGGAAAATTCTGTCAACATCATCAACCGCCTCGCCTATCGGAACAACGAACCGAAACGTGGTGATGTGGTGGCCGTCCGCTACTCAGGACCGAACATGATGTTGATGAAACGAGTGATTGCATTGCCAGGTGAGACCATTGAATTCGTGAAAGGACGCGTTCTGATAGACGGACGATTACTCGACGAACCCTATCTGAAAAACGAGTGCGACTGGAATGAGAAGCCCGAACACAGCACGATGCGAGAAGATGAGTACTACGTTGTGGGAGACAACCGATCCATGCCGTTTAATCTCCACGAAAAGGGCGGCGCAAAACGTGAGCGCATTCTCGGCAAAGTCATGTTATGAGGCTCGCAATACGACTCGTTTTTATCGCCCTAGCTATCGGTCTTTGCACTTGGCTATGGGTTTATCTGCACCCCACGCCACAAGAAGCCATCCGCCGCAGGCTTGGGGAGCTGGCGAAGTCTGCGACGTTGGAAAAGCGAGAAGGAAACATTTCAGCGGGATTGAGAGCTGACGAATTCTCAGGATTCTTTGGGCGGGAGGTGGCGTTGAACATGGAGCCACGCGCCTTGTTTCCAGACACCATCGAACGCTCAGAGATAGCGAAAGTCATCCTGACCATCCGCACGACTTACCGTTCTCTGGACGTGAAGATCATTGATCCAGTCATCACGATCGGCGCGGATCAAAAGAGCGCCATCGTTGAACTCACCGTCAACGTCGCAAGCGACGGCGACCGACACCTGCTCGTGCAAGAGATGAAATTCACGATGAAGGAAGTGGAGGGTGATTGGCTCATCATCCGCATCGAAACAGTCAAGACGCTCAACAGTGCCCCAAGCGTGACGCCAGCAGAAACATCGCCCAACGCGTGACGAATTCCGCTGCAGAATATCTGTCGCGCGCCGACAAAAAACTCGCGTGCATCATCAAACAAGCCGGGCCGTGTTCGCTCAAGGCGCGTCGCGGAATCCAACCTTGGCAAGCGCTCGTCCGCTCCGTTGCTTTCCAACAACTCAATGGCAATGCGGCAGAGACAATCTTTAATCGGTTCCTCGCGCTGTTTCCTGAAACTAAATTTCCCACGCCGGAACAGATTGTTCGCGCCAGCGACCAACAACTTCGCAGCGCAGGATTATCCGGCGCAAAAACAGCCGCCATCAAAGACATCGCAGCGAAGACCATCTCTGGCGTTGTCCCGGATCGTCGCACAATCTCCAAACTTTCCGACGCAGAGATCTTAGAACGACTTACCACGATTCGCGGAGTTGGCCCGTGGACGGTCGAGATGCTGCTCATGTTCACGCTTGGCAGGCCAGACGTTTTACCTGTGACGGATTACGGCGTTCGCAACGGGTTTGCGCTTCTTTATGGATTGAAAGAACTGCCGCCACCCAAGGAATTACTCGCTTACGGCGAACACTGGCGTCCGTATCGCAGCGCGGCGGCGTGGTATCTCTGGCGTGTGGTTGATCTCGCGAGGGCAAAAGCGAAATGATCGCCGCTCTAGCAGCCAGCATTCTCTTCGCGACCTCGATCACCTGTGGTCATCGCGCGGCCAAACTCATTGGCGGCGCGAGTGCGAATTTCTGGCGACTCGTCATCGCCACAATTCTGCTCGGCATCTGGTCGTTTGGTTTCGGCATCGGCTTTGGCGGAGCGGGTTTCTCCTTTTTCTTCGTGAGCGGACTGCTTGGCTTTGGCGTCGGCGACGTCGCGTTGTATCAGGCATTGCCTCGACTCGGCTCGCGACTCGCGATGTTGTTCACTCAATGCCTCGCCGCGCCCTTCGCCGTCATCATCGAACGCGTCTGGCTCGGCACGCAGCTCTCATGGCTTCAAATCCTCTGCATCAGCGTGATTCTTGGGGGAGTGGCTCTCGCCCTCGCTCCGCACGAAACCACGAAGCGCGACCCGCGTGAATGGCGGATCGGCGCGGTGTTCGGCGTGTTGTCTGGTTTGGGCGGCGCGCTCGGGGCTGTTTTTAGTCGTCGCGCCTTTGCCGCCTCTGCGGGAGCGCATGAGACGATTGATGGGGCAAACGCTGCGTTTCAGCGGATTATCGGCGGCGTTCTTGTGGCAGGAATTTTCCTCGCCATCGTGCGATGGAAAAAATCCCGCGCACTCGCGCACGCCGCCGGTGAAGATGATTGCAGTCACGAGAACAGCGAGAAAAAGCGTGTTTGGCTGTGGGTCACTTGCAACGCGCTTGCCGGCCCGACGCTGGGAGTGAGTTGTATGCAATGGGCACTCCGCGACAACGCCACGGGTGTCGTGCTGGCCATCGTCGCCATGACACCGCTCGCGGTGATCCCGCTCGCGAGGATGTTTGAGGGTGAGAGGCCCACGCTGTATTCGCTGCTCGGCAGCGTTGTCGCAGTGGCGGGCGCGGTGGGATTGATCCTGACGAAGTGATCAGGCAAAAAAATCCAACCCCACATCCATGGCTCTCGCGGAGTGAGTGAGGGCGCCCACGGAAATAAAATCCACACCAGTCTTCGCGATGGCGCAAACAGTCTTCAGAGTCACGCCGCCGCTGGCCTCCGTCTTCGCGCGTGTTCCCACCAACTTCACGGCTTGGCGCAACTCACTCACGCTCATGTTATCCAGCAGGACAATGTCCGCGCCCGCAGCCACCGCTTGTTTCACTTGAGCGAGCGTGTCGGCCTCCACTTCGACCTTGAGAGCGGGAAATTTCTTTCGAGCACTCATCACGGCGGCGGTCACAGAGTTGGGCTTGGCATCGCGCAACGCGGCAAGATGGTTGTCCTTGATCAACACCATGTCGAACAGTCCGACGCGATGATTGCGACCGCCGCCGCAGGCGACCGCGTATTTCTCGAATCGCCGCCAACCCGGAGTGGTCTTTCGCGTGTCGAGAATCTTTGCGCTAGTGCCGCGCACTTCGGTCACGTAATGACTCGTCAACGTCGCGACACCAGAGAGCCGCTGGATAAAATTCAACGCCACGCGCTCCGCAGAAAGGATCGC
>JANPGI010000261.1:0-4107 GCA_031423875.1 Verrucomicrobiota bacterium | reverse complement strand
CCAGACGCTGCCGCTTTATTCGCATCTGAAGACCACGGGTGTTTACATCTACGCGCAGGATTTTGATCTGACTGGCAAGGCCGCAACCATCAATGCTGAATCGGAGGTCCGCAATGAGCACACGGTGCCGCGCACGTTCGTTTATGAGGTCGCAATCACAGATATGGAGGGTCGCGTGGTGAAACAGTTTTCTGATGAGGCCGTAACGATTGCGCCGGGCGAGACTCGGATGGTCAAGGCCTCGGCGCGGGTGACGGGATTGAACCTCTGGAGTTGGGGCTACGGTTATCTTTACGACGTTCACACGACTCTGAAAGTGGATGGTCGCACGGTGGACACGGTCGTCACGCGCACGGGTTTTCGTAAAACGGAGTTCGGCAACGGCATGGTGAAGTTGAACGGGCGCGTGATTCAGATGCACGGTTACGCTCAACGCACCTCGAACGAATGGCCGGCACTCGGTAATGCCGTGCCGCCGTGGCTGAGTGATTTCAGCAACGGTCTCATGGTCGAGGGCGGAGGAAATCTGGTTCGTTGGATGCACATCGCGCCATCGAAGCAGGACGTGGAGTCGTGCGATCGCGTCGGTTTGATCCAGGCGATGCCTGCCGGAGACGCCGAGGCAGATGTGACGGGACGCCGCTGGGAGCAGCGTGTCGAACTCATGCGTGATGCCATCATCTACAATCGCAACAACCCCAGCATTCTGTTCTACGAAGGGGGCAACGAAAGTATCAGTGAGGCGCACATGCACGAGTTGAAGGCGTTGCGCGATCAATACGATCCGCACGGTGGTCGTGCCGCTGGTTGTCGCGAGATGCTCGACAGCAAGGTCGCCGAATACGGCGGCGAGATGCTTTACATCAACAAGAGCGCGCGACTGCCGTTCTGGGCCACGGAGTATTCACGCGACGAGGGGCTGCGCAAGTATTGGGACGAGTTCAGTCCGCCGTTTCACAAGGACGGTGACGGCCCGCTCCACAAAGGCCAGGACGCCAGCATCTACAATCGCAATCAAGATTCGCACGCCATCGAGAATGTGGTGCGCTGGTATGATTATTGGCGCGAACGCCCCGGCACGGGTGCCCGCGTGAGCAGTGGTGGTGTGAACATCATCTTCTCCGACTCGAACACTCACTATCGTGGCGCGGAAAACTATCGGCGCAGCGGCGAAGTGGACGCGATGCGGATCCCCAAGGACGGTTTCTGGGCGCATCAAGTGATGTGGGACGGCTGGGTGGACGTGGAGCGTTCGCGCGCCCATATCATCGGTCATTGGAATTACGCGCCGGGTGTGAAGAAAACTGTGTCCGTGGTTTCAAGTGCGGACCAAGTGGAGTTGATTCTCAACGGCAAATCGCTGGGGCAGGGCAAGCAGAGCAGCCGCTTCCTGTTCACGTTTGAATCGGTCGAGTGGCAACCCGGTGTTTTGCGCGCGGTAGGTTCGGATATGCGCGGCAAAAAACTTTGCGAGGCTCAGAAGCAAACCGTGGGCGCGGCGGTGGCGCTTAAACTGACGGCGATGACGGCGGCGAATGGCTTGAAGGCGGATGGCGCAGACGTGGCATTGATTCAAGTTGAAGTCGTGGATGCGCAAGGCCGGTGCTGTCCGACGAATTTGAACTTGATCGAATTTGAATTGAGCGGTCCGGCGGAATGGCGCGGTGGAATCGCGCAAGGGCCTGACAACTACATTTTGTCGAATGCTCTACCGGTCGAGTGCGGCGTGAATCGTGTGCTGGTGCGCTCGCTGCCGCAGGCAGGGAAAATCACCTTGATGGCGAAGTCGGTGGGACTGAAGTCCGACAAGGTGGAACTTGAATCGAAAGCGGTTCCAGTCACCGACGGGCTGGCAACAACTTTTCCCGACCACGGACTGCCTTCGTTTCTCCAACGCGGCGCGACTCCGGCCACGCCGTCCTTCAAAGTCACACGTACCGCCGTGCCAATCGCCAGCGCGACGGCGGGTGCGAACTCCAGCAACGCCGCCGCGAGTTTTGATGACAATGAAATGACCGGTTGGAAGAACGACGGCAAACAGGCAACGGGATGGATTCAGTTCGAGCTTGAGCGCTCAGGGAAACTAAATGAGGTCGTACTCAAACTCGGAGGCTGGCGCAGCAAGTCTTACCCGCTTCGCATCACGGTTGATGGCAAGGAAGCGTGGTCGGGTAGCACGCCGAAAAGCCTTGGTTACGTCACGCTACCGCTCAAGCCTAGGCAAGGCAAGGTAGTCCGCATCGAACTCATTGGTGCGATTGATGACAAGGACGGGTTCGGCCTGGTTGAAGTCACCGGCAAGAAGCTGGCGGACGCCACTACTTCCAGCACGCGTGGCGCGTTGGAAGTAATCGAGGCGGAAATCTACGAGTCGTTGACACTGTCGGCAAAATGAAAAGGAAAACTAAAGCGCTTCGACTATCGCTGATGCTTGTTTGCTTCGTGCTGCTTTCCGGTTCGCTGCGTGCCGAGGTGAAATCCGCCGAGTGGCCCAGTATCGTCATGAGCAATGCCCTGACGGTGACAGTTCTTGAACCGAATGCAGCGCGCGGCAGCAATGCCCTTCAAGTGGTTGTCTATCTCAAGAACCTCGCCGTGCCGCGTGTCGGCACGGAGAAAAATGAGACGATCATTCAAGATTTTCGGTCGCAAGGATTCCTCGTGGTGACGTTGGATTTCGACAGCCACACCAATGCCCGTGTTCCGTTCATCAATCGCGATCTCGGCAAACTGCGCGATGATATCCGGGCGAAGAAGTTTCTCGGCGAATACAAATTGGATGACGCGCATATCTTCATCGTGCCCGAAGGCTGTCGGCTGAAACGCGATGTGGAGTTTTATCGCGATGGCGAGCGACAGATGGCGATGGACATTATTTATCCATCGAGGCCAAAGAACCCCGTCGGCGCGCTGATTGAGTTTTCGTGCGACAACCAAAACCGCTTCGGCAACACGTCGCTCTCGATTTGCAGCGACACGATTCTTGATGCGTTCGCGACGGAAGGCTTCGCCGTCGCGATAGCAGATCATCCTGTGGCCGCGCCGTACAAGGGACTCGACCCGATGCCGGACAACGCGTTGAAGATTAAAGCCGCCGTGAGAACGTTGCGGGCGGAAGGTGCGGCGCTAGGAATGAATGGCAAGATTGCACCAGTTGGCTTCTCTCGCGGGAGCGGGATGGCACTGATGCTCGTGACGACGGAAGGGGCTGGGGAGTTTGAGGGATTTGGTCTGCATACGAACATCAGCAGCGCGGTGCAGGGTGCGGTCGTGATGTCCGGGCGTTTCACGTATCTGGATTTATTGCCCGATGACAAAATGCTGCCGCGCTACGCGAAGGCTTGGGGCGAGCGCGAAACAAACCTTGATGTCTGGCGGCACCACGGCGCGCTGGATTATCTGACGAAGCCGACGGTGCCGTTGCTCCTGACAATCAATTGCACCGAAAGTCCGGAGGCTTTGCATCAAATGGAAGTCTTGCGTAAGCGACTAACTGCGCTCGGCAGCGAGTTCAGTTTCAAGATGGACAATGAGCCGCGCGGTCACAAAGTCACGCTTGATCCTGAAATTCTAGGAGCGATGAATGTTTATTTGAAACAGCGGCTCACGTCTTCCGTTGCTGAAATCATCGCACCGCATCGCTACAAAGTTGCCGTTGTTGATCTGATGATTCTCAAACGTCAAAAACTCGGGGCGTTTCAGCTCGCCAAGGACCTCGCGGCGGACGGTGTGGAGGTGGACATGGGCGGACTTGGTGATCGCGAGACTTTCGATAATCAACTCACCAACACTGTCACTCGCCAGCAGTTCCTCGACAAGGCACGCGAACTCGGTTTGGAAATCCCCTCGCTCGCGATGACGGGCTTCTTTGCACAATCCTTCGCCGAACGCCCCACCGTGCCGCGCATGATTCAAGATTGTGTGGACACGATGAAGGCGATGGGCGTGAAGGTGGCGTTCCTGCCGCTGGGTGTGAAGGGCGACCTGACGAAGAATCCGGAGTTGCGCCCCGCCATTGTCGAGCGGCTCAAGGCGGCGGGGAAGATTGCGGCGGATGCGGGCGTGGTCATCGGCGTGGAGACGTCGTTGTCGGCGGCCGACGAAGTG
>JANPGI010000260.1:0-8182 GCA_031423875.1 Verrucomicrobiota bacterium | reverse complement strand
CGGGGTTTGCGATCTACCTGCCGGAACTGTTCCCCATCCGTTTGCGCAGCACGGGCACCAGTTTTTGCTACAACGTCGGGCGATTCATCGCCGCTAGCGGACCGTTCACGCTCGGACATTTGCAGGCTTCACTCGCAGCGGGCGCAACTTCATCTGAAGCGAAGCTGGCCGCATTCCGCACCGCCGCTTGTTATATGAGCGGAGTTTTTCTTGTCGGCGTGGTGGCTGTATTTTTCCTACCAGAAACCAAAGGTCGCCCACTGCCGGAAGATTGATTCACACGTTCAACACCAACATTGATGCGCGTGTTCTGGACACGGAGCATCAATTTTTTCGGCAGATTAAGACACTCACCACGATTTGATCCCTAGGGGTTGATTTCACCCCACATATCGCTAACCCCTTGAAATCACGTTCGCATCCATCGCGTGACGTGCGACTGTTTTCAGTTGGCAACTATCCTGCGTTGCGAGTTGGCATGTCGTACAAAGGAGTCAGAGTTGTAACGGGAAGTCGCTTCACAGCCTTCGTTTCATTCCTCGCAGGAATCATTTTAACCAGCATGAATACGTTCGCCGGAAGCGTTTCACTGGCCTGGGATCAATCACCTGATGCAGGCGTGGTGGGTTACAAAGTCTATTACGGTGTCGCCACCGGCACTTACACCAACTCCGCAGCCGTCGGCAACGTCACCAACGCCACATTCACTGGTCTGGCAAATGGTGCCACATATTACTTCGCCGCCACAGCGATTGATGGATCGGGATTCGAAGGCGATTTCTCGAATGAAACCATCTCCATCGTTCCCCTGCTCGCCAATCAGCCGCCAACGCTGAACGCCCTGACAGGCATGACGATCAACGAAGATGCCGCCTCGCAGACGGTCAATTTGTCCGGCATCACATCCGGTGCGACTAACGAATCACAGACGCTCACCGTCACCGCCAGTTCGAGCAATACAGGCTTGATCCCGAATCCGACCGTGACCTACACCAGCCCAAACGCCACCGGCTCGCTCGCGTTCACACCAGTCGCCAACGCCAATGGTTCAACCACGATCACCGTCACAGTCAATGACGGCGCAGCGAGTAACAACATCGTCACGCGCACATTCACGGTCACGGTCAACACAGTGAACGACGTGCCTACTATCTCCGCTCTCTCGAATATCACACTCAACGAAGACGCTGCCGCTCAGACCGTGAATCTCTCCGGCATCACATCCGGTGCAGCCAACGAATCTCAAACACTCACCATCACCGCCAGTTCGAGCGATACTGGTTTGATTCCGAATCCGACCGTCTCTTACACCAGCCCGAACGCCACCGGCTCGCTCGTTTTCGCGCCCACGGCCAACATCACCGGTTCAGCCACGATCACCGTCACAGTCAATGACGGCAGCGCGAACAACAACACCGCCACAAGCACCTTCACCGTCACGGTCAACACAGTGAATGACGCACCCACTCTGAACACGCTCGCGAACATCACGGTGAACGAAGGTTCTTCGCAATCCGTCAACCTCGCTGGTATCAGCACCGGTGCCACCAACGAATCTCAAACGCTCACCATCACCGCCTCTTCGAGCAACCCATCATTGATCCCGAACCCGACGGTTGCTTACACCAGCCCCAGTGCCACGGGCTCGCTCACTCTCATCCCAACGACTGGCACATCTGGTTCAGCCACGATCACCGTGACAGTCAACGACGGCGGCGCGGCCAACAACACGTTCACACGCACGTTCACAGCCACGGTCAATCGTCTCCCCGTCATCGCAGCCATCGCGAACGTCACAAACCTTGTCAACACCAGCGTCACGCCGATTGCATTCACGATCAGCGACACGGAGACCGCCGCAGGCAGCCTCACGTTGACGGCCACGTCTTCCAACACATCACTGTTGCAGAACAGCGGCATCGTTCTGGGCGGATCAGCGGGTAACCGCACCGTGACGTTGTCACCGGTCGCCAGCGCCACCGGCACAGCAGTCGTTTCAATCAGTGCGAACGACGGAACAGGAACGTCAATCCGCAGCTTCTCGCTCACGGTAGTACCGAAGCCGACTGCGCCAGCCAACCTGCGTGTGGCTCAGGCGTTGCCTTGATAAAATCTGAGAGTCACAAGACGGCTCAAAAAACGGGGCGGACAAAGAACACCTTTGTCCGCCCCAAAGTTTTTTCAGATGACTTAGACACGCAGGAAAATTTTCTTCCTATAAAGAAAGTTCACGAACCAAAACGCGATCAGCAAACCGCCGACCGAAATCATCAGGTCGCCGAAGCCTTTAGTGATGTGTTCATCCAAAAAAGTTTTGATGTCGCCACCGACGAACCGTGCAGAAAGTTTGCTGAATGTTCCGCCGAGAAAATTCTTCACCAGATAGATCGTGATGGCGTTCATCCCCATCCACACGAACGGTTGACACCACTTCTGGTATTTCCAGACATCCACCACGAGATAGAACGCGCCCAGCAACATCGCGCTGTATCCGCCAGCCACCAGCACATACGACGATGTCCAAATCTTTTTGATGACGGGAAATTGCAGTCCCCACAACCAACCGACCGCCACACACGTCGCGCCTGCGCCGAACAACCACGCAAGCTTGCGGCTGTTCGAGAACTTCGCACTCTGCAACACCAGTCCGGCAAAGATCCCCAGCAGACACGTCGCCACCGCCGGGATCGTGCTCAAGATTCCCTCCGGATCGAAGAACAGGTCATACTTCTTGCCCGGCAGATGCTCGAAGTCGAAATGGTTTGCGACGTTGAGTCCCGCATCAAACTTTCCGGTGACGCGATTTGTCGTCGCGGCATACATCGTTTCCGCAGCAGCCCACGCTGGGCTGTCCTTGATGGCGGACGGATTGATTGAAGCAGCATTACCAGACTCGCGAAACATCTTTGCAGACTTCGCATCGCCCGCCTGTTCTGCGAGCGCGGCAAGATTGGTTTTCTCCAATTGAATATCGCGGATCGGGATGAAGTTCATCATCGCCCAATAACCGATCAAGATGCCGCCACAGATCGCCACGAGCGTTCGCGGCTTGAACCAACAGAACAACAACCCCGCCGCCGTGTATGCGAGCGCGATGCGATTCAACACTCCCATCAACCGCATATCCGGCCACGGATTTGTAAAACCTCCCGAGTAAAAGATTCCAATCGCGAACAACAGGATGCCGCGACGCAACACACGGCTCATTGCGCTCGCGCGTCCCGACTCGTTGATGATCTTCGTCAGCGAGAAAACGATGGATGCGCCAACCATGAAGACGAACAGTGGAAAGATCAGATCGTAGAAACGGAAACCCGCCCATTCTGCGTGATCAAGCTGGTAAGCGAGAAATTTGGTCGCCGAATTCTGACTCATGCGACTCAACGCATACACAAGCGAATCCGCCCCGATGATCCAGAACATGTCGAACCCGCGCAACGCATCGAGCGACATGAGGCGGTTGGAGACGGGAGGCGAAGTTGTGTTGCTCATAAAACCCAAGTGAAAAGAATTGCCATCAGCACCGCGATCCCCGCCAGCCACCAGACCCAATGAAGCCCGCTTGGTTTGACATATGGCTTGCCGAGCTCGCGCTTCGTGAATTCATCGCAATCGAAATCTTCGTCCGGCAATCCAAGATCGGCAGCGGTGGCTTGCTGTGCGGCTTCAGCCCAACCCGTGTTCTCATCCGCACCGCAACCGGGACAAGCCTTCGCGTTGCGCGGCACATCCGCTCCGCAGTTGGGACAAGTTTCTGGAACGCGCATTTGAATCAACCCGCAGCACTAGTGTATTCCTCGTCGGTCGTCAGGTCTAAACCCATCAAAACATAATCGTGTTTGATCGCCTGCATGTCCTTCACGTAATCATCCAGCCGCAACAATTCGCTGAAGCCGAGCATCGCGAACATGTGGATCGCCGCCGTCTGACCGCCGATGAATTCCGCCTCCACCTTTTCGAGACCGGTCGCGCGCGCGATCTCCACGATCTCTTGAATCAGATTGCGCGCGATACCGCGACCACGCGTCGCAGGTTGCACCAGCACGCTCACACGCCCGATGTGGCGCTTCCATCCGCCGAGTTGTTGGTGCAGCGTAGCGACACCGAGAATTTTGCTCCCATCCGTCGCGAGCAGCGGCAGGTTGCGACCGAGATCAATGCCTTCGCACCATTCACGGATGACGCCGATGTCCATGACACGATGCTTGATGAACATGCGTTCCTGTTCGGGGATGGTCTGGAACAGCGCGTGAAACTCCGTCTCGTCGGAACGCTTGAGCGGACGCAGCTTCACCTTCGAGCCGTCTTTGAGTTTGATGTCTTTGGGGAATTTTGTGAGTTCAAGTTCGAGTGACATAACGATTCTTGGGTTTCGTTGACTGAAAACGACAGCGGCAGACTGCAACAACCGATTCCCGACGGCAAGAGCCAATCCGCTCTCATTCGGTTACAAGTTACAAGTTGAAGGTTGCAAGCAAGACGACGCGCCGATTCAACCTGTAACTTTCAACCTGCAACCTGTAACGGCTTTAGCCTCACAACCCCGCCGCAGTCCCCGTGATGCCGGATTGATGCGCCACCATTCGCAGATCAATCTCCGCCGGGTCGAGACTCCAACGCTGCGCGAGTTGGGAAACCTTTTCCACGTTCGCCACGATGTGATCCGCCACCGCCCAATCATCACTGCCGGGATTTTCACCGTAGCCAAAACAATTCATCCCCAGCGCGATCTCGGCAGACGTCTTCACGCCCTGATTCCAGATCGTCGTCCCAGCCCAAGCGTAACCGCGCAGCACGCGACCCGATTCCACCTGCGCCCAAGCGTGATGTTGCAAGAGTTCGTCCGCTTGGAAGAACTGCACATGCCCAAGCCTCTGACTCAACTCGCGCAAGAAGCGATAGCACACGTCCACGTCATCATCAGGATTCGGCAAGCCCACACCGAGCACCAGCGTCCAACCATTGATCGGTGGTGCGATGAAAAGTTTGCGCGAAGAGAAAACACCTTCCGCCCACGAACACGGACGGGGATTATCTAGTCGCAACGCCGCTTGCACTGCCAACGTGTCGCGACTGCGGATGGCGAGCCAACGCGAGGGACGACGCGCGTGTAGTGGATTGTAGGGTGCGATGCTGAACCGGGAAAACTCCTGAGCCAACTCCGCCTGTTCCTCTTCCGTTCCCAGCAATTTACGCCGCGCCCGCAGGTGCCGCCGGACCAGAATGACCATCGAGACGCCACCACCCAGCACGAAGCCGAGCAATGTCAGCAATGCGACCGCGAAGATGTCCTGCGGATCCACGGGGATAATTTACAAAGCTGGCGGCGCGACGCTCCACCCGACGCATTGAAAAACTTAAGCGGAAAAGACGCCGAGAATTTTTAGCCACAGATTGAACACAGATAAAACACGGATTAGTAAGGTAACCCAACAGCAGCGCATCTGGCGTCAGATTACTTGGAAATCAGTGTTCGATCCGTGTTTCATCTGTGGCTGAAATCCGATTTTCATTCCTCAAACAACGCCTGCGCGAATTGTTTGGCGTCGAAGGGTTGCAGGTCGCCCGGCTGCTCGCCGAGGCCCAGTCAATTTCGCCCGCCCACCAGTTTTTGATCGAAGGCATGTTTGCGGGGGCCGACGCCAAGAAAGTACAGCGCCTGTTGAATGAGCCGGTTGGTCACTTCGGAATCCTGACTGAGCTGGCAGGCCAACGCCTGTTCGCGCGGACGGAGCGGGCGGGATTCCTTGCGGATGAGCAGCCGCGCCGCCAGACGCGATTTGCGCCAGGCTGTGTCGGCTTTTATTTCTACCCGCTTCATGGCTGAACATTAGCGAAGCATGGTAGCTTTAGCAATCCCGCGCGCCGGGCAGCGATGAGCGAACTAATCGTTTCTCGGTCGAGCCGAATTGCAGTAACGATGTGTAAGCCGAGCATTTTCAGGAATCGTCTTCCCGCCGCGCCAGTATTGTTCGATGTGATCCACCGCTGCGTCGTCCACTTCGCTGATGGCCTGACCGCAGAGGGCGCAGGTGGGGCTGGCTTCGAACAGCGATAGTTTCAATTCGCGCGAAAAACAGCGTGGTTGCGGGCGGTGCTCGCGCAACGTGCCTTCGATCCACTGGCGGGCGAGATCAAAACGGAGACGCACCATTTCCTCGGAACTCGTACTTAATTCGATGGCCTTGTTGAAATCAGCGTTATTGGCGAGAAGGTCAATCCATCCTTCGCTTAGAGCATCAAGCGCTGCCATCACCTGATTCTTGTCTTTATCCCAGAGCACACCCATAAGGACATCGTAGAGCGATGCGTTGAACTTTTTACGTTCCCATCTACCGTTGGGGTTCTGTTTGTCACCGGGGTAATAGCGTTTGAATGCGTGCTCCGTGCCAAGAAGCGAACGGATGAGCGTAAGGGCATTCTTGAACGCTGCGCGCAAGCGCGCAGCGTCATCGGTGGAGATGTCTTTCCAACGTTCCATGTCGTGGTTGTAGAACCGCTTCATGGGCGGGGTATATTGGAGGTAAGTCGCATGAAAGAAACTGGCAAAGCGCAAGACCAGTTCGACATCTCGCATCCGCTTGTCTCGTCCAGCCAAACCCAGCAACGCGCGAAAATCTGGCTCGGCTGCAAGTTCCGTGAGCAAGGCAATGTAAGGACCACGGTAAACGCAATTGCGTAGCTCCATGTCCTTGAGGGGTTCTGAGCCGGTGTTGAGGCGCTCGAAAATCTCGAACTTCAAATCTGCATCGCTCTGCTTCAGCAATGTCACCGTGCGTAAATTGTAATCTTGAATCCGGTTCTGAAATTCTTCGCTCAGTTCGGTAAAGCCCTTTTTGTTCAACTCTTTGTAGGCGGTCAGGCCAATGAGTTTGAATGGCTCACCGTTCGGGAAGCGGCCGTCAACGAACGAGAACAACGACGTGAGCCGTTGCTGCCCATCAATCACATACTCTTTGCCGTCCGGTTGCTCGGAGAGGTAGATGATTGGGAGGGGAACACGAAGCAATACGCTTTCGACTAAACGACTGGCTTTCTTCCGATCCCAAACATACTGACGCTGGAAATCAGGTTGCAGAACCAACCTGCCACGTTTTTCTTTTTCATAGAGGGAACGAACTTCGGGTTCGCCTGGACGGGTCAGCACCTCGCGCTGGCTCACGGCAGATTTAATTCTTCGCCGTCCTCCTGCTCGGCATCCAATTGCATTTCGTTGTCCGGGCTGGGGTCATCGTTGAGCGTTGGCATAATTTCGATTGGTTTCGTTTTCTATTCCTCAAACAACGCCTGCGCGAATTGTTTGGCGTCGAAGGGTTGCAGGTCGTCCGGTTGCTCGCCGAGGTTCATTTTGGATGCCTCAAGCTTTCAAGTTCTGTCAGCAGCGGTGACCAGTAGGTTTTGTCTTCTGCACGTAGCTTGTTTTCTTCGGTAACTAGCGCGCTTTCGAGTTGCACAAGTTTGCCAGAAGCGGCGGACCGGAGCAGAGGACGTTTGGCCGCGAGTTGGCGGGCAAGGCTGGGGTGAGTCTCCACAATCGCCAATAGCAACTGCGGCGTGCGGAGTTCCAGCAGCCAAAATTTTATCTGCGCCGTGTTGGGTTTGTCTTTGTGTGAGAAGTAATGCGCCTCAACCAAGCGCCGGATCATCGGCCAGTCCTTGTCGCGCTGCGTCTTCTTGGCTTGCACCAGATCGGGCAAGGAAAGCAAATCACACTTTGTTCCGTCGGGCATCTGAATAATGGTGCGCCGTTTCCAGAGTTTGGCGAAGGAATCCACACCGCGCATTTTGGACATCACGTCCACGCGCATCCGCAAGGCTTCGGGATGTTGACAACGAAAGTGGAGGGCGTGGCCGCGCTTGAGATATTTTAATTCAAACGGCGGGACGGCGATGGGTTCAGCACGCAATTCCGCCAGCGCTTTCCGCATCCGCGCGAGGTTGGCCGCGTCGGCAAGGATGGCGAAGTCCGTGTCGCGGCTAAACTCGGCCGCGCCGTAGAACACGCACGCCTGTCCGCCCATGAGCAGGGCGCGGACGCGGTGCGTGCGCATCGAAGAAAGGACTTTGCGTATCGGGTTCGGGATCAAGTGAGCCTCCAAGCGCGAGGTAGATTTGCCAGAGTTTCTCGCTTTCCAGCCAGCGTTGCACAGGCGTGAGCCGATACCACTCGGCCCACTCACCG
>JANPGI010000259.1:0-13442 GCA_031423875.1 Verrucomicrobiota bacterium | reverse complement strand
TCTGCCACCTCCACACCCAGTACAACCGCGACCTCCCGTGGAGCACCATCGACATGGACTTCATGAACATGAACCAGGCCGCGCACGGCGACCGCGAGCACGGCTTCATCATGACCCGCCTCCGCATCGCGCGGAAAGTCGTCGTCGGCTTCTGGCAGGAAGCCGAGACGCAGGCCAAGCTCGGCGCCTGGACCCGCGCCGCCGCCGCGTGGCACGACTGGCAGGACGCGAAGTTCGTCCGCTTCGGCGACAACATGCGCGAAGTGGCCGTAACCGAGGGCGACAAAGTTTCCGCGCAGATGAAGTTTGGTTTCTCCGTGAACACCCACGGCGTCGGCGACTTGGTGCGTGTCGTGAACGCCATCACCGACAAACAGGTGGACGCGCTCTGCAAAGAATACGAAGCCACCTACACGATGACCGCTGACCTCTGCAAAGGCGGCAAGCGTCACAAGTCCGTCCGCGACGCCGCGCGCATCGAGCTGGGCATTTTGCAATTCCTCACCGAAGGCGGCTTCAAGGGCTACACGGACACGTTTGAAGATTTGCACGGCCTCGCGCAACTGCCCGGCGTCGGTTCGCAGCGCATGATGGCGGCGGGCTACGGCTTCGGCGGCGAAGGTGATTGGAAAACTTCTGCGCTCGTCCGCGCGATGAAAGTCATGGCGGTCGGCCTCGAAGGCGGCACGTCGTTCATGGAAGATTACACCTACCACATGAGTCCCGACGGTCAGCTCGTGCTTGGTTCACACATGCTGGAGATTTGTCCGAGCATCGCGGACGGCAAGGCGTCGCTGCAAGTCCACCCGCTCGGCATCGGTGGCAAGGCTGATCCCGCACGCCTCGTCTTCAACACTCCGGCGGGCGCAGGACTGAACGTTTCACTCATTGATCTCGGCAACCGTTTCCGTCTGCTTCTGAACGAAGTGGATGTCGTCGCACCTGAACACGCGATGCCGAAACTTCCCGTCGCACAAGCCGTGTGGCAATGCCGCCCGAACTTTGAGGACGCGTGCGCGTGCTGGATTCACGCTGGCGGCGCGCATCACACCGGCTTCAGTCAGGCCGTGACCACCGAGATGATCGAGGACTTCGCGGCCATCGCCGACATCGAACTTGCGATCATTGATGCGAAGACAAACGTGCGTGATTTCCAACAGACACTGCGCAACAACGAAGTTTACCACGCGATCAACAAGGGTTGGGCGATCTGAGCGACGTCACATCCATGACGGCCGGGGAACGAGCAAATCCTTTGAACTAATTTTGGGGTTTGGCAGACTGCGCCCGCCATGCGCGCCCTGAACTTTCCCTTCAATGTCTATCTCGCTGCGTTTCTTGGCGCGCTCGTGACGTCGTTGATCGCGTTGCCGCTCTGGCGCGCATGGTGTGTCCGCATCGGGTTGGTGGATGATCCGGGGCATCGCAAAATCCATGACACACCCATCCCGCTGGCAGGCGGGCTCGCCGTTCTCACCGGGTTGCTTGTGCCGTTGCTCGCTGCAACGTTGCTGCTGAAGTTCAATTTCTTCGGGGAAGCCACAACTGCCCCCCTGCTCCACGGCTTGAGCAAGCGCGCGTGGCAACTTGCCGCCATCACATTCGGAGCCGTCAGCATGACCATCCTGGGATTGCTGGATGACAAACATGAACTTCGTCCCGCGCAAAAGTTCGCCGGTCAACTGCTCATCGCATTCATCGTCGCATGGGCTGGAGTTCGCATCACGCTGTTCATCCCGAACATCGCATTCAGCTACTGCGTCACGATCCTTTGGCTGCTCACGGTGATCAATGCGTTCAACTTCATGGACAACATGAACGGACTTTGCTCCGGACTCGGCAGCATCGGAGCGGGATTGTTCGCGCTCGTGGCTGCGTTTCATGGGCAATATCTGGTGACAATCATCGCCCTGCTGACATGCGGCGCGCTGCTGGGATTTCTGCCGCATAATTTTCCGAAGGCACGCGCATTCCTTGGCGATTCAGGAAGTCATCTCGTCGGTTATCTTCTTGCTGTGCTGGCCATCCTGCCGCATTTCATCAACCGCGACCAACCGAACCGCCTGGCCATCATATCGCCGTTACTCGTCCTAGCTGTGCCTCTTGGCGATCTTGCGTGGGTGGTGCTGATCCGCTGGCATAAGGGACAACCGTTCTACGTGGGCGACACGAATCATCTCTCGCATCGTCTCGTGCGCGCGGGCTTATCGAAAGCCACAGCAGTGATGCTGATCTGGCTGATTGCGCTGATCATCGGGACGACTGCGCTACTGCTCGCGGCCCGGTGAGTTCCGCGACAAATTGTCCTGTTTACGGATAGGACCTGACTTCAAATCGTCCGTTTTCGTATTGTTCGGCCCGGCAACCTCACTGGCACAGTAACTGCCCAACGAAATGAATGCCGCATCGCGGCAAACAAGGAGATAGAAACACATGAAGAAATTGACCGCATTTGCATCCATATTATTGCTCACCGTTGGAATCACATTCGCCGGAACACCGAGCGATGCCGACCAGAAATGGCTCGAAGTCGCACAGAAAAAGGCCGCCGAAGGACAGCGCATTTCAACACCGAGCGAAACCCGCGTGGCATTGCTCAAAGAATGGGCCACGACCAAAGGCTACACTGTCGAAGTCACAAAGACGGACAAGAGTTTCCAACTCGAAGTGGCACGGGCATTCGCTCAGAAGTGAGCGGGTGATAGCGAAGATTTGCTGACCCCCAGATTCCAAGCAGGCGTATGTTTCATGCGCCTGCTTTTTTATTGTTCAGAGTGACCATCGTTGGGAAAAAACAAAAAAGCACTCCGGTTCGCGGAGTGCTTTCTGAAAAGTCTGCCGATTACTTGGCGCCGAGGATGGCGTCTTTGCACGCCTTGGCCACACGAAATTTAACAACGCGCTTCGCGGGAATCTGAATCTGTTCGCCTGTGGCCGGATTGCGACCGAGACGTGCTTTGCGATTGACCAACACGAGCTTGCCGATGCCGGGCAAGGTGAAGGTGTTCTTCGCGTTTTTATAAGCGAGCTGTGCAACAATCTCGAGAATCTCAGCCGCCTGTTTTTTCTTGAGGCCTGCTTTCTCGGCGATTTCAGCCGCCACTTGGGATTTGGACAATGCTTTTGCCATAGTGTGTGATGTTGTTTGTTTGGTTTAGTTGTGCGTTAAAGTCACTCGACTCGCTGCGAATAAAAGGTTTTCAGCATTTCCGCGCAAGCACAAATTGCATGTTTTTTCGAGGCAATCACGCGCATTTTCATACATGGATGCCATCGAAAATCTATCCTGCGCTCTTGCGACTCTTCCCCTTCACACCCACCGCCGACAGCAACTGCGACATCAAGGAACGCGAACTCTTTTTGGAAATCCGTGCCGTATCGGATGGTGACACCTTCGCCACGAGAGCGGGACGTCGCTTGATCACCGCAGACTTTGCGTTGGGCCGTCCGAGATACGGCTCGATCTTCGCCGTGAGTTTCAGGACGAGGCTCTCGCTCTTGTATTGATAAACGTCAGCCAGACCAAGACTTATGATCTCCTTGCCGAAGGCATCCTTGCCGAACTTTTTCTCGATCGCCTCCGCCTGCAACTCATCGAAGATGAAAACCATGTCCGCCCACTTCATCACCTCCTCGGTGAGTTGATTTTTGGCAAACGCCGCCGTGCCGCATGACCGCACCTCCAAATCCGCCCGCACCCGATAAAGATGTTCCGCCGTCAGGCTACGAACCTTGTTCTGCGTGCAAACAAACAGCACTCGCAGTTTTTGATGCGACTCACTCATGTGATGTAAGGATAAGGCGTGTTGGCACGTTGGATACAGTTAATGTGGTGTGACAATTCGGATTCTATTCTGGGTGAATGGTGCGCGAAGCGGGAATTGAACCCACAACCTTCGGCTTCGGAGACCGACGCTCTATCCAATTGAGCTACTCGCGCGACCGGCGGCAGGATATGCAGGATGGCACGGCGGCTCAATTCAATTCCTTAACGCTCCCGATGTTGCTCCCGATATTCAGACGCACCTCGAACTTCGGCTCGACTTTGATTACACGTCACAAATCTGCACACCTTGCTTGAGCGAGGCGAGCGCGTCAGGACGCTTCGGGACAAACTCCTGCGCCACGTAACCTTTGAAGCCTGTGTCCAAGATCGCCTGCATGATACGCGGATAATTCAGTTCCTGAGTATCATCAATCTCGGCGCGACCGGGCACACCGCCCGTGTGGTAATGATCGAAGTATTGGTGGTTCTCTTTGATCGTGTCGCACACGTCGCCGTCCATGATCTGCATGTGGAAAATATCGTAGAGCAATCTGAAACGCTCCGAGCCGACACGCTTCACGAGTTCCACGCCCCACGCCGTGTGGTCACACTGATAATCCTTGTGACTGCGTTTGCTGTTGAGCAATTCCATGATGATCGTGATCTTGTGTTGCTCCGCGAACGACATCAGGCGTTTCAATCCGACAACGCAATTCTCCAGCCCCTTCTGATCGTCGAGACCTGCGCGATTGCCGGAGAAACAGATGACGCGCTGGAATCCAGCGTCCGCAGTCGCCTTGATGTGTCCTTCATAAGCTTGAACCAATTTGTCGTGATGCTCGACGCGGTTGAATCCCTTGGTGATGCCGCCCAAGCCGTCAATCGTGGGATTGCTGACCAAGGAGCATACGAGGCCGTGCTTCTTGACGGTCTCGAATTCATTCGGTTGCAACAAATCCACGGCGACAAGTCCCATCTCTTTGCCCGCTTTACAGAAATCCTCGAGCGATATCTTGCTGTAACACCATTTGCACGCGCTGTGATTGATGCGGCCTTTGAGCTGGGTGGATTCGGCGGCGGACGCAGGTGAAAGTCTGGTGGCAACGGCGACGGCAGCAGCACCGGCGGCGACTTTGGCAATAGCGGAGCGACGTGACATGGAGTTGTTCATGCGAGAATTGTTACCACGGTTGAATACAGATGGACACGAAATTTTTCCGAACTTGAACCGCTAATCTTCGCTCATCATCGCTAATCGGAAAACACTCATACCCTGCCCTGTTTCATCAGCGTAGATTAGCGAGGATTAGCGATTAAAAATCAGCCTTTCAATTTGGCGTAACGCTCCGCCGCGAAATCCCAGTCCACCACGTTCCACCAAGCAGCGATGTAGTCGGCGCGCTTGTTCTGGTATTTGAGATAGTAGGCGTGCTCCCAAACGTCGAGGCCAAGAAGGGGTTGACCCTCGCATCCGGCACTTTCCTTTCCCATGATCGGGCTGTCCTGATTCGCAGTGGAAACGATCTCCAGCTTTCCTTTGTTCACGACGAGCCACGCCCAGCCGCTGCCGAACCGGCTCGTAGCAGCTTTTGCAAAACTTTCCTTGAACAACGCGACGCTGCCAAAGTTCGCTTCGATGGCTTTGGTGAGTTCAGACTTGGGTTCACCGCCGCCATTCTTCTTCATCATCTGCCAGAAGAGTGAATGGTTGAAGTGCCCACCGCCGTTGTTGCGGACAGCGGTGCGGACGTTGTCTGGAAGCGGGTTCAAGTTTTGCAATAAACTCTCAATGGCCAGACTGCCACCCACACCGGGCATCTGCGCGATGGCCTTGTTCAAGTTATCCACATACGCCTTGTGATGTTTGCCGTGGTGGATATCCATCGTGCGCGCGTCAATGTGCGGCTCAAGCGCGTCGAGAGCGTAGGGCAATGGCGGCAACGTGAACACGCTAGGATTTGCAACCACAGGGTTGTTCTGGCCGATCACGGCGGGTGCGATTGCAGCGGCAGCCGTGGCGAGCGCTGTGGTTTTGATTGCCTGTCTTCGAGTCATCATGGTTTGCCTTTGGTTTTGGTTCGCAAAAACTGTAACCCCGACGACGGATGCGAGGCAATGATTCATCCAGAGGTCCGAGCAGCGCCACGATGTGTGCCCATTTTTCACCCGCTGATGCAGAAAGAATCGGCTGACACTGGCACGAAGACTGTTAGCTTGAGTCGAAGCTCCTTACCCGCGAATGACCGCCCGAATGCGTTGCGAATCATTTGTCTGATGGAAGGCTGAACTGAATCTCTACTATGATTAAAACAAAGAACACGGAAATGACGGCGACCAAATCTGCCCGGCGCGATGCCTTCACCTTGATCGAATTGCTTGTGGTCATCGCCATCATTGCAATTCTTGCGGCGATGCTATTGCCAGCGCTCGCCAAAGCGAAAGACAAGGCTAAACGAATCAATTGTGTTAGTAACCTCAAGCAAATCGGCGTGGCCATGAACATTTATGCCACGGACAACAACGACTCCCCTGTCGTCACACCTGAGAACCCTAACTACGTGGACGCCGAAACCGGCATCACGACTGGCAGCCGCGCGGGATCCGCCCTGTGGGATGTTCCAAAGATGGCGGCGGACGCTCTGACACAAAACGGCGGCAAGCGAAACATTCTTTACTGCCCCGGCTACAATGCTGGCATCGGTAATGCAAACTTCTGGTGGAGCTTCAATGGCGGGGCTCAGGATTATCGCGTCACAGGGTATTGCTTCCTCATGGAACGCAAAGATGCACGTGGAGGTCGGCCCGCTCCAATTATCCGCCCTTTCGCCCGGGGATTTGTGTCAAAACTCTCTCAAAACGTCACCAACAGATTGTCCATCAGCGATACTGAGCTGGTCGCAGATGTAACAATCTCCGAAGGGACGGGTACACCAAATGACAAATGGATAGATGTTGTCAGTGCCAACAGCGGAAATATAATTGATGGCAAAATGTTTAACGGATTTCGTCCAAGCCACATGAATGGCCCAAAGCCACAAGGCGGGAATATCATGTACCAAGACACACACGTGAGTTGGAAGGCGTTCAACAAAATGGTTTGCGCTGTGGACTGGAGTAGCGCACGTCACTGGTGGTGGTGAACCTGGATGACACCCAAGAACAAATTCTGCACCCCTGCTTGTTCGGAGGGGTTGTTTTATTGATTGAAGGTTCACATGACTCAAAAAATTATTTTGGCGGCAGCATCCCTCTGGTTGATCTGCTCAAACGCTTGCGCCGCACTCCTCGCCTACGAGCCCTTCACCAACTCCGTCGGCACGGCACTCATCGGATCGGGTGATGGCTTCGGCTTCAACGGCGTGTGGCAATCCAACAGCAGCTCCGGCGTCGCCACCAACGTCGGTTACGGATTGAGCTACACGGATGGCGCGAGCAATTCGCTCGTCACCGTCGGCGGCGCAGGGTTTTTTCAAGGCTTCACCACCGGCGCAGGAGACATGAAGCCGATCCGCTTGTTCAATTCCAGCCGTGGCACCAACGGCTCAGGCGACGGGACGACGTGGATCAGTTTCCTAATCCTGCGCCAGGGTCCGACGGTGGCAGGCAACAACCCCTACCCTCGCGGCGCAAATCTCCCGCACGATCTCGGTTCGTTGCAAAAACTCGCCATCGGCAACGGCAGCGGCGCAGGCTCAAATACCGTCGCGCTCATCCCGCTGGGCAGCGGAGCGAACATCAAAGGCGCAACCAATACCTACGGCGGTGTGACAAACTTCGTCGTCGTCCGCATTGATCACGTCAACGGCGCGGCCAACGACAACGCGTATCTCTTCGTCAATCCTTCGCTCGCTTCTGAGCCATCCACGAACAACGCAGGGGCGGTCTCGACGAACGGGTTTGATTATTCAATAGATCGGTTACGGATCTTTGCGGGCGGCTACGACGCTGCAAATTCCCGTCCTCATGCAGAATTGATCGTGGACGAATATCGCATCGGCGAAAGTTTTGCGGATGTCGCACCCATCGTCGGCAATCCTCCGCCCGTGGTGACAGGGCCGTTGCTCATCACGAATGCCTTCCTTGCGCCTGCGGGAATCATCTTATCCGGCAAAGGAGGCTCGAACAGCGCGCCGTATTTCGTTCTTGCCGCCACGAACATCACCACGCCTTTGACGAACTGGCTGCCGGTGGCGACGAACACGTTCGATGTCGCGGGGAACTTCATCGCCACGAATCCGACCGCACCCGGTGCGCCACAGCAATTCTTCCGGCTGCTCTCCGGCAGTCTTCCCTCCGCTCCACTCGTCCCGCCGACGATCTCCACGCACCCGACAAACCAAACCGTCAACGCAGGACAAACCGTTTCGCTCGTCGCCGCTGCGACGGGTGGCGCACCGCTGAGTTACCAATGGTTCTTCAATACCAGCACCGCCCTGACCAGTGGGACGAATGCGACTTATGGCATCGCCAGTGCGCAGGCCGCCAACGAAGGGAGTTACACTCTCCGCGTGACGAACTCCGCCGGATCAGTCACAAGCGTCGTCGCGACTTTGACTGTCAATGTTCCGCCCTCCATCACCACGCAACCGCAAAGCCAGACCGTCACCGTGAGCAACATCGCGACGTTCACCGTCGTCGCTGTGGGTGATGCGCCGTTACGCCTTCAATGGTATTTCAACACCAACACCACTCTGCTGAATGCGACCAATGCGACCTACGTGATTTCCAACGCGCAGACAAACAACGCGGGAACTTATTCAGTGATCGTGACGAACAACTTCGGCGCGGTGACGAGTTCCATCGTCACGCTCACTGTCACGACGAATCCAGTGCTGCTCGCAGGTGCGTATTTCGCTTCGCCGACTGGCAACGACGCCAACCCCGGCACAGTGGCCAGTCCATTTCTCACGATCTTGAAAGGGTTGAACACCATCACGACGAGCGGGACGCTTTATCTGCGCGGGGGCACTTACGCGCAGCCGGCGAAGCTGTCGTTGACCCGCACCGGTGTCACGAACGGTGCGATCCGAGTGTGGGCTTATCCGGGTGAAACACCTGTCGTCAACAGCAGCGGCAATTCCTCTGACGGCATCGCGATCAGCGGACGTTCCTATCACCTCAAAGGAATCACCGTCACGCTCGCCGGACACAACGGCATCAACATCTCGGGCAATTCAAACGTGATCGAGAATTGCGTCACCTATTCGAATGGCAACACGGGATTGCATCTCACGGGTTCAGCCGCGCCAGGCCCGACGGGCAATCTGATTCTAAACTGCGACTCATATCTGAACTACGATCCACCCGTAGGCGGAAACGCGGATGGCTTCAGTGCGAAGTGGGACATCGGTCCTGGCAACGTGTTTCGCGGCTGTCGCGCGTGGTGGAATTCCGATGACGGCTGGGATTTGTGGATGGGAACATCCGCCATAGTCATTGACCAGAGTTGGGCGTTCTACAATGGAACGAATTACTGGGGCGATCCGGCGTTCAACGGGAATGGTCAGGGATTCAAACTCGGGGGACAATACACCGCCGCACCACATCGGCTGCTGCGCTCGGTCGCGTTTCGCAACAAATCCGGCGGCATTGATCAGAACAACAACACTGCGGGACAGACCGTGGACAACAATACTAGCTGGGGTAATTACGGGAAAAACATCAATCTGAACCACAACAGCACCAACGCGCCGATGACCGGAAATCATATCGTGCGAAATAATCTTTCCTTCAGCGGCGGCAGTGCCGACAGCTTCTGGCCCGGTACGATCTTTACGAGCAACAGTTGGAATGTCATCACTTCGCCCGTCGTCAGCGCTAGTGATGTTTTGAGCGTGGACACAAGTGTCGCCACGGCACCGCGCAATGCCGACGGCTCGCTCCCCTACTGGCCGTTCCTGCGTCCTGTGCCCGGTGGAAGATTGATAGACAAAGGTGTGATCCTGACTGAGCCGTTCACGGGTGCATCACCTGATCTGGGGGCGTTTGAAGACGGGCTGTGATGTGTCATAGTGTTCCGCAGTTTGATCCATGAAAAAAATTCTATTCACTTTGTTTCTTTGCGTTGCTGTTCTCTGGATTGGCAGCGCAGCGAACGATATCCCGACTTACGAGTCGTTTCCCACCAACTACGTGAACGGCGCACGCCTTCGTGACCTTGCCAGCTTTGACGCGGGCAACAGTCTTGGCAGCGGAAGCAATCTGACAAACTCATGGGCGGCTGGCCTGATTTATCCGGGACTCGTCAGTTCCAATAGCACCGGGGGTGTCATCGCCAACGGCATCCCCGGCAGCGGACGAGATGCGGGCTTTCAACTGAATTCTGTGGTGACATTCAGTGCTGTGACCAATTCGCTTTACGCCTCGTTCCTGTTGAAAATCCAAACTCCGCCGACGGGCACAAATCTGATCGCTCTGTTCTCCGGTGGAACGGGTGGAGGCGCAACGCCAGTGGCGGGGGTGTATTTGGATTCCAATACCAGACTGTGGATTTCAAAATCTTCGGCCACTCCCGCAACCAACACAGCGGGATCGCTCGTGGTTGGAGAAACAAATCTCGTCGTCTTTCGCTACAGATTCAGCGCGGCACAACCCGACGAAGTCGCGCTGTGGTTGAATCCTGAAGTGAACACCTTCGGCGCAGATGAATCAGGCGTCCCCGCCTCTACCATTTCCACCACGACCGGGTCCGACTCGCCGTCGGTGGCTTCGTTTATTCTCGCGCATCGCACCACTGCGGGCATCAGTGCGAGCGGGTTCAAATATCTGGACGAAATTCGCGTTGCGACAAATTGGGCAGCCGTCACACCGCCGACCACACCGACAACCAACTACTCTAACACGCAGCCGCGCATCACTCAGACGTTCCTCACACTGGGCGGACTCGTCCTGCGCGGCACGAACGGCGTGAGCAACGGCGTCTACAAAGTGTTGAGTTCCACCACCGTCGCGCAGCCGATGACCAACTGGCCCGCCATCGCCACAAATCTCTTCGACGCGAGCGGCAACTTCGATTCCACGAATCCGATTTCACCCAGCGACGCGCAACGCTTCTACCGCATCCTCGTCGGCGGACAAATCGCGCAGCCGCCTACCAGCCCGCCAAGCATCACCACGCAGCCGACAAACCTTACTGTGCTCGCCGGACAAACCGCGACGTTCATCGGTGCAGCGAGCGGCACTGCGCCGTTGGCATATCAATGGTACTTTAATGCCAGCGCGCCGCTGGCAAATGGAGCGAATGCGACGTACGGGATCACCAACGCACAAGAAGCTAACCAAGGCGGCTATTCATTGCGCGTCACCAACTCCACCGGTTCAGTCACCAGCATCGTAGCCACGCTGACTGTGAACTCCCCGCCAACAATCTCCACGCAGCCGCAAAGTCAGACTGTCACCGTGAGCAACGCAGCGGCGTTCACCGTCATCGCTGCGGGTGATGCGCCGTTGATCTATCAATGGTATTTCAGTAACGCACCTATTCTGAATGGGACAAATGCGACTCATGCGATCAGCAGCGCGCTCACGAACCACGCCGGGAATTATTTTGTGACAGTGAACAATCCTTTCGGCGCAGTGACGAGCAGCCTCGCCACACTGACGGTCAACCTTCCTTCAACCAATGCTGAGCCAGACTTCACCATGACTGGCTTCGCGACGTTGAGCGGATTTTCTTCCAACGGAACATTGCGAGCAGGCGGCACGACGGGTGGCGCGGGTGGAATCCATGTTCAAGTGTGGACAGCTCTTGAGTTGGCGAATCATCTTCAATCCAACGCCACGCTCGTCATTCAAGTGATGACCAACATTGATCTCGGCATCGCAAGCCTCGCCGCTGGCATCACGCAGCCGACCTACTCCAACTTTCTGGCGGCGGAGGTTTTAGTGCGTTCGCACAAGACACTTTATTCCACCAACGGCTTCACGCTGTCACATGGGACATTACGCATGGGCAAACCTTCTTTGGGCGCGCAGCAAAACATCATCATCCGCAATTTGAAGTTTGCTGACCTGTGGGAATTTGATCCAAGCGGCAACTACGACTCGAAAGGTTGGGACTACATCCATCTCGAAGAGGGCAGCCATCACGTCTGGGTGGATCACTGTGATTTCGACAAGGTGTACGACGGCATCATTGATGTGGTTCACGCCTCGGACTATGTGACGGTGTCTTGGTGCGTTTTCCGCAATCAAAAGAAGTGCAGCCTTGTCGGTCACAGCAACAGCAACGAAGCCGAGGACACCGGACATCTGAACGTGACTTTCCATCACAACTACTACGTGAACGTGGACGAACGATTGCCCCGGATGCGATTCGGCAACGCGCATGTGTACAATCTCTATTGCGAAGACCTCGGAGGGAACGGAATCCAATCCACCTGCGAAGCGGCGACGCTGGTCGAGAACTCTTATTTCCACCAGCCAGCTTCCGGCTCACTCCCCACGCGCGAAGAGAACGGCACCGCCTCCGGTTTGCCTAACAACGGAAAAGGTTTCCTCAAGGTGGTGAACAGCACCATCGTCAACCTTCCTGCCGTGAACGTGCAGTTCCGGCAGTTCGGTCAGACGAACTTCCTGTTCAACGCACCCTTCGTCGGCGCAGTGCCGCCCTACCCTTACACGTTGGACGCCACACCCAATGTTCCGAACATTGTCACCAATTGGGCCGGTGTGAACAAAATCGCTATCCTGCCCTGAACTGTCTGCTCCTGATCAAATGACCCGACAATTCTGACTAATACGGACGCGTGCATAAAAATCACCTTCATACGCAAAGAATATAGGATGACAGGTTGGTAGCCCGTGATAGTGTCGTCGTTGAAACCCGGTAATCAGTTCACAACAAATCTATGAAGCAACTCAAATTCGTTCCCATTTTGCTCGGCGCAGTGGCAAGTATCGCTCTCAATTCGCAGGCGACCATCATCGTCAATGACACTTGGATTGACGGCACGCGCACTGATCCCGCGTCAACGGTTTATTCCGAGGAAGGCTCGGACAATGATGGTGATGGCGATATTGAATCGGCTTGGTATCATGCTGGCTCTGCCGGAACTTCTTCCACGGTGATCAATGGTAGTCCCGGCTTCACACCCGGCATCCTTCGCTCCACCGTGGGGACAGGCTCGACCTCATTGACCACATATTTCACTCCGGAATCTTCTCCGATCACACTGGTGAACTCAGGCGACCAGATCAAAATCACATGGGCATTCACGCCTACTGGAGTCAATGCTGCTGCCGCACCAGGTCAAAGTTTTCGCATCGCCGTAGTGGACAGTCCTCTGGCTAACAGACTGGTTGCGGATGGCGCACCCGGCAACGGTATTTACCCTGGTTATTCCATTTTTGGCAGCATGTCCACCACGGTGAACCATGCAAATCCGTTCAATCTTATGGAACGGAATATCGGAGTTGGTAGCTCTGCATTCCTCAGCGCAAGCGGATCTTGGACTTCCCTCGATGACGAAGAAGTCGCCGCTCTTCCCGGTTACACCGATGGCGTTCTCTACACCTTCACGTTCAGCGCCACGCTGAATGGCTTGGGCGGACTCGACATCTATTCCAGCATGGCGGGCGGCACTCTCGGCGGTGACGGTTTGCATGAAGTCTCCTTTACGGATGCCACACCCAGCAGCCTTACTTTCGACACCTTCGCGGTTCGTCCCAGCAGCTC
>JANPGI010000258.1:0-4086 GCA_031423875.1 Verrucomicrobiota bacterium | reverse complement strand
GTCGGATGGTTGTGGTTTGTCGGGACGTTTGTTCCCGTCATCGGAATCGTGCGCATCGGTTACACCACCGTTGCGGATCGCTACACGTATCTGCCGAGCATTGGATTGTTCATCATCATCGCTTGGGCAGCGGAAAAACTTATCGGCAAGCGAATCTGGTTTCAGCGTGTCGTGGCGACTCTCGCCGCCGCGTTGATCGCCTTGATGATGATTGTGACGAGCCTTGATTTGCCGCGCTGGAAAGATTCTGGTGCGTTGTTCGCGTCAGCGGTCAACGTGTCGCCGCATCCCGTCGCTTGGAACAATCTTGCTTACTACCAGATCAGTCGCGGCGAATACGCGCAAGCCATCGAGTCGTGCAATCGCGCTATCGAGACGAACCCGGAGTACGGCCAGTCTTACGGCAATCGCTCGCTCGCGTATGCGTGGTTGGACGATTACGAGCACTCCAAGGCGGACTACGATCACGCAGTGAAACTCGGCACGCGTCCCATTCAGCCCGTGCGGAAACAAAATATGTTTTCCGGCAACACTGTTAGTCAGGCCATCAGCAACGATCCCGAAGAGGCGTGGCATCTGTTTGCGGCGTTATTCAAGCTTGAACCCCAAAGCGCGGAGTCTTTTCGTGGCCGAGCGGACATGCGGTTCAAGTTGAGCGATGTGGCTGGCGCCTTGGGCGATTACGACAGGGCGATTCAGTTGAATGCAAACGATCCACTCGCGCGAACCGGACGCGGCAACGCACATGCAAGTTCGGGCAACTGGCTAGCCGCACTGGCAGACTTGAGCAAAGCTATTGAACTCTCGCCAACGAACGCCGCCAGCTATCAGAACCGCGCCGCGATCCACTTCAAGACGGGAGACCACGCGCAGGCATGGAGTGATTTGGATCAGTGCCGGAAACTTGGTGGCACGCCGCATGAAAGTTTTTTGCGCATGTTGTCTGAAGCCAGCGGGCGGAAACAGTGATGGCCTGGCAGCAACCCACTTGGTTGCTGAAGGTGGCGTTTTTCCAACGGCTCAGGCCGTGGTCCAACTTCGTTCGCAACTCCGTTACTGGATTTCCACTTCGCAGTTCAGGGTTTAATCACACCATAACCGGTTGACGAAAGTTTTTTGCTAGGAAGTCGCTCCCAAATCCGGCAATCTCTGCGGCCTTTGGAACTATGGATTTGAAATTACCAAAACTTGGCGAGGGTTCGGATAGCGGCGTGGTCGTCGGCGTCTTCGTAAATGAAGGCGATACGATCACCAAGGATCAAACCATCATCGAACTCGAAAACGAAAAGGCTGTGGCGGCGATTCCCGCTTCTGCCGGTGGCGTGGTGGCAAAAATCCATGTCAAGGCCGGTGACAAGATCACCATTGGCCAGCGCATCCTGACGCTAAGCGGCGCGAGTGGCGCTGCTGCTCCCGCGCCTGCTGCGGCCAAGCCTCCCGCCGCTAAACCCGCACCATCCAAGCGTCCCGCTGCTGAGCCGGAAGTTGAGGACGAAGAAGTCGTCGAGGTCGCGGAAGAAGATTCCTCTGAAGGTGCGGTTGCACCGGTCGCTTCGCCGTCGTTGCGCCGCATGGCGCGCGAGTTGGGCATCAATCTCGGCAAGATTCGTGGCAGTGGTGCGGGCGGACGCATCGAGATGGGCGACGTGCGTAGTTACATTTCGCGCCTGCAATCCTCTGCGGCCAAAGCCAAAGCTGCTCCGGCGGCTAGTCCTACTGCGCCTGCGAAACCTGTCGCGGCACAGATTGATTTCTCGCAATGGGGTCCGGTCACCAAGAAATCCATCACGCCACTGCGCAATGTCATCGCGCGGCGCATGTTGGAAAATTGGAACGCTATCCCGCACGTCACGCAGTTTGATGACGCAGATTTCACCAAGCTCAATGAGTTGCGGAAGAAATACGCCGCCGCCTACGAAGCCAAAGGTAGCAAGCTCACGCTCACGCCGCTGATCTTGAAAGCCGTGGCCGCGACGTTGAAGAAACATCCGATGTTCAACTCCAGCCTCGACGAAGTGGCGAACGAAATCGTGCTCAAGGATTACATCCACCTCGGCATCGCAGTGGACACGGAAGCGGGCTTGATCGTTCCCGTCATCCGCGATGTGGACAAGAAAAGTTTGCTCGATCTCGCGAAGGAACTCGAAGTGCTCGGGCAGAAAGCCCGTGACCGCAAGGTTAGCGGCGATGATCTCAAAGGCGGCACGTTCACGATCTCGAACCAAGGCGCCATCGGCGGCGCGCACTTCACACCCATCGTCAACAAGCCGGAAGTCGCAATTCTCGGCCTCGGTCGCGGTGCGATGAAACCTGTGGTGCGCGACGGCAAAGTCGAAGCGCGGATGATGACGCCGATTGGTCTCTCGTATGACCATCGCGTCATTGATGGTGGTGGCGCGGCGCGTTTCACGGTGGACTTGCTCGCAGCGTTGCAGGACTTCAGCGAAGACGTAGTAAAACTTTAATCTGCTTTCACATGGACCCGATCAAAACTGAAATCGTAGTCGTTGGTGCCGGCCCCGGCGGATATGCCGCTGCATTTTACGCGGCGGACTTGGGCAAAAAGGTAATTCTCATCGAGCGCGACAAGCGGCTCGGCGGCGTGTGCTTGAACCGTGGTTGTATTCCGTCCAAGGCATTGCTCTACGCCACGCACCAGATCACGGCGGCGAAAGAATCCGAGCATCGCGGCGTCACGTTCACTGCGCCGACGGTTGACCTCGGCAAGATGCGCGCGTGGAAGGAAGGCATTCTCACCAAACTCGGCGGTGGCATCGCGCAACTTGCGAAGATGCGGAACGTAACCGTCATCCAAGGGAAAGCTTACTTTGAAGGCTCGCAGACCTTGCGCGTGGAGAACGAACAAGGACAGCAGTTCGTCAATTATGACACAGCCATTGTCGCGGTGGGTTCGCTGCCTGCGTTGCCCAAGGCCTTTGATCTTGGCAATCCGCGCGTGATGACTTCCACCGAAGCGTTGGAGATCGAAGACGTGCCGGAGAATCTGCTCATCGTCGGTGGTGGTTACATCGGCATGGAAATGGGAACAGTCTATGCCGCGCTCGGCAGCAAGATCACCGTCGTCGAAGCGATGGATAGTATCTTGGCTGGTGCGGATGCTGACTTGGCCCGCCCGGTGGTGACTGCGGCGAAGAAAGCGTTCAAGGAAATCCGCCTCAAGGCGAAGGTTTTGAAAATGTCTTCCGCTGGAAAACAGGTCAAGGTGGAGATTGAGTTTGAAGGCAAGAAGGTCGAGGAACTTTACGACCGCGTGTTGGTTTCCGTCGGTCGCGCCGCGAACAGTGTTGATCTCGGCCTGGAGAACACCAAGGTCACGCTCGACGAAAAAGGTTTCATCAAGGTCAATTTCCAACAACAGACGAGCGACCCGCACATCTACGCCATCGGCGACATCGCGGGCGGCATCATGCTGGCGCACAAGGCGCACAAGGAAGGCCGCATCGCGGTCGAAACCATCACCGGCCAGAGCAGCACCACTGAGAGCGTCGTGATCCCGGCGGTCGTGTTCACCGATCCTGAACTCGCGTGGTGCGGTTTGACCGAAGCAGAAGCCAAAGCCAAAGGCATCGCGCACGAAGTCGTCAAGTTCCCGTGGGCGGCGTCCGGTCGCGCGTTGTCATTTGATCGCACAGACGGCGTGACGAAGATGATTATTGATCCCGAGAGCGAACGCGTTCTTGGCGTCGGCATCTGCGGCGCGGGTGCAGGCGAATTGATCGCCGAAGCCACGCTCGCCATCGAGATGGGCGCGACCGCCGAAGACATCGCGCTCACCGTGCATCCACATCCGACGTTGTCCGAGACGTTGATGGAATGTGCCGAGATGTTCTACGGTCACGCCACTCACACGATTGCGAAGAAGCGTCACTGACACGAGTTCGTGATTGAATCGCGTGATTCCGTCGGTAGTATCTTCGTGAGTTGGTTTCTAATTTCGGTCGGGGCGTAGCGTAGTCCGGCTAGCGCGCTTGCTTGGGGTGCAAGAGGTCGGGAGTTCAAATCTCCCCGCCCCGACCAGTTTTCGATGAAAGAATTTCCAAGCCGGTTTTACAGGAGGTAACAGAG
>JANPGI010000257.1:0-7971 GCA_031423875.1 Verrucomicrobiota bacterium | reverse complement strand
CATTTCCTTCAGCGCGTCCGGCCAGGTGAGCGTGTCGAGATCCTTAATCAGTCGATCGGCATACGCGGTGATTCGGAGCATCCACTGCCGGAGCGGGCGCCGCTCCACTGCGAAACCGCCCACCTCGCTCTTTCCGTCAATGACTTCCTCATTTGCGAGAACGGTTCCGAGTTCCTCACACCACCAGACGGGCGCATCTGTAAAATAGGCGAGCCGATTGAGTGTTCGATGTTCTCTTCGTCGTTCTTCGGTTTTGTAGTCTTCGGGATAAGGCAATGTTTCAATCGGTTCTGCCTTATTGGTCTCAGGATTAAACCACGAGTTGTAGAGCTTGAGGAAAATCCATTGCGTCCACTTGAAATACTCGACGTCGGTGGTGGCGAGTTCGCGCGTCCAGTCGTAGCTGAAGCCGAGGCTTTTGATCTGGCGCGTGAAGTTGGCGATGTTCGCCTCGGTGGTCACGCGCGGATGCTGGCCGGTCTTGACGGCGTATTGCTCGGCGGGCAGTCCGAACGAGTCCCAGCCCATCGGATGCAGCACGTTGAAACCGCACGCGCGACGGTAACGGGCGAGAATGTCCGTGGCGGTGTAACCCTCGGGATGTCCGACGTGCAAACCCGCGCCGGACGGGTAGGGAAACATGTCGAGGATGTAGAATTTCCCCGGAAGGTTTTCCGCGCTGGCAGTTTTGCCCTCAAGTCCGTGGCGTTTGGAAAATGGATGCCCGTGCGGAAGCACTTCGCCGGGATTGAACGCGCGGAATGCCTGTTGTTGCTCCCAAGTCTGTTGCCACTTGGGTTCGATGAGATGGAACGGATATTGTCTGCGACTGCCTGCCATAGAGCCGCAGATATTGGTGAAAGCGGCGGGTGCGGGCAATGTTGGATTTTGATTCGCTCAACGCCGCCCGTCGTACCACGGGTAACACGTCGCCTTGTCGCGCAAGGCGCGGTGACGGCTTATCGCCACCTTGAGCATGAATCGCAAGTATTCAAAGCCAGAATAAAGTCGCACCTTCCGATCTGACGTGAGCAGTGGATGGCGATGCAGAATCACAACTTTGCGTCCTGTCTCTTTCGCTACGGCCTTCAGGCGTTTGCTCAAATCTAATTCTTCACCCGCGTAAAACTCTCCGCTGAATCCGCCGATCTTCCGAAACACTGCGGTCTCCACGAAGATAAATGAACCAGCCACCCAGCGTCGTTGCCGGCTTTTCCAATTCCAGACGCGCGTGACGAGATTCGGGATGCGATGATTTCCCTCCAATCGCAACGTGCATCCGCCAGCGAGACATCGCCCGGAGCGAATCTGCTCGGTGACTTCCGTGAAGAGCTCCGCGCTGGGTTTGGAATCCGCGTCCACGAAGAGCAACCACTCGCCGCTCGCTGCTGCTGCGCCGGTGTTTCGTGCGCGGCCAATTTGGTTCACTGGCTCAAACATAACCATCGCTCCAGCCGCTTTCGCGATTTCTGCCGTGCGATCTGTGGAGTTGTTGTCGCAGACGATGAGTTCGGACTCGAAGCCAGCGCGTTCAAACGCTGCGCGCGAGGTGTTGATGCAGGCCAGAGATTCGGCGAGCAATCGTTCTTCGTTGAACGCCGGGATGACGATGGAGATTTTCAACATGATTTCTTATCGGAGCGCGGTTGTTTCTGAAAGATCAGCCGCAGCGCTCAAAGGTTCGTGAATCGTGGAATCACCGAGAGTGCTGCGGCTGGTGCTGCACACAGCCGCGCGCCTTCAGATGCCGCTGTTCGAGAGCGTGGTGCTGATGTTGTTGACGATCTGCGCCAGACGCGGATGCGAGGTCTCAAACTCTTCCACCGATTGACGCAGTCCCTGACTCGACAACTTCACCAACTGAGAATCTTGCTCCGCTCGCGTTGCTTCGTGCGTCGCGACTTGTGTGAAGCCCACGATGCTTTGCGCCTGTTCGTTGTGCGTCTTGGCAAGCTCGCGCGTTTCGGCTTTCAGTGTGGCGAGTAAGCCGAGCAATTCAGCACGACGATCTTGCGGGAGCGATTCGGAGTTTTGGATGCGTGCTTCGATCTGTTTGATGGTTTCGTCAATCATAGGTCACCTCAACCGTTGATGAAACTTAACTGTGATTCCAAGTTCGGCAATGATTGATTCTGGGACTGAAAATCTGACGGGAAAGTTTTTTGTGAAATCAGCCCTTCGCCTTGTAACCGACGGTCACCATGCGGCTGTCGAGTTCGATGAGCGAGTATCCCCAAGGCAGATAACGGTCAGGACCTTTCTTGTCGGGATGTTCAATGCGCCATGCGATGACCTGCCAGCCGCCAGAGGTTTTGATCACTTCCCATTCCGCGCGATCCGACCAGGATTCTTTTTGTTCCAACAATGCTCTCGCCGCCGCGATCTGCTCTTTGTAGCGACCTTGCGGGTCTTCCGGGTGCTCCATGCGGACGACGCGCTTGCTGCATCCGAACAGCAGCGAGAGTGATAATAGCACGGCAAAAAATTTGAACATCGCCTGTACATCGGCGCGGTTGGGTGCTGCTTTAGTCCGACAAGTTGGCGGAGATAATTCAAGCCGCCCGAATAGCTACGAGCGGGGCGACGACGCGCCAGATGGCGGATTGGATTTCTTCAATCGTGCCAACAGCGTGGATGACTTTGATGCGTTCTGGATGCTCGGCAGCGATGGCATCATAGCCTTTGGCGACGCGTTCGAAGAAAGCACGGTCAGCTTCTTCCATGCGGTCGCGGAGGAAAGGCATCGTTGATTGGCGCGAGCGCAGACGTTCCTCGCTCACGGCTTGAGGAACTTTCAAAAACAACGTGAGGTCGGGACGTGTATCTCCGACTGCGAGGTCAATGACGTGTTTGACCGTCTGCAAATCAATCTGGCGACCATAGCCTTGATACGCCGTCGTGGAATCATAGAAGCGATCACACACGATGACTTCACCGCGAGCGAGGGCAGGGCGGATGACTTCGCGCACGAGTTGGGCGCGGCTGGCATTCATCAAAAGCAACTCCGCTTCGCTGGTCATGGCGGCGTTGGAAAGACTGTGTTTGAGCGTGTGACGGATTTCCTCGCCGATGGGCGTGCCGCCGGGTTCGCGGAAAATTTTCACCGTATGTCCCCACTCGCGCAGCTTCTCAACGAGCAACGGGACTTGCGTGCTTTTGCCGCTGCCTTCGTTGCCCTCGAATGTGATGAACAAACCTTTCATGGGAGAATGGAAAACATTCAACGCTCAACATTCAACGTCCAACTCCCAAAGCGGAGAACCTTCGATGTTCGACGTTGAATGTTGAATGTTGGATGTTCTTTCAAAGTTTTTTTAGTTTCGGTCCTTTGGGCGAATCCTCGACGACCCAGCCCTTCGTTTTCAGCTCGTCGCGGATTTCGTCGCTGCGTTTGAAGTCCTTGGCTTTGCGCGCGGCTTGCCGGGCTTCGAGCAGGGCGACGATTTCTGCGGGCGCTTCTGTTCCGGCAACGGCTTCGATGCCGAGGACGGAATTTATCTGATCCCAAGTGACCAGCAAGCCGGCGGCATTGGCAGGCGACAAAGTCTTTCCAGCGATGCGTTTGTTGGTATCGCTGACCCAATCGAAGATGGCAGCCCATGCGGCAGAGATGTTGAGATCAGCGTCCAGTGCGGCGGTGAAGTCGGCAACAAGCTGGGGGCTGCCGCCTGAAGGCGGCGTTCCGGCGTTTGCGGCCAACTCGCGCAGCTTGCTGATGCATTCGTCAATTCGAGCGAGGGAAGCGCGGGCGCCGGTCAATCCATCCAACGTGAAGTTGAATGTGCCACGATAATGTGCGGAGAGCAGGAGGTAGCGGACTTCACGCCCTGTGAAACCTTTTGCCAGCAGATCGCGGAGCGTGAAGAAGTTTCCGAGCGACTTGCTCATCTTCTTGCCTTCGACGAGCAGGAACGCGCCGTGCAGCCAGTATTTCACGAAGGGCTTGCCGGTCGCGCCTTCGCTCTGGGCGATCTCGTCTTCGTGATGCGGGAACTTCAAATCTTCGCCGCCGAGGTGCAGATCGAAACTTGTGCCGAGCACTTTCATGCTCATGGCGGAACACTCAATGTGCCAGCCGGGGCGACCTTCGCCCCACGGACTGGGCCAGAAAACGTCGCCGTCGTCGGGGACGCGAGCCTTCCAGAGTGCGAAGTCGGCGAGGGATTCTTTCTCGTATTCGTCGGAGGCGACGCGTTCGCCGGTGCGCATCTCGTCGAAATTCAACTTCACGAGTTGGCCGTAGTTGAAGCCGCAGCCGCGATATTTCTCGATGCTGAAATAAACCGAGCCATCCGCCGCTTGGTAGGCGATGCCGCGCGCGATGAGTTTTTCGATGAGCGAAACGATGTCGGCGATGTATTCCGTGGCGCGTGGGGTGACGTTCGGCATGTGGCAGCCGAGCGACTTCATGTCGTCGAAGAAGGCGGTTTCGTATTGGCTGGTAAACTCGCGCAAGGTGGTCTTGGTTTCGCGGACGCGACGGATGATCTTGTCCTCCACGTCGGTGATGTTCATGACGTGTTTCACGTCATAGCCGCGAAATGTCAGGTAGCGGCGGACGAGATCGCCGAAGACGAAGGTGCGCCAGTTGCCGATGTGTGCGAAGTCATAGACGGTCGGCCCACAGCAATACATGCCGACTTTTTTCGAGGCGGCATCAAGCGGGACGAACTCCTGGACGGAGTGCGAAAGTGTGTTGAAAAAACTGAGACCCATTTTTGTCGCCCGGAGGTTAAGGGAAGAGCGGGGAAAACAAAGTGGAAAAACTGTGGACCAGAGAACTGGAAGCGTGGCTGTGTCGCAGACCAGCCGCAGCGCACTCAAGTAACAACTGACGCTTACGTTTAATTTGTAATGTCCTTGTGCATTCCCACATTCTGCGGCTGGTCTCCGCGACATAGCCGTCCGTCCGTCACCCTCCGGCTGCCACTTCCAGTCGCACTCCGCATCCAGTTTTCCAGACTTTTGGCTTTAGGCGGGACGCATGAAGTTTTAGGCTTGCCGAATGAAACGCATCAATCTCGCAGCGACGATCGCAATCATCGGTTTTATTTACACAAATGCGGTCGCCGAAACTTTCCGCATCGCCGCTTACAACGTCGAAAACTATCTCGATCAACCCACTGAAACCCGAAAGAACGTCAAGTCCGACGCCGCCAAAGCCAAAGTGCGCGAAGTCATTCTGGCCATGAAACCCGACGTCATTGCCTTCGAGGAGATGGGGTCTCTCAGCGCATTGCTCGAACTGCGGGACTCACTCAAAGCCGCTGGCCTCGACCTCCCGCACTATGAACACATCACCGGTTTCGACACCAATATCCACGTCGCCGTGTTGAGCAAGTTCCCGATCGTCGCACGTCGTCCGCGCACCAATGAGAATTTCCTGCTGAACGGACGACGCTTTCAGGTCAGTCGCGGCTTCACAGACGTGGACATCAAGGTGAACGAGCACTATCAGTTCACGCTCATCGGCGCTCACCTCAAGTCCCGCCGCCCCATCCCCAATGCTGACGAGGGCGAACTCCGTCTCGAAGAAGCCAAACTCCTCCGCGCCATCGTGGACAAACACCTCGCCGAAAAACCTGACGCCAACCTCGTCGTCCTCGGCGATCTCAACGACACCTACAACACCAAAGCCATCAAGGAGGTCGTCGGTCGCGGCAAAACCAAACTCACCGACACGCGCCCCGCCGAGAAGAACGGCGACAACTTGCCGAATCCTGCGAACCCGAATTATTCTCCGCGCAACGAAACCTGGACGCACTACTACGGCGTGGAAGATTCCTACTCACGGATTGATTACCTCCTGCTCAGTCCCGGCATGACGCACGAATGGAACAAAGATCAAACCTTCATCCCCGTCATTCCGAACTGGGGACAAGCTTCGGATCATCGCCCGCTGCTTGCCACGTTCGAGGCGGAGAACAAGTGACCGGCATCAGCACTGACATTGATTTATGAGAGAAACCAAGGACGCACGGTTCACAGGCACTTTGGGAAGTTTCATCTTCCTGAGCCGATGGCTACAAGCCCCCCTTTACTTTGGGCTGATCGTGGCTCAGGGCGTTTATGTGTACCACTTCATGGTTGAGTTGTGGCATCTGTTGCAAAAGATCCCAACCATCACCGAAACCGAGATCATGCTCATCGTTCTGGGGCTGATTGATGTGGTGATGATCGCGAACCTGCTCATCATGGTCATCGTCGGCGGCTATGAAACATTCGTCTCGCGATTGCGACTGGAAGGTCATCCCGATCAACCTGAATGGCTCTCTCATGTGAACGCCGGAATCCTCAAGGTCAAACTCGCCACGGCACTGATCGGCATCTCCTCGATTCATCTGCTCAAAAGCTTCATCAACGCAGACAAACTCGACACCAAGACGCTGCTCTGGCAGGTCGTAATCCACATGACGTTCGTCCTGTCTGCACTCATTCTGGCGTGGATAGACCGGCTGACATACCGAGCCCCGGCCGCAGAGCATTGAAACACTTGACTCATCGGGTGGTAATGACAACTCTTTGCCCACATGTCGCGGATCACACAACCTCAAGTCGGAAGCATCCGGTGGTACACCGGATTGTTCGCCTTGGGATTGTTCGTCTTCATCAATCTGCAACCGGCGTTTGTCGCGACTGTCATCCGGCTCGCGGCAACCCACGGTCACGAACACCAGGTCGTAGTCCGTGCTGACGGTAACCACTTGGATGTACGGTTGTCGCATTCCGATGTCCCAGCGACGACCAGCCATGACCACGAACCACTGTTGCCTTTTGTTGCCACCCTCTTCTCAGACCATGATCATGAGGGCAATGAACATGTCTTGCATTTCAGCACTGACGAAGTTCTCGACCAGATCAGATCGGGTAAGGTGATTCCGCCCGTGCGGTTGCAGGAATGGGCGAAGCTTACAACTGATTCGACCTTCACCCCATCCGTGGCAGCAGAGGCAGCAACCGAATCTACTATCCGCCCGCCGCCCGCAGTGATGGCAGGCTTGCTGTGTCTGCGTACGACCGTCTTGCTCATTTGATTCCTCGCTGTCCCTGAATCCTCCGCGCCAGCGGTGTGTTCAGGTTTTTCCTTTCGCAACCCGTCGTGTGACGGTGCTTGCCAATTTTTCCCGTGTCTTTGTCCATAGTTTGCTTATGTCAAAATTACATCATTCACTCGTTCACCTCGCGCTCGCGGGAGGAATCGGCTGCACTTGCATCGCAGTCGAAACTGCCGCCGAAAACACGACCAACGCGCCGCCTAGCGCGCTCGCTTTGCGCGAAGCCGCCACGCTTGCCCTTGCGCGCAATCCCGCGCTCATCGCACACGGCTTCGATCTGCAAGCCGCCGATGCGCGCAAGCTGCAAGCCGAGGTGCGCCCCAATCCTACGCTCTCACTTGATGTCGAAGATGTGCTGGGCAGCGGGGATTTTCGCGGCGTGCGTTCAGCGCAAACCACCCTGCAACTAAGCCAGCTATTTGAGATCGGCGGCAAACGTGCGGCGCGCGGCGTAGTCGCCGATGCCCAGCGCGAACGTAAACGCACCGAAGCAGAACTCGCCCGCGTCGAAGTTCTCGCCGCCGTGGCCGAGCAGTTCGTTCACGTCGTGGGCGATCAGCATGAGGTGACGCTGGCCCGCGCAGGCACGAAGCTCGCGGAGGAAACGCTCGCGCTCGCCAAACGTCGCGTGGAGGCCGGGAGCGCATCGCCGATTGAGGAAAAGCGCGCCCGCATTCTGTTATCACGCGCCCGCATCAACGAAGAACACGCCGAACACGAATTGCTCGTCGCGCGCCGCCAGTTGGCCGCGCTGTGGGGCGCGACGAATGCGAACTTTGCAGAACTTCAGGCGGATTTGTTTGTCCGACCAGCGATGCCCTCGTTCGATGAACTGGCCGCGCGCATCAATCGCAGTCCCGAACTCGCACGCTGGGCGAGCGAAAAGTCCGTGCGTGACGCGGAGGTCAAACTTGCC
>JANPGI010000256.1:0-3440 GCA_031423875.1 Verrucomicrobiota bacterium | reverse complement strand
CGACCACGCACCGTTCGATTTTCGCAAGCAGAAGGAGATGGGCAAAAACGATTTCACCAAAATCCCCAATGGCATCCCGTCACTCGAAGAACGCGTGAACCTGCTCTACACCTACGGCGTGAAGACCGGAAAGATTGACCTGCACACGTTCGTGAACGTCGCCAGCACGCAGGTCGCAAAGACTTTCGATCTCTTCCCGCGCAAAGGTGCGATCCAACCCGGCGCCGACGCCGACCTCGTGGTCTATGATCCGAACTATCGCGGTAAAATCTCTGTGAAGACGCAGAGCATGAACTTGGATTACAGCGCGTTTGAAGGTTGGAAGATTGAGGGCCGCCCAAGCGTCGTGACCGTGCGCGGGCAAGTGGCGGTGCGCAATGGCAAATTCGTCGGCAAACACGGCCGCGGGAAATTCCTCCAACGCAAGCCGAGCCATTTTTAATCGGGCGAGTTCGACTTCCAGTTTTCAGTAAGTTTTCATCTGCTAACAGCAGCGATATCTCCTGCCGTCTCCTGTCGAACTTTCCGTTTCCGTAAAATTACTCAAGTGTTGCCGTAGATAAAACCCCTGCATTTCTCCTTGCACGCGTTGCGATGGATTGGCTGTGGGATATGGTTCGCCACCAAAAATCAACTGAGTTCAGTTGGTCGGAGGTCAAGTAACATGGGAAGTAAAAGTCGTATGAGAATTCGTTTTCGGTTATTGTCGGTTGTCACCCTTGCGGGATCACTATTCACAGCTCAGGCTGGGATTGAAAGCTGGTCGGCAAGTTCAGGGCTATGGCCGAGTCAGGCGAGCACCAACTGGACATACCACGGAGATTCCCGTTCTGTGACACCCGCCATCTACGAACACTTCATGCTCATAGACACGGTTCAAAATCGCAGGTTGTCTTACTTCGAATCGGCCGGATGTCTTGATATTCCGAACACGCTGACGATCGAATTCAAAACTCGCACATGGTGGCGGAATGCCTGTGTGGACACGCTCTCGCCTACTGCGGTCTATTTCGGGCTTGGTGGTGGATTGGGCAGCGTGCTTTATCTGGGGCGTGACGACGTCTGGCTTGCGGGCGGAAATAATACCCGTGGAGCGGGAGCTTCATCCGTAGATACGGATGATATCTTTCACACGTATCGGATCGAGGTTTCTGGCATCACGCTTGGAAGTGCGATCAATGTCTATTACGACCATTCAGCCAACCCGTTGTTCACAGGCTCGGTCATCTATGACCTAGCTCTGAATGGAAACGAGGAGCGGATCGGGTTTGGTGACATCACGCAGGAGGACTCGGGCGTCTCCAAATGGGATTACCTCTGGCACAATGCCGCGTGTGTTCCGATTGAAGTCGTGCCAGAGCCGACCACGGCTACGCTGTTGATCGCAGGCGGGGCGCTGCTTGTGGCGCAGCGCAGTCGCAAAACCGCCTGAGCCACCTGCTCAACCCCGAGCGGGCAGCTTCTTTTCAACGGGGGATTTCGCCAGCGCGACAAACTTGGGAAGTCCGCCTTCCATCGCGACTTTGACCTCGCCTTCGATCAACGGACGGGCGTACTCGATGAACTTCTCGTTCGGCATGAAACCGTCCGCCGTGAACATGTCGCGTTCCATGAAGTGTTCCACGTTCGCGATATCGCCCAGCGGCTGCAACCCTGTGGTCCACTTGTAAGGCGAGGATTGCTCGCGCACAATCTTGACCATGAATCCTGTCTGTCCTGCGACAGCGGCGCGCACGGCGGCTTCTCCGCAAGCTGCGGCTTCGGTCGCATCCGTCAAGCTCGCGAAGTGTGCGGCGGCGCGTTGGGCATAGCCGAGTTTGACTGTGCGAGTCTTGATCTTGAGTTTCTCGGTGATGATGTCAGCCAGATGATCTGCGGCGCCAGAAAGCACCGGGTGACCAAAAGCATCAACGCGCGTCGAATCAGCGGCGATCTCTTGACCAGCCGCGTTGCAAAGGCCTTCGCCTACGACCACGACGCAATATTTGTTGGCTGCGACGACTTCTTGAACCTTCGCGAGGAACGCGGGTTCGTCCAAGCGGATTTCAGGAACCAAAATGATGTGAGGCGCATCGCTCGGCAAGCGTTTCGCCAACACTGCTCCGGCTGCGATCCAGCCCGCACGGCGGCCCATGACTTCCAGCAGGAAGCACGCGCCATCATCCGTCGCCATAGCGCTGACGTCACACGTCACTTCCATGACGGTGGCGCAAACGTATTTGATCACCGAGCCGTAACCGGGGCAGTGGTCGGTATGAGGGAGATCGTTATCGATTGTCTTGGGCACGCCGTTGACACGCAATTCATAGCCGCGTACGAGGGCTTGCTCATGGATCTTGTGCGCGGTGTCTTGAGAGTCGTTGCCGCCGATGTAGTGGAAGTATCGGATGTTGTGCGCGGCAAAAACCTCGAACAGCCGATCCATGTCCTTGGCTGCTGCCTCAGCCTTTTTCTTGAAATCAATCTTGTAGCGGCATGTGCCGAGCGCGGCGCCGGGGGTGTATTTCAAGCCTTCGATGGCGCGCGATTTCTCTTCGTTGATGTCCACCAACTCCTCGTTCAGGATGCCGAGGATGCCGTTGAGCCCGCCATAAATCTCTTCAATGCATTCGTGACGGCCCGCTTCTTGGATGACGCCAGCGAGGCTGGCGTTGATGACGGCAGTGGGTCCACCGGATTGAGCGACGAGTAAATTACCAATAAGTTCAGCCATAAAAAGTGCGCCACGATGCCAACCGCGCCGCGCAGTGTCAAAGAGGAATTCATTTTGAATTGGAAGCTGTGGACAAATCGACCCTTGAAGAAGTCGATTTTTGGGGCTGGATTTGGACGGAGAGAGGCATTTTTCCCTCTCCGAATGAACGAGTTCAACGGATTATCCGGTCATGAAACAATCCAAAGGCCAAATCGGTGCGACTTGCCGCCTTCGCTTAGTGTGAGGCTGTCATCACAAGCACTTGCTCCAGCGTGGAAACACCATCCCGAGCGCGATCCAACGCCACCATGCGAAGCGTCCTCATGCCCTGACCCACGGCGACCTTGCTTAACTCGCGAGTGCTGCCCCGGGAAATGACAAGCTTGCGGATCTCATCGGAGGCTGTCATGGCTTCGATGATGGCAAGACGTCCGGCGTAACCAGAGTTTTTGCAACGCTCACAGCCACGACCACGGAATAAGGTGACACCGTCGAACGCCGTCGAGTCCATCAAAAGGTCCTGATACATCTTGGTTGGGTAGGTGACAGGCTCTTTGCAGTGAGAGCAGATGCGGCGCATGAGGCGTTGTGCGCAAGAAAGAATGACGGAGGACGAGATCAAAAACGGCGCGATGCCCATGTCATCCAGACGCGCGAACGCGCCCGCAGCGTCGTTACAGTGCATTGTAGAGAGAACTTGGTGACCCGTGAGCGCGGCTTCGATGGCGATCTCCGCCGTCTCGGT
>JANPGI010000255.1:0-6805 GCA_031423875.1 Verrucomicrobiota bacterium | reverse complement strand
CCGATCCACCACACGAAGTTGATGATGTCCCAGCCCCACATCGTCGGGTGATGGTTGCCCCAAACGCCGACGCCCGTTGTGACCTGGTAAAACAGCATCGCCCCTAGCAGGCCCAGCAGGCTGACGCTCGGAATGAACGCCGCCCACCACCACTTGGGTGTTTTGCCTTCGGTGATCGCGGAGACGCGGTCGGAAATCCAGCCGAAGCTGCGATTGTTTTGAACGAGTGGGATACGCTCCAGTTCGGCGGGAACAACCGGCACTTTGATCTCTGTTGCGGCGTCAGACATTAGTGCGCTCCTTTCTCACCGGCATGGGCCGGTTCTGCGTGGGACGGAGCGGACTCGCTGTGACCGTGTCCAAATGGGTTTCCATTCTGTTTCTCAAATTCGTCGAACGTGAACGGGTCTGCGTAATCGGGCATCGCCGGATTCGGATTCCGCACCTTCGCCAGATAAGTCGTGCGCGGTTTGGTTTCCAAGAAATCCAGCACCGAGTAATCCCGCTGTTGTTTCTTAAGCTTCGCCACGCGGCTGTTGTCATCAGCAATGTTGCCGAACACAATCGCGCCTGCCGGACAAGCCTGTTCGCACGCAGTCTTGATCGTGCCGTCCGGAACGACCACGTCTCCGGATTCACCCGCCTTGACCTTCTGGGCGATCTTCGCACCTTCGATGCGCTGGATACAGAACGTGCATTTCTCCATGACGCCGCGCATCCGGACGGTCACGTCAGGATTCTTCAACATGCGGATCAAATCCCACTCGTCGTCCAAGCGCATGCCCGCGTCCTGGTTTTTCCACCAGCGCGCCAGATCCCATTCGCCTTCCGTGCTGTGCAGCAACGTCGTCGGATAGAACGGGCCTTTGAGTTCCTTGAGTGAACGCTTGTTGTAATCGAGATAATTGAACCGGCGAACCTTGTACGGGCAGTTGTTCGAGCAGTAACGCGTACCCACACAACGATTGTACGCCATCACGTTCAAACCTTCGTGGTCGTGAACAGTCGCATTGACCGGACAAACACTTTCGCACGGCGCGGCTTCGCAATGTTGACACAGCATCGGCTGGTTCACCGCCTGCACATCGTCAATCCACTCCTCGAACTGCTGGTTTTCGTCCTTCTTGAAGGTTGAGTTCCACGCGCGCTTCGTCGGATCGGCGGAGTAGTAACGATCAATCCGCAACCAGTGCATCTCGCGACCGCGCGAAACGAGGTCTTTACCGACGATCGGGATGTTGTTCTCGCTCTGACACGCGACGACGCAGGTACCGCAACCCACGCAACCGTTCAGATCAATCGCCATGCCCCACTGATGCAACGCCTTCTTCTTGGCTTCATCCAGCGGGTTCGCATAGATCGGCGCGGGCCATTCGCCCACGTGATTCGCGGGACGCGGCGGCACCGGCGCGTTCATCTTGTCCGCAAAATCGGGATGCGACTTGAACTGCTCCAGGTTCGCCTCGCGCACGATCGCGCGACCTTCCATGCTCCAGTGCGTCTGCGTGCAAGAGATCGGATATTTATCGCCGCCAACTTTCTTCAGCGACACCCCACTGACGATGTAACCCGTCTTGGTGCTGTAAAGCGGATAAGCACTGAAACCCGTGCCGACTCCGACACGACCCACCTGCTCGCGTCCGTATCCCAGCGCGATGCCCAGCGAAAAATCCGCCATGCCGGGCTGCGTCCAGATCGCACCTTTGATCGTCTTACCACCGACAGAAAGTTCCACCACGTCGCCGTTCTCGACACCGAGCACCTTCGCCGTCTTGCGACTGACAAGCACCGCGTTGTCCCAAACAATCTTCGTGATCGGATCGGGCAACTCTTGCAACCAACCGTTGTTCGCGTAGCGACCGTCATCCAACTTCATGTCGCGATAGAGCACGACTTCGAGGTTGTCTTTGCTGGTCGCAGTCGCGGTCGGCGCAGCGAGCGCTTCGTTGAGCGAGGACGAACTCCAGCTTGCGCTGGTCTTCTTCATCGCCGTGCCTGCGGCGAAACCATCGTGCAAAAATTTATTCCAAGCGGCTTCGGAACTGTCACCAGTGATAGCTGCAAATGTGGCGCGAACAATCTTGTTCGGATTCGTCTCGGTCAAACCCGCGAGACGCGCCATGAATTCCAAATCGCTCAAGCCACCGAACAACGGCGCAATGAGCGGCTGCACCGGAACGAGCGTGCCGTCACTGGTACGACCGTCGTTCCAAGATTCGAGATAGTGCGCCAGTGGAAAATGCCAATCGGAAGCTGCGCCGGTTTCGTCTTCGTAGTAACCGAGGCGCACCACCGTCTTGGCTTTGCGCTGTGTCTCCGTCCATTTCAGATCAGCAGGCGCGTTGTAGATTGGATTCGCTCCCGCGATGACGAGCGTGTCCACTTCGCCCTTGTTCAAGGACTCCGCGAGTTCGCTGATGCCAGCGGAAATTGCCGCCGGAGCTTCGACGAGCTCCACCGTCTTGCCGATGTTGCCGAGCTTCTCGTTGATGGCCGCGACGATCAGATGCACCGCCATCGGTTGACGAACGCCCGCGACGACAAGCGACTTGCCGCCAGTCGCCTTCAAATCTTTCGCGCACTCGGTGATCCACTTCTTGCTATTAGTAAGATCAACTTTGGAGCCGGAAACCAACGTGCCGACGTTGACGCCAAGCTCCGCCGCGATCGCCGCCGCCACCTGGATGACCGCGCTGGCCGCGATGCGCAAGCGATGATCCGCATTCACACCCGTGAGCGTGAACAGCGATTCCACCGCGTAAAGACGGTTCAATCCATCTTCCGGCTTCTCGATCTTCCGCTTGCCGGTGAACTGACGGATGCTGTTGTGGGCGTCTTCTTCGCCACCGATAAAATCACAGTCGAGCGCGAGAATCGTATCCGCCACATCGTAGCGGAACAACGGCTTCACGGACTTGCCGAACGCCTTGGTCGCGGCGCGCTGATGAATCTCGGAATCAATCGCGTCGTAGAGATACCACTTGGCTTGCGGCAATTTCTTCGCGATCTCCTGATGCAGACGCCGACGCGAAGGTGAATTGGTTCGCTCACCGAGCAAAGCCAGACCAGCACCTTGATTGCCCGCAAACTTGTTCGCAATTCCCGCGAGTGCTTCGAGCGCTTCGCCGGAAGTGATCGCCGCTCGATCTTTGCCAGCACCCTTCGCAAATCGCGTCGCGCGATCTGGATCATAAAGATTCAGGATGGACGCTTGGGCGAAACGATCCGTGCCGCCATTGCTGCCGGGGAACAGCGCGTTGCCCTCCACCTTGATCGGACGACCTTCGTAAGACTTCGCAACGAGCGGAATCGCTCCGCCGCGCGTCGGCATTGCGGTCGCAAAAAACTGCGACGTGCCGTGAATGAAACCTTCCGCCGCCTTGCCGAACGGCAGCAACTTGTCTTCGGGACGACGACAACCCGTCGCGCCAAGCCCGATGCCCGCGAGCGCGAACGACGCCGACATGATCTTGACGAAGTGACGGCGGGAAACAGGATCTGTCAGTTCACTGGCGTTCGCAGGAAATTCACGTTCGAGAAACGTCTTGAACTCCGGCGTGTCCGCGAGTTGATCAAGACCGCGCCAATAATGACGACCTGCGACTGGCGTTGTGTCCGTAAGGGGAATTGTTTTCATCGGTGACAGGCCGAGCAGTTATTAAGAGACTCGACACGGAAATCGTGGACGAACTTCTTGCCATCCTGCGCCTGCTTCTGCGCCGCGATGGCGGGGTCTGAACTCGGCGTCCAACCGAGGTCGGTGATCTTGTCTGCCGGGCGAACCTTCGCAGCAGGGTTATTATGGCAATCCAGACAGAACGACATGCTCAACGGCTTGGCATGATAAACTTCCTCCATCTGATCAATGCGCCCGTGACATTCCACGCAACTGATGCCGCGATTCACGTGAACCGAGTGATTGAAATAAACAAAGTCCGGCACGCGATGGATCTGCACCCACGGAATCGGCTTGCCGCTGGCCGCGCTCTCGCGCACCAACGCCAGACGCGGATCATCCTTCAACACCTGATTGTGACAGTTCATGCAGGTGGAACTGGATGGGATGTTCGAGAACCAGGATTTCTCCACCATGCTGTGGCAATAGCGGCAATCAATGCCAAGCTGCCCTGCATGGGTAGCGTGGGAGAATGCCACGGGCTGGATGGGCTGGTAACCCACGCGAAAATATTTAGGGGTGAAGTAATACCACACGCCCGCCGTGACGGCGCCCGCCGTCAGCATCCCGCCGACGATGACGATCAACGGTAGTTTGTTTGTCCACTTCGGAAAAATTGCTGACATTGCAAATCGCGTTTAGTCCGTCAAAAATTCTGTGAATACGAAAACACTCTGACCCGAAATCCGACCCGACAGAGGCCAGCATTGTTGGAAAAATCATCGCGTGAACTTCTGGTTTGGAACTACCCACACCGCGACGATGAAAAATAATTACTAAGCCACACGCTCCACCGCAAGACTCTTTGTGAATTGTTTCACTACTTTCTGCGCAGTTAATTTTCTGGATAAGCTGGCTCATACTTGATTGAAGCTGCTGACAAGGTCACAGACTTTCTTTCCTTCCCCTGCCCTGCCTGCTTATCTGTGCGCCGCGTGAATCCATTCGAATCAGAACTTTATCGCCGCCTCGCCAGCATCAATGAGGCTGGCTTGTTGCGTGAATTACGCCGCGTGGATTCAGCGCAAGGCCCACGCGTCGAGATCGGCGGACGCCTGTTGCTCAACTTTTCCTCCAATGATTATCTCGGCCTCGCAAATCATCCTGCGTTGAAAGAAGCGGCCATCAAAGCCGTGGAGAGATTTGGCGCAGGCTCAGGCGCATCGCGGCTCATCTGCGGCTCGCTCGCACCGTTTCATGAACTTGAGGAAACGCTCGCAGCCTTTAAGGGCACGGAAGCCGCACTCACATTTTCCACCGGCTACGCCGCTGCCGTGGGCACCATCACAGCGTTGCTCGGCAAGGACGACATCGTCATCGTGGACAAGCTGGTTCACGCCAGCATCGTGGACGCCGCGAAACTCAGTGGTGCAAAACTCCGCGTCTTCGACCACAACGATCTGAATGATCTGGAAGACATCTTAAAATGGGCGACGTCGGAAGTCAGAACTCAGAAGCCAGAAACCAGAACCTTGATCGTCACCGAATCCATTTTCTCGATGGATGGCGTCGCCGCGCCGCTGGGAGAACTCGTCGCGTTGAAAGAAAAATACGGCGCATGGCTGATGGTGGATGAAGCGCACGCCACCGGACTCTACGGCGTAAACCGTCGCGGCCTGGGCGAAGCGCTCGGCGTCAGCGACCGCATCGAAATCCAGATGGGCACGCTCGGCAAAGCACTCGGCGCGAGCGGCGGCTATATCTGCGGCAGCCGCGCGCTGATTGATTATCTCATCAATCGCGCCCGCAGCTTCATCTTCAGCACCGCGCCTGTTCCTGCTGCTGCTGCCGCCGCGACTGCGGGAATTATATTGGTGCAAACGAACGAAGGCAAAACACTCAACAAACTACTCTGGACGCGCGTGGCTGAATTACAATCGCCAATCACCAATCGCCAATCGGCAATTCTTCCCGTCCTCATCGGCGATGAATCTGCCGCCGTCGCCGCTTCTGCAACGCTCCGCGAACAAGGCTTGTTCGTCCCCGCAATCCGATACCCGACTGTCGCTCGTGGCTCGGCCCGACTCCGCGTTACACTCACTGCGGCTCACACATCCGACGACGTCTCCGAACTCACACAGGCGTTGTCCCAAATCGCAAATAGTAAATCGTAAATCAAAAATGCCCTCTCTCGCTCAACTCGATCACGCGCACGTCTGGCATCCGTTCACCCAGATGCGCGACTGGCTGAAGCGCGAGCCTATCGTCATCACGTCAGGCAAAGGCGCGGTCTTGCGAGATGTTCACGGCAAGCAATACCTCGACGCGAATTCCTCCATCTGGACGAACCTTCACGGTCATCAGCATCCGAAGATCAACGCCGCCATCCAGCGACAGTTGAAAAAGATTTCCCACAGCTCCGCGCTAGGCTTCGCGAACGAACCGGCAAGTTTGCTGGCGACGAAACTTGTCGCTATTTCCAATCGGCAATCGGGAATCGGCAATCGGCAATTGCGAAAGGTGTTTTTCAGCGACGACGGATCCACCGCACTCGAAGTCGCACTCAAACTCGCCTACGAATTCACCCGCCGCACTCGCGCCAAAACGGTGGGGCGAGCGTCCTCGCGAGCCGGGCATGGCTTGTCAGCTGCCTCGCCCCATCCGCGCTTTCTCTCGCTCGACGGCGCCTATCACGGTGACACCATCGGCGCGGTCTCGCTCGGCCACATTGACCTGTTCCACAAAGCCTACGGTGGAATGTTGTTCAAGACAGACAAGGTCATGTCGCCGTATTGCTATCGCTGTCCGTTCAACAAAGCCAAACCCGAACGTGCCGACGCGCGCGACTATCGCAAATGCAACTGGGAATGTGTGAGTCTGGTGGAAAAGAAATTCTCCACGCAAAAGAAACGCGGCAATCCTTACGCGGCTTTCGTCTTCGAGCCACTCATGCAAGGCGCGGCGGGAATGATCCCGCAGCCGGTTGGTTGGTTAAAGCAAGTCACAGTCATCGCAAGAGCGAACGGCGCATTGCTCATCGCGGATGAAGTGATGACAGGGTTTGGCAGAACTGGAGTCGAAGGTCGAAGGTGGGAAGTAGAGAGCCCGGCAAAGCGCGGGGAAAACCACAACACACACGACCAAAGAACCACGACAAATTTAGCCAGTAAACACCAAAACCACCACCCC
>JANPGI010000254.1:0-12123 GCA_031423875.1 Verrucomicrobiota bacterium | reverse complement strand
AACTGGTTTAGGGGTTGGAAAACAATAGTTACTGAAATCAATAAATGAAATTCAACGGGCGAAATGTTTTTGTGAGTCCCAGTGCTAAGATTGGCAAGAATGTCCGGATCGGCGATAGCTGCACCATCTATGACAACGTCGTGATCGGGGATGATTCGGTCATTTGCAACGACACGGTTCTCGGTGAGCCGCTGAATTCTTATTACCGCGATCCTGCCTATGTAAATCCGCCGACGGTTATCGGTGCAAATTCAATTATTCGGAGTCATACGATCATCTACGCCGCATGCACTATCGGAGCGCATTTTTCATCCGGCCATCGCGTCACGATCCGCGAGAACACAACCATTGGGGAGTCGTGTTCTGTGGGGACGCTCTCGGACATTCAAGGACAGGTGAAAATTGGAAATTTTTGCCGACTGCACAGCAGCGTGCATCTCGCGCAAGGCTCTTCAATCGGTGATTTTGTCTTCATGTATCCGTATTCGGTGATGACGAATGATCCCTATCCGCCGTCCAATGACATCCGTGGCGGGTTCATTGGCAGCTACACACAGGTGGGGGTTCATGCGGTGATTTTGCCTGGCATCAAAGTGGGAGAGAATTGTCTTGTTGGTGCAAACTCCGTGGTGAACAAACGGCTGCCAGATTTTTCACTCGCGATGGGCGATCCGATCAAGGTTGTCATGGACATCAGAACATACGTCGCTATGGGCAAAGGCAATCCCTACCCATGGATGAAGCGATTTGATCGCGGTATGCCGTGGGAAGGTATCGGCTACGAAGTTTGGATCCAACAGAACGCCAGCAAGCCACAGCCATGATCGTGGATCACATCGGAATCGTGGTGCGTTCTTTGGAAGAAGGCATCCAACAGTGGGAGGAGATGTTCGGTTATCGGAAAAATTCCGACATCGTTTTGAACACCCGGCAAAAAGTCCGCGTGGTTTTCATGGCCAAGAAAGGTTCGATCCCGGTCAAACTTGTCGAGCCAGCCGATGCGACATCTCCCATTTTCATGTTCGCTAGGCGCGGTGGCGGATTGCATCACCTTTGTTTTCGGTGCGACGATATGAAGGTTCAGATCCCAGTTTTGGAATCGCAGGAAGCCAAGTTCCTCGTGCCGCCGGAGCCCGGAGAAGCCTTTAAGAACAACGACATTGCATTCTTTTTGGCGAAGAATAATCTCAATATTGAATTAATTGACACCGATGAAAAGCAGGGGTGGCTGGCAGTGGAATAGCGACAGGATGGCCCGCTTCGTGCGAGCAAGCCTTCAATACGAACCGTTTTTACAAACAAACAAACCGAAATAATAATATGCCGATGGATGAAGCCAGTTTGAAAACACAGATCAAAAAATTTATCGCTGAAAACATGCTGTTTAGTGGAGACGGCTTCACATATGCCGACGATGCGTCGTTGCTGGAGGCTGGCATCATTGATTCGATCGGCGTGATGGAGCTTGTCACGTTCATCGGAAACGCGTTCAAGGTCACCGTGCCGCCGGAGGACATCTTGCCGGACAATTTCGATTCCGTTCAAAAGCTCGCCGATTACATCCGTCGCAAACAAGCATGAGGCGGCGTAGTCCGTTTCAAACCCACCGATGTGTGCCATTGCGGGAATCCTGAACCTCGCGGAAGCTCCCGCGCCTACGGAAGGCGCATTGCGTCAAATGCTGGCGATGGTGCGCCATCGCGGGCCAGATCAGTTTGGCATTTATCTGAACGATCAGGTTGCCTTGGGCAATGCGCGACTCAGCATCGTCGATTTGTCCGGCGGTCAGCAGCCGATCACGAACGAAGACGAGAGTCTTTGGATTGTTTTTAACGGCGAGATTTTTAATCACGTTGAACTACGCGCGGACTTGGAGGCCAGGGGGCATCGCTTCTCAACCCACTGCGACACGGAAGTCATCCTGCATCTGTACGAGGAATACGGGCCGGAATGCTTGCGCCAGCTCAATGGGCAATTCGCCATCGCCATCTGGAATGAGCGTGATCGTTCCTTGTTTCTCGCACGGGATCGTGTGGGGGTGCGGCCATTGTTCTACACGCAAAACTGTCGGCGTTTGATCTTCGCTTCGGAGATCAAATCAATCCTGACCGTGCCCGGCGTCAACGCGCAGATTGATCCGATTGCGATTGATCAAATACTCACCTACTGGAGCACGCTGTCACCGCGCACCTGTTTTCAGGGGATCGTTGATGTGCCGCCCGGGCATTATCTTCAGGCGAAAGACGGGAAGATTTCTGTAACAGCTTTTTGGAAGCCTGATATTTCAGGAGGCGCGCTGAATTCAAATGCAAACTCGTCGCGAAAGGAACGCAGCCTCGCCGATTACGTCGTGGAGTTTCATGAATTGTTGAAGGATGCCGCGCGTATCCGTTTGCGTGCTGATGTGCCGGTGGGAGCTTACTTGAGTGGTGGACTTGATTCGTCAATCATCGCTGCCATCGTTAGGAAGTTAGGAGTGAGCAAGCTGGATACATTCTCCATCGCGTTCAACGATCAGCAATACGACGAGAGCAAATTTCAACTCGAGATGGCGGCGTATCTCGGCACAGATCATCATGTGGTGCAAGCGACGCACGCCGACATCGGGGATGCTTTTCCAGAAGTGATCTGGCACACCGAAACTCCCATTACCCGGACATCGCCCGTGCCGATGTTTTTATTGTCGAAGCTGGTTCGGGATCGCGGATTCAAGGTTGTGTTGACTGGCGAAGGCGCGGATGAGTTTCTCGGCGGCTATGATATTTTCAAAGAGTCCAAGGTGCGTCGCTTTTGGGCGCAGAACCCTGATTCCAAATGGCGGCAACTCTTATTGAAGCGACTTTATCCCGACATCGCCGATCTCAATGCTGCTGGCGCGTCTTATCTTGCGGCGTTCTTCGGAGCTGGATTGAAAGAGACTGACGCGCCCGATTATTCGCACGCGATCCGCTGGCGCAACACCCGTCGCACTTGTCGTTTTCTCTCCAAAGATTTCGGCGCAGCGATTGCCGAGCAGCAAAGTGCCGGGCGCGTTGGTCCGGGTTATCCTGATGGGTTTCAAAACTGGGGAGACTTGGAGAAGGCGCAGTACTTGGAGATCACCGTTTTTCTTTCTCAATATCTGCTCGCGTCGCAGGGGGATCGCGTGGCGATGGCGCATTCAGTCGAGGGGCGTTATCCATTCCTCGATGTCCGCGTGGTCGAGTTTTGCAATCGTTTGCCAGCTCGATTAAAACTGCGGGGGTTAACGGATAAATTTCTACTGCGTCAGTTAGCGAGTGAATACTTGCCGGAGCAAATCTGGAAACGCCGCAAGCGTCCATATCGCGCGCCGATCCATCGCAGTTTTTTCAACGACGCCACGCCGGAGTATGTGCGTGAGTTGTTGTCCGAATCTTCATTGAATGCATCGGGCATTTTTAATCCGATAGCTGTGCGTCAACTCGTTGCGAAGTTAGAGCAGGGTAAGGCGGTTGGAGAAACCGATGACATGGCGTTGGTAGGGATTTTGTCCACGCTGCTCGTGCAACGGCGATTCGTTTCAAACTTCACTCCGGCTGCGGCGTTGTCCGGGCGCGACGATGTGAAGGTGATCAACCGTTGTGTGAAGAATCAACCGACCTGTGCAGGCAGCGTATGTTGATCCAGGAAATATTAGAAAAGTCAGCTCGCGCTTATCCGGACAAACCGGCGGTGCGATTCAATGGCGTCTGGAAAACTTACGCCGAGATCAATCGTCAAGCTGACCAAGTGGCGGCATTCCTGATCCAGTTGGGGGTGAAGCCGGGAGAACGCGTTGCCATCCTGCTGGAGAATTCTTTTGATTATGTTGCTGCCCATTTCGGCGCGCTCAAGGCAGGCGCGGTCGAAGTCTCGCTCAACACGGAACTCGCCGCCGATGGTCTCAAACTATTGTTGCTCGATTGCGAAGCAGTGGTGTTGGTCGCCGCGAATAAATTCGCGCGGCAGTGGTCAGAAATTATCGCTGAACTGCCGAGATTGAAGCATCTGGTATTGGATCAAGATTTGAAGAAAGTGGCTGATGCGATGAATTCAGTTCGGACGCATTTTCTCGCGAATATTTTCCAAACTGAACTGCCGACTGTGACGGCAGCGCGTCGGATTGATCTCGATCTGGCATCGTTGATTTACACTTCGGGATCCACGGGTGAACCCAAGGGCGTGATGCTCTCGCACCTGAATCTGACGAGTAACACGCAATCCATCGTCGAGTACCTGGATCTTCGCGAGAGCGACCGTATGATGGTGGTGCTGCCATTTTATTATGTCTATGGACGCTCGCTGCTTTACAGCCATTTCCTAAGCGGTGGCTCGCTGGTCATCAATAATCAGTTCGCTTTTCCCGTGACCGTGCTGAATGCGATGGCCGAGTTTGAAGTGACGGGCTTTGCCGGTGTGCCATCCACGTTTTCCATTTTGCTGAAAAAGACGGATTTGAAATCGCGCAAGTTTCCGAGTCTGCGCTTTGTCACGCAAGCTGGTGGCGGCATGGCTCCGGCGTTGCAGAAGGAAGTCGTGGAAGTTTTCAATCCCGCAAAACTTTTCGTCATGTATGGCAGCACGGAGGCGAGTCCGCGCCTCACCTACGTTGAACCAGAAATGTTGCCGCAGAAGTGGGGTTCGATTGGTCGCGCCATTCCGAACGTGGAAGTTGTTGTTGTAGATGATCAGGGACATCGGTTGCCGACTGGCGCGCAGGGACAGCTCGCGGCTCGCGGCTCGAACATCATGATGGGTTATTGGAAATCCCCGGATGCGACGGCGGAAGTTTTGAAGCACGGTCATTACTACACCGGTGATCTGGGTTACGAAGATTCGGACGGATACATTTTTCTGACGGGCCGCGCGCGGGACATCATCAAGGCCGGTGGCAACCGGATTAGTGCCAAAGAAATCGAGGATGTCGTGCTGGAAATCCCTGGCGTGTTGGAGACGGCGGTGATCGGAGTGCCCGATGAAGTGTTGGGAGAAGCGATCAAAGCGTTCGTGGTGCGGTGCAGCACGACGCTGACCGAGGAGGAAGTGAAGGGGCATTTGCAGCGGCGACTTCCAAGTTTCAAACATCCGAAGTGGATTCAATTTCGCGACGATCTTCCCAAGACCCAATCTGGCAAGATACTCAAATCAGTTCTCCGCGAAGCGGAATCCGGGACAACAATGACAGCAGTGCCAGCGGACTCAAACTGACGGAATCAATCACACAAAACATAAAATTATGGCTCAAACCAAACTCTCAAAAGAAACATTGAAACTTGATTGTGAAGCGCAGGTTCAAATCATCACGCGTCAGATTCAGCAACTGCTGAGTGGTTTCAAGCGTCGCGGTATTGTTCTTGGACTTTCAGGCGGCATTGATAGTTCTGTGACCGCCGCGTTGGCCGTGCGGGCGTTGGGAAAGAGCCGCGTGTTCGGTATTCATATGCCTGACTGTCATTCCTCTGCCGACACGTTGGATTTGAGTCAATCGGTCTCCAACACGTTCGGTTTCGACTCTGCCATTGAGGACATCACCAAAACTCTCGAAGCTGTCGGCTGTTATTCGCGTCAGGAAAAAGCTATTCAACTGGCGATACCCGAATACGGCAAGGGTTGGAAAAGCAAGATCGTGTTGGAGAACATCCTTACGAACCAAGGATTTAGCTTCTTCAGCGTTGTGGCGCAGTCGCCCGATGGAAAGATGATGACCAAGCGTCTGCCGTTGGAATCGTATCTTGGAATTCTGGCTGCGACGAATTTCAAGCAACGCGTGCGGAAGATGATGGAGTATTACTACGCCGACAAATTAAATTTCGCGGTGGCTGGTACGCCCAACCGCCTCGAATACGATCAAGGATTCTTCGTGAAACTCGGCGACGGAGCGGCTGACATAAAGCCCATCGCTCATCTTTACAAAAGCCAAGTCTATCAGATGGCGGAGTATCTCGGCGTGCCCGCAAAAATCTGCAACCGTCCGCCGACGACCGACACTTACAGTCTAGCGCAAGGGCAGGACGAATTTTATTTTTCGCTGCCTTACGAGAAGATGGATCTTTGCCTCTACGCGAAGAATCACTCGATCCCGGCGAGCGAAGTTGCGCCGTTGGTCGGGCTGAACGAGGAGCAAGTGCAGCGTGTTTGGAAGGATATTGATATGAAGCGTTACTCCACACGGTACCTGCATTTGAAACCGCAACTGGTTGTTCCAGTGGAAGAGTTGTCCGTCTGAACGGGTTTGTTGGCGACGTTGGCCACGCCAGAACGCATTAATGAATCAGGATGGAATAAAATCCAACGCCGAACGCAGCCTCCGTCCCAAGCGGAATGGTGTTACAGCTTTCGCTCGCAAAATCGAAGGCGGATTGAAGCGCAGGCTTGATCTGTTCATCCGAAAGATCGGGAAGAAGCGCACGCTATCGCTCGACCTGGTGAAGGATTACACGGAGTTCGGAAAGTTTCTGGCGCACGCGAGCATCACGAACCGGCACACTGATCTGTCATCGCCGCGATTGTATGATCAAGGGCTGGAACTGATCCGCCAGCCCGCCATCAAAGCGACCGTGCCGGATTTGTTTCTGCTTGAATTGAATGATGTGGAAGTCATCGGTTCGACCAATGCGGTCGTGCGCGGAGGAAAGGTTCTCCATCCTGAATTATTGCACACCGAATCCCTTCACGATTCCAAAGCACCAGACTTGTATCAGTTCACCGATGCGAGTCGCCGGAAATTAAACTTCAACACATTCACTCGGCTGGGCGGACGCGGGCGTGTCAAAGTCGGAATACATCTGTTGAAGGAACATTCGTTTAATTTCTATCACTGGCTTTTCGAGTGTCTGCCGCGTCTGAATTATTTTATTTCAAACCTGAACAAGGCTGGTCGTCACGACAGTTTCACCCTACTGATAGATAACGATATTTTGCCGAGTGGAATGGAGGCGATGCGGCGGCTGATCAAGTTCCCGCATGAAATCGAAATTGTTCGACGCGGGGAGTTGGTTTCTTGCGACAAACTGTTTTACGTGTCGCCATTCTGGTTTTCGTTGGACAACAGCCGGCACAAAGTGGATGCCGAGCGCGATTACGCGGTGGACAAGTATGCGGTGCAAACCACGAGGGATTCGTTCCGCGATCTCGCGAGTCATACCGCTCCCACGCGGAAGATTTATTTGCCACGAATCGCAAGCCAGGTCAGACGGATCATCAACGCGGATGAGGTTGAGCGGTTGATGCGGAGCAATGGCTTTGAAATCGTATATGCCCATGAGCTCACATTCGTCGAACAGGTCGAACTCTTTTCATCGGCCAAAGTGCTTGTGGGTGCGTCCGGTGCCGCTTTCTCCAACATGGCATTTATGCAACCGGGAACGAAAGCCGTGATCTTTTCTCCGAAGCAATTCGAGGTTTTCAACTATTATATTTTCCAACAGTTGGCGGACGTGGCGGGTGTGGAGTTGGCGCACTTGCTGGCTGTGCCGGCGAAGAAAGATGACTTTTTTATCCACGACAACTTCTACGTGAACATCGCTGATTTGGAAAAACTGCTGAAGCAGATCATGGTCTAAAGGCAAAGATGGAATTTGGCGACGAAAAGCAAAACGAAGTCCGGAGCATGAACGACTATTTCTGTCATCCAAGTGCGATTGTGGAACAGGGCGCGATGATTGGCGCTCGCACCCGCATCTGGGCGTTCGCACATATACTTCCCGGTGCGACGATTGGAGAGGATTGTAACGTCTGCGACCATACGTTCATCGAAGGCGATGTGCGTGTGGGAGATCGCGTGACAGTAAAATCAGGCGTGTATCTCTGGGATGGGATGACCGTTGAGAACGACGTGTTCCTAGGGCCGAGCGTCTGCTTTACCAATGATAAAAATCCACGCAGTCGGAAGTATCCATCTGTGTTTCCGCAGATGTTATTGAAGGAGGGATGCAGCTTGGGCGGCAACTCCACCATTCTTCCCGGCCTGACCATCGGACAGTGGGCGATGGTGGGGGCGGGGGCCGTTGTCACGCACAACGTCCCAAATTATGGCTTGGTGATCGGCAATCCGGCGCGCTTGGTGGGCTGGGTGTGTCGTTGTGGGAACAGGCTTCCAGATCCAGTCAATCATCGTGTCGCCTGTGGATGCGGGCAACGCTTTGAACAGATTTCAGATAACGAAATCAGGAATCTGACCACCGAGGGTGATGTAACACCGGCACTCTAATCGCAATCTGATTTGTAAAAGGCCGTTTCAAAAGAGCATTCGTAAATCATGCAACTTGAAAAATGTAAAATGATTGATCTGCCGAAGATCGGGGATCCCCGTGGCAATCTTACCTTCATTGAAGGCGGTCGCCATGTGCCGTTTGATATACGTCGCGTTTATTATCTTTATGACGTGCCCGGAGGCGCGGAACGCGGCGGTCATGCTCACAAGGATTTGCATCAACTCATCATCGCCATGTCGGGCAGTTTTGATGTCGTGCTGGACGACGGCAAGAACAAGCGACGCATCCACTTGAACCGTTCATATAACGGACTGTATGTCTGCCCGATGATCTGGCGTGAACTGGACAATTTTTCTTCCGGGTCGGTTTGCATGGTTCTCGCCTCAAACCATTACGATGAATCTGATTATTATCGCGACTATCAGGAATTTTTGAACGCTGCTTCTGTGAAACCATGAAAATACCCTTCCTCGAATTAAAGCCGACCTACGATGAACTCCGCACAGAGTGTGACGCCGCATACCATCGGGTGATGGATTCGGGCTACTACTTGCTTGGTAAAGAACTCGAGGCGTTCGAGGCTGAGTTCGCAACTTATTGCGAAGTGAAACATTGCGTCGCCGTCGGCAACGGTCTAGATGCATTGCATCTCATTCTTCGCGCTTACGACATCGGCGCAGGTCACGAAGTCATCGTGCCCACGAACACCTTCATCGCCACCTGGCTGGCGGTTTCCTATGCGGGCGCCACGCCTGTGCCGGTTGAACCGGATCGCAGAACTTACAACCTTGATCCCGCAGCCATCGAAGCCGCCATCACTCCGCGCACCAAAGCCATCATGCCGGTGCATCTCTACGGACAACCCGCAGACATGGATGCGATCAACGCCATCGCGCGCAAGCATGGATTGAAAGTCATCGAAGACAGCGCGCAGGCACAGGGAGCGCGATATAAAGGCAAGCGCACCGGTTCGCTGGGAGACTCCGCCGCACACAGTTTTTATCCAGGCAAAAACCTCGGCGCCTTCAGCGACGCTGGCTCAGTGACGACGAATGATTCTGTCTTGGCGGATCGTGTGAGGACGTTGCGGAACTACGGCTCGAAGAAAAAATATTTTCACGATGAAGCGGGCTTCAATTCGCGAGTGGACGAACTGCAAGCTGCCTTCTTGCGTGCAAAACTCCGCAAGTTGGATGAGTGGAACAAGCGCAGGCAAACAGTTGCGGCGCGTTATCTTGCCGAACTTGGCGCAGCGAAATCGCTGACGTTGCCCTTCGTGCCGGATTGGGCTGAACCCGTCTGGCATCTGTTCGTCGTCCGACATGCCAAGCGTGACAGCTTGCAGCAGAAGCTTGCCGACGGAGGCGTGGGGTCGTTGATCCACTATCCTGTGCCCGCACATCTTGCTGGCGCCTACGCCGACCGGAACTTTACGCGCGGCAGTTTCCCCATCTCGGAAGAATTGGCGGACACGGTGTTGAGTCTTCCCATCGGGCCGCACCTGGAACAAGCACAGGCCAGCGAGGTCATCAACCAGACCATTGCCGCCACGCAGTCGCTCTCGTAATCCTGTCAGTCTGATGCTCCAATGGCTCTCGCAAACCAAGCTGCCGAATTGACGCCTTCAGGTAAAAAAACCTACGGGCAAATCCTCAAGTCGTCCGCGATCATCGGTGGCTCATCGGCTGTCAATCTTGCTCTGAGCATCGTTCGGACGAAGGTGATGGCTCTGCTGCTGGGGCCGGCGGGGTTTGGTTTGTTTGGTGTCTATGGATCAATTCTGGATTTGGTTCGCGCTGTCGGTGGCATGGGTATCAACACAAGTGGCGTACGCCAGATTGCAGAAGCCGATGGTAGTGGCGATGCGATACGGCTCGCGCGCACCGTCACGACATTGCGACGGGTGGCGTTTGTGTGTGGAGCATTGGGTGCGCTACTGTTGGTGATTTTCTCCAGGCCGATTTCTCAATTCAGTTTCGGAAACATTGAGCAGGCAGGCTCGTTGATGTTGTTGGCCTTGGCGGTCTTCTTCGCTGACGTTTCCGCAGGGCAGGCCGCAGTGGTGCAGGGGATGCGACGCCTAGGCGATCTTGCTCGCATCAATGTCCGAGGCGCGCTTTACGGAACAATTCTGAGCATCGGTATCGTCATCTATTTTTTCCAGCAAGGTGAACCGGAGCGTGGAATCGTGCCGTCGCTTGTCTGTGTTGCCGCGATGGGAATCCTGACCTCATGGTGGTATGCGCGAAAAATCAAGGTCGCGCCTGTCACCATGACGACGACAGAAGTAACTGCGGAAGTTTCCGGTCTGTTGAAGCTCGGATTCGTCTTCATGACGACGGCCTTGATGAGCATGGCCGTAGCCTATGTGGTTCGGATCATCGTGCTACGGCAATTGGATGAGAGCGCGGCGGGTTATTATTCAGCGGCGTGGCAACTCGGCGGCATCTACGTCGGGTTTATTCTATCGGCGATGGGCACGGACTTTTATCCACGCCTAACCGCCGTGGCCAATGATAACACGGAATGCAACCGTCTCGTGAACGAACAGACGGAAGTGGGTTTGCTGATGGCAGGGCCTGGAGTTTTGGGGACATTGACCTTTGCGCCGCTGGTCATTGATTTATTTTATTCGACGAAGTTTGGACCAGCAGTGGAAGTCTTACGTTGGATTTGTCTCGGCATGTTGTTGCGCGTCGCGAGTTGGCCGATGGGTTTCATTCTCGGAGCGAAAGGTGCACGTAAAGCGATCTTCCTGAGCGAGCTTTCCATTGGGTTATTCCAGATCGGACTCGCGTGGGTTTGCATAAAACAATTCGGACTGAACGGCACGGGCATCGCATTCTTCGCCTCATATATCGGCTATGGTTGCCTGATTTATCTCATCGTGAGATCGGTCAGCGGCTTTCGCTGGTCGCGAGAAAACAAACAGATTGGCATCCTGTTTCTCTCACTCATCGCTGCACTTTTTATTGGACGATATTATTTACCACGTCCGGTCGTGGTGGCTGGCGGAGTGCTTACCACGCTGGCGGCAAGTTATTACTCGGCCAAGAAATTATGCGCATTGGTGCCGCTGGATAAATTGCCCAAGCCGGTGCGGTGGTTCGCCAATGTGTTGAAGATTGCGCCTGCGAAACTAGTGGAATGAAGTGTGTGCGCAAACAACAGAGTGTTGTTAAACTGTCAGATCTTTTGTCGGCAACTAAATGAATATGAAAACAGCAATAGTCGGATTGGGATACGTCGGTCTGCCCCTGTCACTGCAATTCGCCCGGTCGGGTGTCACGGTGATCGGGCTGGATATTGATACGAGGAAGGTTGATTCACTCAACCAGGGCAAGAGCTTCATCAAACACATCTCCTCTGAATCCGTGGCGGACGCGGTGAAGGACGGCACATTCTCAGCCTCCACGGATTTCAAACGGATACGCGAAGTGGAGGCCGTGATCATCTGTGTGCCGACGCCGTTGAACAAGAACCGCGAGCCGGACATCTCCTACATCATCGAGACGGGCAAGGCCATCGCGCGCCATCTGCAAAAGGGTACGCTCGTGGTGCTGGAGTCCACAACGTATCCGGGCACGACGGATGAAGATTTGCGCGCGGTGCTGGAGATCGGTTCAGGGATGGAAGCGGGAAAAGATTTTCATCTCGCGTTCTCGCCGGAACGTGAAGACCCCGGCAATCCCGACAGCAAAGTGGCGATCATCCCGAAAGTTGTCGGCGGCTACACGCCGAAGTGTTTGCAACTCGCCACGGAGCTGTACTCGAAAGCCATCAAGACTATCGTGCCTGTCTCATCTTGCCGTGCAGCGGAAGCCACGAAGCTGCTTGAGAATACATTCCGTAGCGTGAACATCGCGCTCGTGAACGAACTTAAGGTGGTTTATAGCGCGATGGGCATTGA
>JANPGI010000253.1:0-11808 GCA_031423875.1 Verrucomicrobiota bacterium | reverse complement strand
CATATGCTGCGACCGGGGACGGGTCGCACTCCAACCGAACTCACGCCCCGAACTTATCAAACATCTTCGCGTTCGCCTGCAGCAAGCGGATGAGCAACTTCGCCGGGAAAATTCCAAGTGAACCATTGTTCGCGCCTGTTTCAGTGAAACGATCCAGCTTGTCCGAACCACTGATCGCCGAGTTGAGCAACACCGGTTGCGGATGCCATGAATGTCCCTTCATCGCGCAAGGTGTGGAGTGATCACCAGTGATGGCGATGACATCGGGACGTTTCTTGAACAGGATGGGCAACGCTGCATCGAAGTCTTCGATGGCTTTCTTCTTCGCGGCAAAGTTTCCGTCCTCACCCGCTTTGTCCGTGTACTTGTAGTGGATGAAAAAGAAATCGTAGTTGTTGTACTCCGTCAGGTAGCGCTCAAACTGTTCCGCGATGCTCTGCGGGCCTTCGATCTTCTTCATGCCCACGAGTTGCGCGAGACCTTTATACATCGGATACACAGCGAGACACGCAGGCTTGAGCTTGTAACGATCTTCAAACAGCGGAATCTCCGGCTGATGCGCGATGCCGCGCATGAGGAAACCATTCGCCGGTTTTTCCTTCGCGAGAATCGGCAGCGCAAGTTTGTAAAATTCTGCGATGAGTCCCGCCATCTTCTTCTGCTTCGCATTCTTCAGATCGCGCGGCTTCACTGTCGGCACGGCGTAACCTTCGCGATTTGGATCGGCGTCGGTGAGTGGGCCTTCCAGTCCTTTGCCACGGAACACGACCACGAAGCGATGTTCCTTGCCGGGCTTGATGATGATCTGAGTGTCACCAATCTTTTTGATCTTCGCAGACAACAACGCGACGAGCTTCTCACACGTCTCGGTCGGGATGCGACCCGCGCGACGATCTGTGACGATTCCCTTCGAGTCGAGCGTAGCGAAGTTCGCGCGAGCGCAAACATCTCCCGCCTTGAGCTCGACTCCAAGACCGAGTGCCTCGATGACGCCGCGTCCGACTTGGAACTCCAGCGGATCGTAGCCGAATAAGCCCAGATGACCGGGGCCGCTGCCGGGCGTGATGCCGGGCGCGACGGGAATCATACGACCTTGCGCAGAATTTTTGGAGAGAGCGTCGAGATTCGGAGTGAAGGCGGCTTCGAGCGGCGTGAGAAAGCTTTGTTCCTTCGTGGCAATATCGCCAAGACCGTCGAGGACGATCAGTGCGAGTTTGGCGTTCGGTTTCAGCGTCAGTTCAGAATAGAGGGCGTCGAGGCTCATGTTTTCGTTTTCAGTTAAAGTTCAATTTGCCACGCGCACATGGGCGCAAAGCAGCCTGTATGATGCGGACAACTCCGCCGTACCGTCAACGCGGATTTAAGCCAGTTATGGCAAGATGAGCCGAATTCTACCAAGCATTCACGCCGCGAACTTTTCCACCCGATCCGCCATGTTAATCCCTGATACGATGGAGTCGCTCAAGGAAACGCCGTCGCGGAAATGTCCGGCGAAGAATAGCCCCGGCTGGTCGGCCTCGATCTTGGTCAGCATTTCTTTGAAGCGCCCATAGCCGACGTTGTATTGAGGAATGGCTCGCGGATAAACGACAACATGCTGGAATGTCGGTTGACCGTGCACACCGAGCAACACGCGCAGATCATCGCAAACAAGCGCGACCAGTTTGTCCTGCGGCAACGATGCGAGTTCGGGATAACGCTCACCCCCGACGTATGTCGTAAGCGTGAGGTGTCCGGCGGGAGCGCGATTTGGAAACAGTGCCGAGGAGAAGATCGTGCCGAGAATTTTGAAACCTTCGATCTTCGGGATCAACATGCCGAAGCCGTTGCACGGATGCGTCACATCTTCGCGGCGGAAACCCAGCACGACACTGGCGACGGGTGGGTGGCGAACCTCGGAGAAGGATTGGAGTGCCGAGCATTGTTCGGCCTGTGCGTGTGTTGATCCTTGCCGAGCAATGCTCGGCGTTCCGACCACTTGAAGTTCCGCCAGCTTGAAGGCCGTGCCGCAGTAAATCACCGCGCTATGCTGCGTCTCGCCTGATGGAGTCGTCACCGTCCAGCCGTCTGCGCATCGCGTGAGTTTGGTGACTGGCATGTTCAGCTTCACGGAATCACCAAGCTGTGCAGCCAGGGCATCCGGCAACACCTGCAATCCTTCGTCGAACGAAAACTTTGGCGCGCGATCTTTCGCCACTTCGCCGCGTTTCTTGCGTTCACGCGCGCCGAAGATTTGTCCTCGGATCATCGAACCGTAGTTGTCTTCCAACGCTTTCAATTTCGGGAATGCGTGTGTGACGGAAAGTTTTTGGGGATCGCCCGCATAGATTCCCGCCACGAGCGCGTCAATGGCTTGATCGAGAAATTCCCGATTGAAGCGACGCACAACGAACTGCCCGATGCTTTCCTCCGCGCCATCGCGTCGAGCCGGGATGAACGGCTCACGCAGCACGGCGAGTTTGGCCTTGAACGAAAACAAGTCGGTCGTGAGAAACCCCGGCAGCGACGCTGGCATCTCGATGGGGCGTTTGTAACGCACGACGAATCGTGCTCCTGCCGCTGCATCAGGATCAAGGCGGCGTGATTGCAGCCCCGCGTCACGGACCAGTTGGGAGATTTTTGGAGAGGTTTCGAGCAGTGTGTTTGGACCGAACTCCGCGAGATAGCCGTCCTTGCGAAGGGATTGGATCACACCGCCGACGCGGCTGGCGCCCTCGTAGAGTGTGACCGCGACGCCTTTGCGTTTGAGATAAAACGCGGCTGTCAGTCCTGTGATGCCTGCTCCAATGATCGCCACCGACTTCATTGCGACCAAGCTGAGACAGCGAGCATATCTGTGCAAGAGATTAGTCTCGGTCAAACCCGCTGCAACACGCGCACTTGCCTCGCGGAGGTTGTGGTGTTATCTACCACACACGCTCCGGGATAGGCCGAGGCGTTTCCGACACTTCTTTCATGAGCGCTGTAAAAAAGAAAATCAAAGTCCTGATCGTGGATGATCATCCGGTTGTGCGCAAAGGGTTGCTATCGTGTCTCTCCGCCAAAGATCACCTCAAAATCGTCGGCGAGGCGGGCAATGGCACTGAAGCGATCAAACTCGTGAAGGAACTTTCCCCGGACATCGTGCTCATGGATGTCTCCATGCCGGGCATGGACGGCTTGGAAGTCACCGAATCGTTAAAAAAAGAATCTCCTCAGACAAAGGTGCTCATCCTCTCGATGGAATCAGGTCGCGGCCCCGTGCTCCGCATCATCAAAGCAGGCGCGCGGGGTTACGTGTTGAAAGACGCACCCACGGACGAACTCGTGAAGGCGATTGAGACCGTATTCGCAGGCGAAGCTTACTTCAGCGGCCCCGTCGCGCAGATCGCGTTGAACCAATATGTCTCCGATGCGGACGACACCAAGCCAGCCGCCAAATTGAGCGAGCGCGAACGCGAAGTCCTGGCGCTCATCGCCGAGGGCAAGAGCAATAAGGAGATTTCCCAGCACCTCGGCATCGGCGTACGCACCACGGAGACGCATCGCGAACGCATCATGCGCAAGCTGGACGTTCACAGCGTGGCGGGCCTGACGAAATTCGCCATCGCAAACGGGATCTCCTCACTCGAAGAGAAACCCAAGTCCTGATCCGGCAGCCGCATGTCACCGGCATTGATTCTCGGTTGCGTGGGCGGATACTTCGCGTTCCTGCTGCTCATCGCCTGGTACACGAGCCGCAATGCCGGGAACAGTGCTTACTTCCTCGGTAACAAAACCTCGCCGTGGTATGCCGTAGCGTTCGGTTTGATCGGTGATTCGCTTTCTGGCGTCACCTTCATCTCCGTGCCCGGCAAAGTGGCGGCGGACAAATTCTCCTATCTGCAAATCGTCTTCGGCTATGTCATCGGCTATGTCGTCATCGCAGAAATTCTGTTGCCGCTCTATTACAAGCTGAACCTCACTTCCATCTACGGTTACTTGCGACAACGTTTCGGACCGAACTCGCAAAAGATCGGTGCGGTGTTCTTTCTGTTGTCGCGATTGCTCGGGGCAGCGGCGCGGCTGTTCCTCGCGGCGAGCGTGTTTCAATTGTTCGTGTTCGATCAATGGAACGTTCCGTTCTGGCTGACAGTCAGTGTGACCATCGCTTTGATTCTACTCTACACCTATCGCGGCGGCATCAAGACGCTTGTGTGGACGGATACGTTTCAATCCACCTTTCTGCTGCTCGGCGTGATCTTGTCCATCGTCGCCATCGCCCGTTCGCTGGATTTAAGTTTCGGCGAATTGATTGCCACGGTGAAGAACAGCGAGATGTCACAGACGTTCTTCTGGGACTGGCGCGGCACGAATTATTTCTGGAAACAATTCTGCGCCGGTGCGTTCATCGCCATCGCCATGACCGGGCTGGATCAAAACATGATGCAGAAGAATTTGAGTTGCCGCTCGCTTGCCGCTGCCAAGAAAAACATCTACGCCTTCACAGGTGTGATGGTGCTTGTGAACCTGCTGTTCGTTTCGCTCGGCGTTTTGCTCTTCCATTACGCAGCGGTCACGGGCATCGCGCTGCCAGCAAAGACGGACGCGTTATTTCCCACGCTGGCGCTGGGTCATCTCGGGACTTTCGCCGCCACCGTGTTCGTCATCGGTTTGACTGCTGCCACCTTCTCCAGCGCGGACTCCGTGTTGACCACGCTGACCACGTCGTTCTGTATTGATCTGCTCGGCATGGAAGAACGCAAGGAGTTGACCGAAGCGCAGCGCACCGCCATGAGACACAAGGTTCACATCGGCTTCGCGGTATTGTTGTGGTTGGTGATCCTCGGATTTCCGGCGCTGCAACGAAAATATGCGATCATTGACGCCATTTTTACGCTCGCCAGTTACACGTATGGCCCACTGTTGGGATTGTTTGCGTTCGGTTTGTTTGCCAAAGCCAAAGCCAACGACCGATGGGTTCCGCTGGTTTGTTGCGTGTCGCCTGTGATCTGTTTCGTGCTGCAAAAAAACTCTGCCGTCTGGTTTCACGGCTACAAGATCGGGTTTGAACTGCTCATCCTGAACGGGCTGTTGACGTTCATCGGGCTTTGGTTGGTTCGGGAAAATCTGGATTCGCAGACACCTGCCTGAATTTCCATCCGCATCAAGCTGGCTGCAATTACACGCCAGCCTCGCCCGACGATTCCTACACGATTGACTTTGGGCGTCAGACTTCTGACTGTGATTGCGAACGGTATGCCTATCTACGAATACGAATTGTGCGACGGTGACTGCACGGTGTGCGGCGGGAAATTCACGTTGAACCGCCCGCTGTCCGCCAAACCGCTGACGAATTGCCCCGCCTGCAAGAAACCGGTGCGGAAAGTTTTCTCTTCCTTCAGCTCGCCGATGAAGCTCAAGCCGCTCTCTGTTTCAGACGCCAAGAAAGCCGGATTTACCGTCCTCAAAAGGCTCGGCAAGGGCGAATACGAACGTCAATGATCTGAAAACAGACTTTACAAGAAAACCCGCGCCGATACTCTGCGCTCAACAACTCATAATTTTATGGTAAAAAGCATTTCCATCTTCGGTTCAATCGTTTTGCTCGCTGTGCTGGTCACTGGTTGCACAGGCACAGAGAAAAAGTTCGGACGCGGTGTCAACAACCTCTACGAACCCATCCGCCTCGCCGAGATGCGCCGCAGTATCGAACAAACTTCATACGAAAATCCCGGCACGGCTAACTATAGCCACGGCGTGATCCGTGGATTGAACCGCACGCTCGCCCGCACAGGAATTGGCATCTACGAAATCATCACCTCGCCGTTCCCGTCCTATGATCCGGTGTGCACCGATTATCTTTCGCCGAATCCACAGCATCCCGACAGCTACAAGCCCGGTGTGTTTGAGGACTCGATCTTCGACACGGACACCTCCATCGGTTTCAGCGGCGGAGATGTCGCACCGTTCATCCCCGGGAGCCGCTTCCGCGTGTTCGACAACTGAGCTTGATAAACTTTCCTTCAACGCGCCGACTCATCTCGGCGCGTTTTTTATTTCGTGTCATTTGAAACGATTCGTGGTTAAACAAAACCGCCGATGACGACGCTCGAAAAGAATTCACCCTGCAAGGTAAACCTGTTGCTGAACATCCTCGGCAGGCGACCCGATGGCTTTCACGATTTGGAGACCGTCTTCCATCCCGTCAACCTTTGCGACACGCTTTCATTCACCAAAGTCGCCAGCGGCATTCAACTCACTTGTAGCGATGACGCGTTGCCGGTGGATGGCAGCAATCTGGTCCATCGCGCTGCGGTGAATTTTTTTGAAGCTGCCAAGATCGCGGACGGAGTTCGCATCCACCTCGATAAACACATCCCCATGGCGGCTGGACTCGGTGGCGGCAGCGGGAATGCAGCGACGACATTGCTGGGACTTAACGAGCTTTTTGGCGATCCGCTTTCCGGCACGCAGCTTCACGGCATCGCCGCCACGCTGGGTTCAGATGTGAATTTCTTTCTACAAACCAAACCTGCACTGGCGTCAGGTCGCGGTGAACAGATCAAACCACTCGAAGAATTTGCCGCCATGCAGGGCGCGAGCTTTCTGCTCATCCATCCGGGCTTCGGCATCTCGACCCCGTGGGCGTATCGCGAGCTGGCGCGTTATCCATCTGCGCTGAACGGCACGCCGGGCCGCGCGCAGAAACTGGCTTCGATGCTGCAAGCTGGCGACCTCGCAACGGCAGGGCGGGATTTTTACAACTCGCTTGAGTCACCCGCGCTGGGAAAATATCCCGTGCTGTCGCTCTATCAGGAATTTTTTCGCGATAACGATGCCTCCGCCACTCTCATGTCCGGCAGCGGCTCGACCACGTTCGCCATCTTCAAGAATCAAAGTGCTGCCGAGGCCATCGTGGAGAAGTTCAAAGCCAAGTTTGGCTCGACGGGCTGGATGGCTGTTGTGCCGGTCGTATGAATGTCTCAAACAGGTCGAATCGCAGAGTTTAGAACAACGTCAAAATTCCTTTTATGAAACTACCTAGAACGATGCTCTTGGCTGTTCTCACAACAATTTGTGCGACTTTATCCACCTTCGCCGCTGACTGGGCGCACTGGCGCGGCCCGAACTTTGATGGCTCGACTTCCGAGGGCAAATTGCCTGACGATTTCTCCAAGACGAACAACGTCAAGTGGGTCGCCGCGTTGCCCGGCCCGTCCGCCGCCACACCCATCATCTGGGGTGATCATGTTTTTCTGAGTTCAACCGATCTCAAAACCAAAACATTGCGCGCGCTCGCGTTGGATCGGAAATCGGGGCGGTTGCTTTGGAACAATGAAATCGCGCAAGGCTTCAATCAAGATGAACGCAGCAATCACGCGTCGCCTTCGCCGACCACGGACGGGGAGCGCGCCTATTTCATTTACAGCACGGGCGATCTCGTGGCGTTTGATTTCAGCGGGAAACAAGTTTGGGCGCGTAATATCCAAAAGGATTACGGCCAGTTCGTCTTTCAATGGACTTATGGCGCCAGCCCGACGTTGTTCGATGGGAAACTCTTCATCCAGGTGTTGCAACGCGATGTCCCCGTACACGGACGCGGCGTGAAGACTCAACCCAACGAATCCTATCTGCTCGCGCTCGATCCCAAGACCGGCAAGGAACTCTGGCGGCACGTCCGCCCCACGGAAGCGAAGCTCGAATCGCGCGAGGCTTACAGCACGCCCATTCCACACAACGGACAGTTGTTGATCTCTGGTGGAGATTGCCTGACGGCGCACGATCCGCGCGATGGCAAGGAGCTGTGGCGTTGGTGCTCGTTCAACACTCAAAACAAAACCCACATGCGCCTTGTGCCGTCGCCCGTGGTGGGGACAAACATCGCACTCGTCTGCGCGCCTCAGCGCTATCCGCTGTTCGCCGTGAATCTCGCGGGTAAAGTGGACAACTCCTCGCTCGCGTGGCAAAGCGAGGGTCGCGAACTCTTCAGCGACACGTCCACGCCGCTGTTCTACGGAGGACGCTTCTACGTGTTGAATGGAGATCGCAAGACGCTGACCCGGATCGAGCCAGCAACAGGAAAAGTGGATTGGACGGGCGACCTCGGCGGCATGGCTAAGTTTGAAAGTTCACCAACAGGCGCGGACGGGAAAATCTATTTCCAGAACTTCCGGGGTGACGTGTATGTAGTGGAGGCTGGCGAAAAGTTTAATCTGATCCGCGTCATTCCGATGGGCGAGACGGATGAGAATGAACTGAGATCAACCATCGCCGTCGCGCAGGGGAATCTTTTCATCCGCACGGCAAGCAAGCTGTATTGCGTGGGGAAATGATCGCCACAGCCTGCGCGTTCAACTCAACGCCTTGACCGTCGCTTCCAAGCTCGCCGCGTCCGACACGTTCAACATCTGGACTTCCTTGCTGATGCGTTTCATGAAGCCGGAAAGTGCCGCGCCCGGTCCAAGCTCGATGAAACGAGTGTAACCCTGCGCCAACAGATACCGCATGGATTCCTCCCAACGCACCGATGACGTGACTTGTTCCACCATTCGCGCTGCGATCTGATCGGGCGATGTGTGAGGTTGCGCGGTGACGTTGGAGATCACAGGCACAGACGGCGAGAGGAGCTTTGCCTTCGCGAGTTCGGCTTGAAGCTTGGGCTGTGCGCTGGCCATGAGCGGCGAATGATATGCGCCTGCTACCGTGAGCGGGATCGCGCGCTTGGCGCCTTTGGCCTTTGCGAGTTCGCAGGCTTTGCTGATTTTTTCAGACTCACCAGAGATGACGAGTTGTCCAGGGCAATTCAGATTTGCCAACACCACTCCAGCCTCGGCACAAACTTCACGCGTGGGTGTTTCATCCAAACCGATCACCGCCGCCATGCCGCCTTGGGTGACGTCGCAAGCCTCTTGCATGAACCGTCCGCGCTGCCGCACCACGCGCAAGCCATCCTCAAAACTCAGCGCGCCCGCCGCTGTGAGTGCGGTGAATTCACCAAGCGACAATCCCGCCGTGGCGTCGAACTTCAAGGCTGGCAAACGCTCCTTGAGCAATTCAAACGCAACCCAGCTCACGAGAAAAATCCCCGGTTGTGCGTGTTCGGTTTTGGTCAACTCCGCTTCCGGCCCGGAGAAGCAGATGGATGTAAGATCATAGTCCAACGCTGTGTTGGCGCGGTTGAACCACGCTTGTGCGGTGGGAAAAGTCGCGGCGAGGTCTTGGCCCATGCCAACGACTTGTGCGCCCTGCCCGGCAAAAAGAAGTGCTGTTTTACTCATGCGGCGCAGACTAAACACAATTTCCACCAACAGAGAAAGGAGAGAATGGATGGAACGGGATTTTAGACCTCAAAAATCCGGGGTTGACAAAACTGACCGGGTGTCAAACTTTGCCACGTAAGCAGTAGAGATAATCAACCAGCAGTAGAGCGGGTGAAATAGGAAAATTATGATCTCTAACGAACGACCTTCGCCTTACGGCCATCATAAACCTTATGGCTCTCCCAAGCCTCTGGTGGCCGAGGACACACTCCGCGCTGAGACGATCCAGATCGAGCGCAAATCCTTCCAATTCACCCTCAAGGAAAACCCGCGCGGTCGCTTCCTGCGCATCACCGAAGACGTCGGTGGCCGTCGCGACACCATCATCATTCCTGCGCCCGGTTTGGAAGACTTCAAGAAATTGCTTGATGAAATGGTCAAGGCTTCAGCGGCCATCCCACCCAAACATTGATCCTGCGGATCAATGTAATCATCTCAAACGTCACCGGGGAGGTCGGCAAGCCAGATACATCCCGATGGCCAGTATCAACGAGACAATCGCCCCGACAACCAGCGAGGATTTGATGATGAACCTCTGTTTGCGGCGGTAGTTGCTCCCACCCTGTCCCGGCAACAAATAAAAACGCGGCTTCTCCTTGTCGCGAGCGCGATGCGTCTTCTTGGTGGGTGGGGTGGGCATTTGTTGGCATGGCGGGACTGTTTAAGTGCCCGTTCTGACTGGGCGCATGATATCCAAAATTGAAACCCGGTCAAAAACGTTTTGAAACGCGAGCCATCGGCCCATGCCGTGATCACTACTTCTTCGGCCCAAACATCTGTGCGGCCATCTTCATTCCCATCCTCGTCATCTCTTCTTGGGTCTTGAGAGATTTTTGGTAAGCGTTGTACTGCTCGCCGGACAAGACGGCTTGAGCCCGCGCAAGATAACGCGCATTCAACTGCTCGCGCTCCTGAAAGAAAACGTCCATGCGCTCCTCGGTAAAACGCGACATCATGTCCTCGGAGAAATCCGACTGGTTGCTGAAATCCGTGGTGAACTTGAACCCCTGCCGCTCCTCTGTCATGGCCGTCGTGAGCAACTGTTCCTGATTCGCGTTCAACTTCAGGGTATCGCTGAGTTGGTTTTTGAACTGATCCACCGCCATCCGGTCTGGGATGGTTTTTTCGTAGGACTCAAACGCCGTATAATTCTCATCACCCAAAAGTGCTTTGATCTGCGCGTCCGTGGTCTCTTTCTGATCCTTCATCTGCTTCGTCAACTCCGCGCGTTTGTCGGCGTCCATGTCGCCGCTCATCATCTCCATTCCCGCGTCGGCGCTGCCGAGCATTTTATTCAGGATCAAATCCTTCATCGTTTCCTTTTGTTCCGGCGTGAGATTCATGGACTTGAAAAATTCGGCGTAACTCTTGTCCACCATTCCTCCCATCACCGTCTTCTGCTGTTTCTTGATCATGTCCCGCATTTCGGGATTCTTGAACATCTCGGCCAGCGGATTGGCTGGTTTGGAGTTGGTGCTTGCGGGAGCAGCGTCAACCACACTGCGATTGGTCAATGCCTGTGAAAGCCGGCTCGCCGCGTTTGCGTTTGCGAATGAATCCATCTGCGCCGTCTCCAACTTTTCTTTCAGACGAGTCGCATCCTCTTCCTGCTGCGTGATGCTGGCCTGTAAGTCGGCCAATTGCTTTTGTGCCGCTTCGAGTTTGGCAGCGGCCTCGTGCGCTGCGTTGTTTTTCTGCAACAAAAGCCCGCCCAAGCCAAGTGTTGCGACCAACAAGATTCCGATGATGACGTTTTTCATAAATTTAATTTTCCAATACCACGACAACGCTGCCGCCAAAACGTTACACAACTTTGTGGCGAGCTAAGCCACTACCTGTGCCTTGCTTGTCTTGCGGACGGAGACTCCCAAATCCAGCCCGCCGCCGCCAACTACAAACTTTCCCACTTTCTCCACCAACCTATCTCGGCTACTTTTGCTGCCATGAGCAAAGTCGTTGCTGAGAATCTGCCGGATGCCCAAGGCCACTTCGGCCAGTATGGGGGACGTTACGTGCCCGAAACGTTGATGCATCCGTTGCAGGAACTGGAAGCGGAATACTTCCGCGCGCAGAAAGACCCGGCGTTCCAGCACGAACTGCAATACTACCTCCGTGAATTCGTCGGTCGCCCCACGCCGCTTTACTTTGCCGAACGTCTCACCAAGGAACTCGGCGGCGCGAAGATTTATCTCAAGCGCGAAGACCTCAATCACACCGGCGCGCACAAGATCAACAACGCGATGGGTCAAATCCTGTTGGCCAAGCGCATGGGCAAGACCCGCATCATCGCCGAAACCGGCGCGGGCCAGCACGGTGTCGCCACCGCCACGGTCGCCGCGATGTTCGGTTTGAAATGCGTCATCTACATGGGCGCGGTGGATTGTGAACGGCAGATGCTCAACGTGTATCGCATGAAGATGCTCGGCGCGGAAGTCTTGCCGGTTCACGCGGGACAGAAGACCTTGAAGGAAGCCGTCAACGAATCGATGCGAGATTGGGTCACTAACATACGCAGCACTCATAACAT
>JANPGI010000252.1:0-8892 GCA_031423875.1 Verrucomicrobiota bacterium | reverse complement strand
GCGCCGCCGGGCGCGGCAGGGTTTGGAATCAGGTCGCTCATGCAAAAGAGTTCATTGGTCAACATCATCAAACACTGAACGTGAGTCGTCGTCGCTTCCTCCGCCAGAATCATTTCCTCGGAAGTCGTCCGAGTCCGGGTCTTGAGGTTGATCGGATCGCATTTCATCGACGAGTTCTTTTATGTCAGACAAAGCTGACTCGACCTGTGAGCAAGCATCAGGGTATTCAGTCAATTCATCGCGGAACTCTTTTAGCGCGCTCACTAGGTCATCGAAATGATTCTCCGGGTCTTCGTTGCGGTTCTCATCGTAATTGTCGCGCCAATTCTCAATGGTGCTGGCGAGTACAGGTAGAAGTCTTATCCGAATGTCATCCAGAATTCCCGTGAATTCATCTGGCCTGAGTAGTTTGCGAACTCCTTCGCGAAGAAAGCCCGCATCGGGAGTTTCAATTGCCAGTTCTCTGATCGCGGCTGCGACAGCGGCTCTCTTGGTTTCTGACAGAAGACCGCATTCGCAAAGCCGAACAAGAATTGTTAAATCGGAGCACGCATAGAAGTAAGAGCCGACACTCAATCCGGGTACAAAATCGGGATGCTTGGCAATGTAGCGTGCCAGAAACTCACGGTCGCACCGGAAGGCAAGAAAACGATGTAGCTGCCATAACGTCACGGGCGTTGTTGAATTGATTGTTGCCAAGCGAGTAACGAGCAATTCATATCGGTCTAAAGGAACGATGACCTTCACACCTTGAATTCCAACATTACCACAAGTCACTTCGTCGAATAATCTATCAACGGGTGTGCCTGCGAGATAGATATCCATCAACTCGCGGTCTTCCGCGATTACTGCGGCGAAAGCGTCACGAACTGTTGGATGTTTGAACCTCCATGAATAAATCCCGTCCTGAATCGACTGAAGAATCAGGCTTCCATCCAAAGCGTTTAGGGCGTTTCGCACATCGGAAACAGTGCCTCCCATCAGCGAAACTGCCTGTTCCTCATCAGCGGTCATTTTGACCGGGCTGGGCAGAACTCCACCGCGCATAAAAACCAGCGCCAAAGCAGACCGGCTTCCAGTATCAATCGTGCGAACGATTTCACAGAGCAGTTCCACTGGACGCGCGACGAAGTCATCAAGACCACCCTTGGAAACAATCAGCCGCTTCGTGAAAAGTGGGTTGCCCAACCTGCGGGCGATTTCAGGGCTGAAGCGTGTGTGCGCAGCGACATCGCAAAGAAATGGTTTTATTTGGCTTTTGAATTGCCCTGGTTGGCAGCCGAGGCGGACGTGGTTGTAAAGAATCTGTTCGCGCTCGTCTTTACTTAGCTGTTCAACGTGAATCACAACTTGTGATTCGCGGATCACGGGGAGGGCTGATTCTTTCAGGTGTTGGCGGGCAGCGGTATAAATATAGTCGCGCGAAGTAAATAACACTCGTGCCCCGCGCCGAATAGCGGCGTGCATGTGTGGGAACACTCTGTTCCATGCTGCTGCGCTCGACCAATCGAACTGGGTCGCTCCGAATGCGTCATCCACCCAAAAGAGTTGTTTCGGTTCGTTTGGATTCGAGTGAGCCACGAAATCATCTGCGTTGCGAATTTTGAACGTAGAGCATCCCCACTCATCCAGCGCCCCGACAGCCAAGGCCGCAGCGATGGTCGATTTGCCACAAGCCGGTTCACCGAGTAGCAGGACAAACCCATGTTCAACCAGTGCCTTGGCACTGCGCTGATAGGCTTCAGTGATAACAAACTTTCCTAAGTCATCGCCGAGGGCACTGAGTATTTCTTTGGCTTGGTTGTGAGCGCGTTCGTCAAGAATCTGGCTGAGGTCGCCCAACCCGTAAACGCGAGGAACTAACATCCGCAGTCGCGATGATTCACGAATGATAAGTGAAATACGGTCAGTGCCGTAAGCTGCGAATCGTTTGATGCCTGGGATTTGCAGGAATGCTTCGCGAAGCTTTTCTTCGGCGGCTCCTGTGAGGCGGGCATTTGTGAACAAGAAGTAGTTATCTGAAAGTCCACGTCCAGCAAGGCGCTTTGCCTTGGCCAGTTCGTCTTTCAGATCACCAAGCTTGAGTTGGCTGTCCGCCTTTGCGGTGAACTTGCATTGGGCGGTAAACGTACCCTCGAAAGATTCTTCCTCTTTAGGTTTCCACATCCCGTGAAATGCTCCGTCTCTTCCGCCGTCTTGGGAGTCAAAAAAACTTTGCACGGTTTGCCCCCACACCTCTGCTGTTATCGTGACGCAAAGATTTTGAAACGCCTTCCAACCTAAAGTGTGAAGTTCGTATGTAATCTCCGTTGCTTGAGCCTTGCGCCAGTTTGTATTGGAGATTGTTGCCATGACGTGCGCGGGCATCGTATTCCGCAAACGGTTTTAGGCAATCGGAAACAGACGCTTGCTTCGGCAGGAGCAACTGACCGAAAGGGCTGAAAGCCCATCATGTGATAGCCCGGGGTGAAGCCCCGGGAAAACGTCCCAAACAAATTTCTCCCGCCCTGTAGGGGCGGAACAATGGTCGCGGGAAGAAATGGTTTCGACCTTTCAGGCCTTAAGGGATTTTATGTTCGTGACCCGGGACTGCGCTCGGCGGACTCGCTCCAGCCCGGGCTATCACATGACGGGCTTTCAGCCCTGAAACTGCGGGCGCAGAATCGGTCGGAGCGCGGCTGTGTCTGCGAGACCAGCCGCAGCACGGTTCGCCCGTCAGAGGATTTCCGCATTCACAACGCGCCTTTCCTTTCCACCCGCTGCGGCTGATGCTTCGCACACAGCCGCGCTCCGATTTCAGTCCTCAACTTAGCGCGGCGTCACGGCGTTTCGTCCATTCGGTGCCGAGTTCGGTGAGGGTTTTCGTTTTCAAGACGCGTTCGGCGAGCGGGAATACGATGCGTTCTTCCTTGTCGAAATGTTTCCGGGACGCGGTGATCGCACGGAGTAATAATCCCTTTGCATCTTTGAGCTGTCTGGCTTTGCCGACTGCCTCAAAAGTTTTCTCGATGATCTCGTGCTCACCATGAAACGTCTCAAGCTGACCGATCTGCTCGAAGCAATGTTCCAGCGGTTCGATGAACAATTCATCCTCAGTCTGCGAGTGCGGCGACATGACTTTCTCGGCGAGCGTGGCGAGGGATTTGACTTCGGCCAGCGTCTTGAGTTTTGGTGCGACGGATTCAATGTGGTCGAACAGATGATGAAACACGGTGTGTTCGGCGCGGAGGATGTCGGTGATCTTCATGTTGTGTGCGTCGGTGAAATTATCTGCCTTTGAATTAACCCTGCCGATTGGTTTGCGCCAGTCGTTTCTTGGCAAAGACGCACTCGCGATTGTTTTGCGTGATACAGCGGAGCAGTTGCGCTGATAAAAGGAGGCAATTTTTGCCGACGTTCAGCCAAAGGACGGCTTGCTGTTGATATCGGGAAAAGTAACATCTGCGGTATGAATTTGATTCGTCGTGCAACGAGACAACGCAACTTGATTCTGTGTGGCTCACTTCTCGTCGCCTCATTGGTCGCGTCCAGTAGCGCGGAAGAAATCCGTTCGTATCGCGTGGCCAAGGAAATACCGCGCTCAACTCTTCCATCCGGACATTCTGCCGATGATGGCCACAATCACGGGACAGGAGCGAATCCCCACGGCAGCACGCGCGCTGTTCCGAAGGTCACTTACACCACGCCGCAAGGTTGGCAGGAGGCTGGCGCGGGTGACATGCGTGTGGCGGGATTTACCATTGCGGGGACGAACGGTCAGTCGGCGCAGGTCGCCATCACGCCGTTGCCGGGCATGGAAGGTCGCGAGTCGCTCATCGTCAACATGTGGCGGCAACAAGTCGGCTTGAGCGAACTGTCGGCCGAAGACACGGCCAAGGAACTCACGTCGGTGGACATCGGCGGTGTGGCTGGAAAGATGTTCGACATGTCGGGGAAGTCGGGAGCGGGCGCGATTGTCCGCATCGTCACGGCGATGGCGCATCTCGGTGAGATGAGTTGGTTCTACAAATTGCAAGGCGACGACGAACTCGTGACCGCACAGAAACAAAACTTCGTGGCGTTCCTCAAGTCGGTGAAGATCGAGGAGTCCGCTCCTGCTGCTGCTTTGCCTGCGGGACATCCTCCGATCAGCGGAGGTGCGATGCCGGGCGCAGTCACCACCGCTGCTCCACCCGCGCCGCGCGAGGGCGGGCCGACGTGGACGGTGCCGGCGGGTTGGAAAGAGATTGCTGGCGGACAATTTCTTTTTGCCAAGTTCATGATCGCGGGTGATGGCGGCGCGCAGGCGGCGTTGAACGTCAGCACGTCGGCTGGCGATGGCGGTGGACTTTCTGCCAACGTGAACCGCTGGCTCGGTCAGATCGGCAAGTCGCCGTGGAGCGAGGCTGAGTTGGCCAAGAACACTAAGGAGATGACCATCGTTGCAGGCAAGGCGACGTTCATCGAAATGAGCGGCACGGATGGTCGCACAGGGCAACCTGCGTTGATCCTTGGCGCGACAACGTCGCAGAAAGGTTCCACTTGGTATTATAAACTGATGGGCGAACCGAAGCTCGTCGAAGCGCAGCGCGAAGCGTTCACGAAGTTCGTGAAGGAAGTGAAATACTGACATGCTCGATTCCATCTACAAATTTTTCACGTCGGTCAAATTAGCTGTGGTGTTGCTGGCGTTGGGATTGATCCTTGTGTTCTGGGGCACGATCGCTCAGGTGAAGCTGGGATTGTACATGGCGCAGGACGAATTCTTCCGCAGCCTGTTCATCTATTGGAGGCCAAACGGTTCAACACTTCGCATCCCGATATTCCCCGGTGGGTATCTGGTCGGAGGGCTGTTGCTCATCAATTTGTTTGCCGCGCATCTGAAATATTATCGCCCGGGTTTCAAGCGGCTCGGTATCGCGATGATTCATCTTGGCGTGGTGATGTTGCTGATCGGGCAATTCGCCACGGACATGCTTTCCGTCGAGAGCCAGATGGCGATCCGTGAGGGTGAGTCCTCGAATTACTCCGAGTCTGGCAGTCGGTGGGAGTTGGCGATCATTGACGCTTCCGGCGAGAAGGACGACGGCGTGGTGGCGATCCCGGCGAGTTTGCTGATGAAGAATCGGGAGTTGTCCCATGCGGACATGCCGTTCAAGTTGCGCCCCGTGAAGTATCTCATCAACTCCTCTCTGTCTGAGACCAACGAAACGAGCACTTACGAACTCGTCAAAGCGGAGAACTCCGTCGGCAGAAAAGTTTGGTGGAGCGCGCTGCCGAAGGAAACGCGGATGAACTTCCGCGACATCCCGTCGTGTGTCGTCGAGTTGATCGGGCCGACGGGCGAGAGCCGGGCGGTTTTGGTTTCAGGCTATCTATCGCGTCCGTTCACTGTGACTGCCGGAGGACGGGAGTTGCAGCTCGTCCTGCGCCCAGAGCGTTACTACAAACCGTATCGTTTGCATCTGATTGATTTTCGCTTCGACCGTTACGCGGGAACGGACAAGCCCAAGAATTATTCGAGTCGTATCCGATTGGAACGCCCGGAGACGGGTGAGAGCCGTGAAGTGACCATCCGCATGAATGAACCGTTGCGCTACGACGGGAAAACATTTTTCCAATCGAGCTTCGACAAGGAGACTGAACTAAGCACCGTGCTGCAAGTCGTGGACAATCCCGGCTGGCTCACGCCGTATTTCGCGTGCGTGCTGGTGTCTGTCGGGATGATCTGGCAATTCCTCGTGCATCTGATCGGTTTCGCCGCCAAACGTAAAACAGCATGAAAGCACTCCTGAAATATCTGCCGTGGTTCTTTCTGGCGTTGTTCGTGACGGAAATCGTCATGGTGATGAAGCCCAAACGCGACACCGGATTGTTCACAGCCGAGTTTGGTCGGTTGCCGGTGTTGCTCAACGGACGCATCCAGCCGCTGGATTCCGTGGCGCGTAATTCATTGCTCCAGATCCGCAGCACGGGCGATGTACCGCTCGAACTCCTGCCCTCGTGGCAATTCTGGCGGCATCCCAAGAAGCTCAAGTCCACCGAATGGTTGTTGGAAGTCTGCTTCAAACCCGAAGTCGCCGACACGCGAAACATCTTTCTCATCCATCACCCCGATCTCATCAGCGAACTTAAACTCAGCGACAAAGGCATCGAGAAATCCGGGTTGCGCTATTATCCATTCAACGACTTAAAGCCGCTTGTGACGGAAATCTACACACAGGCTGGCACCGCCGGAAAAATTGAAGCCGCGAACCAAACACCCTTTCAACGTCAGGTCTTGAAGCTGGCCAACGCCATCAACATTTACCAACGCCTCAAGAACAGCATCCAACCCGAAGGCACGACGAACTTCGTGCAACTGCTCGCCGATTATCAAGCCGCGCTTCCTGCGGGAGTCGCCGCGATGCGTGCCCAGCAGTCCGGCGGTGATGCAGATAAGGAAGCGATCCAAAAGTTCATGCGCATCGGGCAGCAGTTCGAGGCCGCTGCCAATCAATCCCACCCGCGAGCTGTTCCCCCGCTCGCTCCGGCGGAGAATCGTGATGACTGGTCGAATGTTGGCGCGAGCCTGCTGGGATCAATCCGCACGTTGGAGATTCCGCCTGCCGCAGGATTTTATGCGCGGATGGCAAAAGCTTACGCCGCCGATGACGCCGCCGAATTCAATGCCGCCACTGCTGGATACAAGAACTGGCTCGCGAAAGATTTCTCGCGCGAGGCGAAGAAGGGACGCTCGGAATATTATTTCAACAGGATCAAATTATTTCTCCACGCCACGATCATCTACATCTTTGCGTTCGTGCTGGCGGGCGGGGCGTTGCTCACATTCGGAAGCTGGCCGAATGTTTCTGAGTCGCTGCGCCGCTCGGCGTATTACCTGATCGGTCTTGCGTTTGTGGTTCACACCTTCGCGCTGATCTATCGCATGGTGCTGGAGGGACGTCCGCCGGTGACGAACCTCTATTCGTCCGCCGTGTTCATCGGTTGGGGCGCGTGCGTGCTCGGATTGATCCTTGAACGCGTCTACAAAGTCGGACTGGGCAGCGCGATGGCGGGGCTGGCGGGTTTCATCACGTTGCTCATCGCGCATAACCTCGCGCTCGGCGGTGACACGATGGAAATGTTGCAAGCCGTGCTGGATACGAATTTCTGGCTCGCGACACACGTCGTTGTCGTGACGCTGGGTTACGCGGCGACATTTGTGGCGGGCGTGTTGGCGATGGCTTATGTGGTGCTGGGTGTGTTCACGCCAACGCTCACTGCGCGTCAAGATTTCGATCTCAGCAAAGCCTTGGCAAAGATGGTTTATGCCATCGTCTGTTTCGCCACGTTGTTCAGCTTCACCGGCACAGTGCTTGGCGGCATCTGGGCCGATCAATCTTGGGGACGTTTCTGGGGTTGGGATCCGAAAGAGAACGGCGCATTGCTCATCGTGATATGGAACGCGCTCATTCTCCACGCGCGCTGGGGCGGACTCGTAAAGGATCGCGGACTGATGAACCTCGCCATCTTCGGCAACGTTATCACGGCGTGGTCGTGGTTCGGCACGAACATGCTTGGCATCGGCCTGCACAGTTACGGATTCATGGATGCGGCGTTCAAATGGCTGATGCTGTTCAACGGCAGCCAGCTCGCCCTCATCGCGCTAGGGTCGTTGCCGTTGCCGATGTGGAAAAGTTTTCAGCGTAAGGCGGCGACATCGGTGTAAGCGGATAATCGAAATAATGGGATCTGTTTCAGCCCGCTGCTGTTTTCAGGATTCTTGCCGCCGCTGCATCGGATTCTCCAAGCGAGAATAATCTATCCGAGATGTCGTTCAAACACCGACGCGTCGTCTCGAACCGTTCTGAGAGCGTGTGAAGGATGGTGGACAATTCATAACGGCGAGCCAGACGATGATCTCCCGCAGCACGGAACTGTGAGCGTCCGAGTGATTCGTAGTAGCTCAATCCCGGAAAACCTTTCCGCTTCGCACGCGAATGTATCCGTTCAGGAAAAACGCCGGACAAGAACAACGAATGATTGCCGATGTGGAGACGCAGGTGAAACGCAGTCCGCTCATCCGCTGTCTGAAGCGCGGCGAGCATCTCAAAGAAATAATCCAGCGGATTCTGTTGCCCCGGCACAACGCAGCGACTCCGTTCCGCGCTGGCGAACTCGGAAAGCACTTCCGCCACGTAATCCGCCACAGCGCGATCCTTGATGTCTGCGCGGAGAAACACGCTTCTCACCAGCACATAGAAATAGAAGTGGGACGACACGCGCAAACAACCGCCGCGCTCCAGCAGCGCATGGAGCAATGCTGGATCGTCGAGAATCTGGTCGCGGGAATCTTCGTCAGCAAGGAGGCGGATGAGGCATTCGGAGTTGCCGAGTTTTGCGCCGAGCACCGACAGCACGAACGCCACATCTTCAGCGGCGAATTGCACTCGGCAATTGGGTTGAATGACTTTCATCGAGTTCATCACATCCGGCCTTGGATTAGTATCGGATGTGATTGGCTTCTGCTGAAGCCAGCTTCGTCCAGAAGTCAGCGGGTGCAACCAGAAACTTGCTGGCGACGACGCGATTCGTCACCGATCACGCGTGAACAAACGCGCCCGAACGCCATTCTTTCTCCACCTTGCTCGCCACCAACTTCCACCCCGCCGCTTCGTAGGCGTTCTGTACTTCGTGAAACTCGCGACTCAAGATTCCTGCCACCACCAATGTCCCGCCCGGCTTCACTCGCGAAAGAATCCGGTCGCGCTCGGCGATCAGCAGATTGGCGAGCAGGTTGGCGCAGACGAAGTCGTATCGCTTTGCGCTGCGCTTCGGAAGTTTGGTGAGGTCGGATCGAGTGATACGGATTTTATTTTCAACGCGATTGGTTCTGGCGTTGGCGCTGGAGACGCGGACGCATTGCGGATC
>JANPGI010000251.1:0-5065 GCA_031423875.1 Verrucomicrobiota bacterium | reverse complement strand
CCGAACTGACCCAGCAGCAGGCCATGCGGAAGGCGGCCAGCTTGGCGTCCGGCGAAGTCGCGCCGGCGGCCAGCGACTTGGCCAGCAAACCCATCGTGAACGGTCCGCTGGCGGCGATGAACCTGCCGACGTTGTAGCAGAAGCTCACCCCCGTGCTGCGCAGGCGCGTGGGGAACAGTTCCGGCAGGTAGATCGCAAACCCCGCGAACAAACCGAGCTGGCACGCACCCATCACCGCGCTCATCCAGATGTCGCTCCGGCTGTTGAACAGTTGGAAATAGCCGATGGTGGCCATGAACGCGCAGAGATAACCCACGATGAATGCCGGCTTGCGCCCCCAGCGTTGCGCCGCCTGGGTGAAGGTCAACATACCGATAAACGCACCGATGTTTTGGACCATCATGTTGATGCCGATCCATTTTGTTTTTTCAGCGGCAAATTTGTCGGGCGAGACGCCTTCCAGTTTGAGCGAGCGTTCGATGACGTCGCCTACGAGTTCCGGGCTGAAGAAGCCGATGCCCCACAGACCGACGACGCCAGCCACACAAAGCAACATGCCGACCAAGGCAGGAGTGCGCCACCGCGCTTCGCCGAAGAGTGAGGCGTAAGAGCCAAACTTCGCGCCGCTTAACTTCCCCGCTGCGCGCGCTTGCACCCACTTCTCCGGTTCTTTAAGCCTGACTTGCAAGAATACGCAGAGGAATGCGGGCAATGCGCCAATGATGAACATGTATTTCCACGCGCTGCCGGATGGAATTGATTTGCCCTCCAGTGAACCGAGAAAAATGGCGATGCTGGCTGCGGTGATGTTTCCCACGGCGGACAAGGCTTGTAACGTGCCGAGTGCGCCGGTGCGGGAGCGTTCCGGTAACGCATCGGCGACCAGTGCCACAGCAAGTCCGAACACGCCACCGACGCCGAGTCCGGTGATGAAACGGTAGACTGCAAAATCAATCCAGCCTTTGGAAAACGCCGATAGCCCAGTACAAACAGAATAAAGCATCACCGTGATGGTGAGAGTCCGCGCCCGCCCGATCCGATCTCCCACGGAGCCGAAGATCAATCCACCGGTCGCCCAACCCGCGACAAAAATCGCGGTGGCATAACCACCATAAAGTTTCAAGTCTGCGCCTACGGGTAGTAATGCTTTCATCGCACCGTTGCGTCCAAGCAGAAAGAGTTGTTGATCCAGACAGTCGAACAACCAAGCCAACGTCGCCATCGCAAAGACGAACCAGTGGTATCGAGTCAACCCACGCCACCAAGGTGTATTGGTGTCCGTCATTGTGTTCGGTGTGATCATGCGGGGCGGAGTATTGCGGGAAACCCAACGCTAGGCAATCGCGCGCTGTGGAGTGATTTAGACTTCGCTCTTGACACACCTGTTCGCGGCTGGCGTTGAATAACTTTTGTCGGCACACTTCCAACAGCTATCATGAAACCAACGATCTATCTCGCCGCGTCACTCGCGCTTGCTTCAAATCTATTGCTGGCACGCAGCCAGGCACAGCCTGTGCAGGACGTTCCCAAGAGTGCTTACACGATTGCTGCCGAAGCCACCGCCAAATCTGATGCCGATCAGGTAACGAAAGCTGACGAGTGGGTCGCGTCGCTTAAACTCGATGACGCCGGCAAATCAGCGCGCGTGGCGACCATCATCACCACACATCTCAAGACCATACGCGATTGGCACAACGAACATCCCTACACGACCGTGCCAGCAGGCAACAATCCCGTCACCGGCAAACCACTCAGCACGCTCGACCGCCAGATGATTGCCGATTCCGCGATGCCCAAGAGTGTTCATGAAAATCTGATGACTGGTCTACGACGTGAATTGAGCACCGAACAGGTCGAAGCCGTTCTCGACAAATATACTGTTGGCAAAGTCTCGTTCACTATGAAGGGCTACCAAGCCATCGTGCCGAAACTGACAGCGGAGGAGGAGAAGACGATCCTAGGATTTCTCAAACAAGCGCGCGAGGAGGCGGTGGATTACAAGAGCATGCCTCAAATCTCCGCCATCTTTGAAATCTACAAGACCAAGTCCGAGCAATATCTCAACTCCAACGGACGCGACTGGAAAAAGATGTATAAAGCCTACACCGACGCCGTCAAAGCAAAGAAGGCCGAAGCTGCGAAGCAACCGGCTAAACCGGCGCAGTGAGGCTCAACTGCGGATTGCGCAGATGACCTCAGATTCATTTCCCAATCCGCCAAAGGTAAGATTTCGAGCGGAGGAAGATTGAGTTGTCGGTCACGGCAGGCGACGCAAGCGTGCGTTCGCCAAGATTGTTTTTGGCCAGCACTTCAAAAGTTTTTCCAGCCTTCAATACGATGCCGACGCCTTCTTCGTTCTGGAAATAGATGCGACCTTCAGCCAAAACGGGTGACGCAGAGAAGCCCCCGCCGAGGCGTTCGCTCCAATGCAGATTACCACTGCGCGCGTCGAGGCAGTTGGCGATGCCGCTGTCGGACACAAAGTAGAGTTCATCGCCCACAACGAGCGGTGACGGCGTGTTGGGCACGCCTTTGTCATGCTTCCATGCGATGTGCGTGTCAGTCACGTCGCCTTTCGCGCCAGCGGGTTTCACCGCGTAAAGTACAGACCGGTTATAGCTGGATGTGACGAACAGTAGTCCGTGCGCGAAGACCGGTCGCGTGATGACGGAGTAACCTTCGCCGTAACGCGCGCGCCAGATTTCGCGGCCATCTTTCAGATCATAGCCACCAACAAAGCCGCTGCCGGGGCTGATGATTTGCGTGGATCCGTCCACTTCGATGGCGAGCGGCGTGGAGAAGGAGAACGGGTTTTTCGCGGAGGTGTTGCGAGGAGTTTTCCAACGCACATTGCCTGTGGTCGCGTCGAGCGCGACGATAAACGGATCGCTTGCGCCATCGCAACTGAACACGAGCGAATCGCCGACGAGGGCGGGTGAACCGCCATTCCCGTGCGTGGGCGAATATTTGAGCGTTGTCTGTTGCCAGAGGATTTTCCCGGAAATATCCAGAGCCGCCGTGCCCATGTGCCCGAAGTGAACATAAACGCGCCCGTCACGCACGATGGGCGTCGGGCTGGCGAGGCTGTTCTTCTTGTGCATTTGTTGCGTGGCGCTCGGATCTGGTTTCAATATCTCTATGTTCCACCGGATACGCCCGTCCTTCGCATCCACGCAAAGCGCATGGAGAGAAGTGTGGTTGGATTCGTTAATTGCGGAAGTAAGATAAATCCTCTCACCCGTAAGCACTGGTGATGACCAGCCTTCACCGGGGATGAAAGTTTTCCAAACGACATTGCTGGTGGCGTCCCAATGCAGGGGAATGTTCGTCGCAGCAGAGTGTCCTTGGCCGGTCGGCCCGCGAAACTCCGGCCAGTCTTCTGCGGAGCTGACCGCGTTAACAAGACTGGCAAACAGAAGAATTGCACCGGGCTTAACGAGTTTTGATTTCATGGTTTGGGCTGGGACGAACTGTATTCGGGTGACACTTTGCAGACGTTCGCGTCAAAGGCAAATTCATTGGAAGCCAACAAAGGTTGCGCGTGATCAAAACCAATGGGAGCAGGAGGGAGAGCAGCCGCGTTGGATCAAGCCACTTGAATCCGCCTCCTGAAAAGTTTTCTTGGCGAAATTTCCCCAAAAAAACTTGCTGGCATATCAACTGCGTAATGCGGGCGAGGACGGAAACAAATGGCTACGAAAATGAAATTGATCAAAATGCTTCAGGAATTCAATGGTCTTGCGCAAATCACAAATCGCAGGCCGGCACCGCGTCCGCCGTTGCTTTACCTGATGCAGTTGCGCACGCAGACGGCACAGGCCGTCACGCCTCGCAAGCGCCTGACCGTTGAGATTGAAGCGGTTCACGCGCCGATGGCCATCAAGATCAATCATATCAAATCGGACAGGTCCAATATGCCCGTCGTGATCGCCTGAGTGCGGTCGCGACGAGGTTGCCTTTCATCGGGCGAACATCAGCCGCATTTCTGATGGCTCGCTTCAAGACACTGTCTGTCCTGCCTGCGCCGGAATGGAGACTATCTCCACGAGTCAGCGTCCGATAAATTCCACTTCCAGTCCCATCTGCTGAAAAAGTTTTTCCACCTGCGCTAATGCGCGTTCATCGGCATCCTTCAGAATCCCCGCCGCACGAGCGCCGCGTCGCACATCATCCACGGCGATCTTTCTTGCCGTCTGTTCTAGGTCCTTGTCAAACGTCCGCAACAATCCCGTCGAGCGTTCGATCACCTGAGTCTGTTTGTCGTCGAGATAGCAATCCATGATCTGTGCGGCGGGCAGTTTGATCTTCACTTTCTTTTCCAGAACTTGGACGTCTTCCGGTTTCAATTTATCGAGATCAACTCCAGCTTTCACCACGCCGTGCGCGATCATCAACACGCGGTTGTCACCGCCGGGAAACCATTTCACGTCCTCGTACACCACGACTTTTTCCATGACGTATTTCACCGTGACGAGTTGCGAGAGGGTCTGGACTTGGCGCAGCACGACGGCGGTGTTGTAAGCATTCGCGCCGGAGTTGCCGGTGACGTTGCGCAGCGCGAAGCCAAGCCAGACACCCAGTGTCAGAATGATCGCCAACGTGAGTGCGCCGATGAGCAGTCGAAGTTTCAGCATGAGCTGAGTCTAACGCATGGCTTAATGAAGCAAAGCGCGTTGTTCGGGATACGTTGCGGTTGGCTTGAGCGTGGGGCACGCGCCGAGTCAGAATTGTTTCAAGAACCGCACGTCGTTCTCGTAGAAGAGGCGGATGTCGTTGATGCCGTAACGGAGCATGGCGATGCGTTCGATGCCAAAGCCGAACGCCCAGCCCGTCCACACGGCTGGATCGTAACCGACATTCTCGAAGACTTGTGGATTCACCATTCCGCAGCCTGCGATCTCCAGCCAGTCCTTGCCCATCTTTTTTACGAGGGCGTTGGTGAAATCAATCTCGTAGCTTGGCTCGGTGTAACTGAAGTAGTGTGGACGGAAACGAATCTTCACGTCGCTGCCCATGAGTTCGCGGAAGACGAATTCGACCGTGCCCTTGAGGTCGCCGACGGTGA
>JANPGI010000250.1:0-7080 GCA_031423875.1 Verrucomicrobiota bacterium | reverse complement strand
TCAATCAACGCCGTCGCGAGCAGCGTCGTATTGTTCTGCTGGATGGAATACATCTCCAGGCCGGGACCATCAGGATCAATGTCCGAGACGAGATAGCGGTCGCCATGAACCAACTCGGTGTCGTAGAGCAGCACGCCGTTCGTGACGATGTCGGTGACGACGGACGCGATCTGCACGAGGTCATCCTTGCCGTCGTGGTTCACATCCGCGATACGGAGTTGGTGGCCTTCGGATTGGTTTTCACCGGGGATTTCGCCGCGAATCCAGCGCTGAGTCAGCACGCCGTTGCGATAATCCCACGTCACGGACTGTCGCTGAAAGTTGCCGCTGCCCACGCGGTTTTCACCGTCCATCAAGATGCTTGGATGGATGCCGTCCCAGTAGATCACGCCCATGTGACAGTTCAGCGGGCCATCACCGTAGTAAAGATTCGGAACGACCGCGCGGGCTTTCTCCACGCCGGTCATGCCGTCGAGGATGGAGAGGAATTGCACCACGTTGTTGTTCGTCACGATCTGTGAGAAGTCGGAGAAGATCGTGCCGTTGGCGGTGCGCACGATGACTTCGGCTTTGCCGTCGCCGTCGAGGTCATAGACGGTCACGTTGTCTTTGTCGCCAACGCTGATCGCGGCGGCATCCGGCTCGTAGGTGTTCGATGTGTTCGTGCTGTTGAAACCCATGTTCATCTGCCAGAGAAATGTTCCGTCGCGTTTGTAGGCTTGGAGATATTGGTTCTGACCTCCGGTGGTGGAGAGGCGATCTACGAGATAATCAAACTCACCGTCGCCATCGAAATCACCGAACCAGGAAAACTTCACGTCGTAGGGCGGAACCGGGCCGGGATTTTGGAGCGGGAGGGAAATGTATTGGCGCACGGGAGAATTCGCCGCGAGGCCGTATGTGGCGCTGGGAGATTGCTCCACGCCATTGATGACGGGGCGGACAAACCACGCGTTCGTGAGGGTGAAATTTGCGCCCGTGTCGAGGAAGTCAGTCGTGTTGGAGATGACGCCGGATAAATTGATCTTCACGCCTGCCGCCCCGTTGGCCGAGCGATAGACGTTGAAGCCGACATCGCTCGGATCCGTGGCGAGCAACCGCCAACTGATGTATGCCTGCGACGTGGCCGAGTGCAGCACCACGACACCGCGCCCGAGATTTTCCATCTGGCGTTGAGCGAGAGCAGGACATGCAGCGAGCAACAACGCGCCGAGCGTGAGGTTCAGTATGGTTTTCAAATGGGAGTTCATCACAAATTCAATCGTCGTTAAGAGAGCAGCCGTTGCACCAACCAGAAACTTCCTAGAGCAATCACTACCGCAGAAACCGCTGGAGTGGCGAAGCGTTCCACCGCCTGCGCGCGACGGGCCAGAAACAAAAGCGGGAGGAATACAACGGCGACCGCGAGTTGTCCGAGTTCGACGCCAAGATTGAACGCGAGCAGCGGCGACAAGAGTTCCGCACCTCGGCCTGCAAGCCCCGATTCGCGCAACGCTCCTGCGAAACCAAAGCCGTGGATCAGTCCAAAGACCAGCGTGACTCCGCAGCGCAGTTTGACATCCACGTTACCGCGAAAGTTTTCGACCCCGACGAAGATGATGCTCGCTGCGATGAGCGGTTCGATGATGTGCGATGAGATTTGCACCACATCCAGAGCTGCGAGTCCAAGCGTCACCGAGTGGGCCACGGTAAAACAAGTGATGATCGCCAGTATGGGTTTGATGCGCTGACACGCGACGAGCAGGGCGCAAAGAAACAGGAGATGATCGTAACCGGTGAGAATGTGTTCGATACCGAGGTGGAGGAAGCGAGCGAATGGGGGGTGCTGTGGCGTTGGCGACGCGACGCTCTCATCAGCTACGGGCGCAATCGTCGCGAGTGAGGTGGACGATGCTTGTGACGATTCAGTGGTGACGATGGCAGGCGCTGCGGGTTGCGGCAGATTCAATTCAACTGTTGCACTTGCTTTGGTGAATAATCCCGAACCGATCTGTCTCCCGGCTTCGTCCGCCAAAACAAGCGTGCCGAGTTTCATCTGCTCCAGCATGTCGAAGTAAGGTGCGCGAAACGCCAGCGAGCTGCCGCTAGGACTCGGATAGCTGGCAGTGAACGTGTATTCGAGTCCGTCACCCACCACGGTGAACTGATTGGCGATGAGCGTTGTTGTGCCGGATTTGACCTCGATGAAATGCGGGGTGAGTTCGTTGGGCAAAGTCTTGAGCCCCATGCCGCCGAGTGAGACGGGATTCCTCAGTGACGCGCGATTCAGGATTTCGACTGCGGCATCGCCACCCATCGCGATGGAAACTTCCAGCGCGTCTGAGCGAAGTGTGGCGTGGATTGAATTATCAAACGGGCCGTGAGCTTCGGATATCGCAGGGGCAAGCAGGAGCAAGTGAATCAGGACGACGAGAATCAACCTGCGCACAAACAGGGCGGGCGCGCAGCTATTGATGAGGCGTCGGATGATCATTGAACGCCATAAGTTAGCATGTAATGGCCCAAGAGTTATCGCCAGTTATGGGGAGGGAGAGGCGGTTTTCCGACCTGAGAATGGCGGAGATTTCTATCGGAGCGCGCTCACAGCAGCCGTGTTGGTCACCAGCACGAGGAGCAACTGATCCCAGACCTTGTTGTCGCCGTTCGCCACTCGGAAATCAAAGCTGGCGCGACCGGAGAATCCCGCTGGCGATTCGAAACGCGCGATATGTTTGTCCACCATGCTGGCTCTGCCGTTGACTGTTGAATGAACGGAATAATTTGCCACGCCCACATTGGTGAAGCCAGCGGTGTAGCGATGTAAGTCCACCTCCAACATACTTGGCGCGTCGGGTTTCGCGCTCGTCATGTAACCGTGCGGCGTGGCGAGGAAGTGCAGATATTCTTCGAGTCGCGTGTAGCCTGACGAAAGAAAGGCGTTGGCGGGAACGGGATCGTTGTGATTCGCGCGCTTGGGATCGGAGCCGGTGGCTTGTTCCCAAAAGTCCGGCAGGCCGTCGGCATCGCTGTCGATTGGAGCTGGGGTGGATTCCAGTTGGCCGAAGCCATCATGACTCGCGCCGGTTTCGTTTTGGTGGCGGACATGATGCCGTTTCAATGCGAGCAGATTGTTCATCAGGATCGTGTCCACCTCGTCGTGGATCGGTTTGGGGAACGCAGCATTCAGACGCAATGCGCCGGATTGTGAGGCGATCTTTTTGTAGGCGAGCAGCGGCGAATCCAACCGCACCGGAACGCCGCCACTCGCTGCGATGGGCGCAACGGAATTTGAATAACTTCCCGAGGCGATGTCATAACCGTAATCCTTGCCATCGAGAATCGAGTTGCCGTTCTTGTCGAAGAGATTGTCGCTGGTGTGGAGCGTGAAGTTGGGTTTGCCCTCCACTGTCGTGCGGGCTTTTTCCAACGCGTGGGAATTCTCCCCGCCGGAGAGTCGGATGAAATAATTTCCCCGCACGTTGGCTTTCCAATCCGCTGCGCTGGCGGAATCGCCCATGATGAAACCAATGTCGTAATCGAACGTCACGTTGTTGACCCAGTCTAGCAGACCATCCGGGCGGGCTTTCGGATTGCGGGTGTGATTGTGCGCCCAGAGCGAGTGGTGAGTCGTCACCCGGTCCACATCCCACAGTCCACCGGCAGAGTGGGTTTCCAATCCCCACGCGTTGATGCACCATTGGAAAGTGAGCAAGTCCGGGCGGGGATTTTTAGAGAAGCTGGAAAGGTTTTCATCCGTGCCGAACTGCAAGCTGAGATGATCGAGCATCACGTTGGTGACGCCGCGCTCGAGGTTGATGCAATCGCCGCCTGCCGTCTGGCGTCCGAAACGAAAGCGCGCATGACGGATGACGACATCGTTGCCAGCGATGATGAGCGAGCCACCTTTGAACCCGATGCCGTCGCCGGGCGCGGTCTGTCCCGCGATGGTCACTTTGGATTTGGTGATGCGCACCTTGGTGATCGGAATGTAGCCACTGACGCCGAACGTGATCGTGCGACCTTCCGGCGGAACAGTGGCGAGCGCATCCGCAAACGACCCAAGCCCGCTGGTGTTCAGATTGGTGACACAATAGACATCACCGCCGCGACCGCCGGTGGCGAAAGCACCGAATCCTTCCGCGCCGGGGAAGGCGGGCATTTGGTCTGTCGCCGTAGTCGGTGTGATGCTTTGCAGGAGCAAAGCGCAGGCAAAAAGATGCGGTCTGCAAGCGAGGCAACTAAGAGTAGTAGCGATGGTGTTCACGATAGTTCAAATAGCTGGCGACAATTCTGAAGCCGGGAGTGCATCTACGGGGTCGCAAGTTCAGACTGACAATTCGCCCGCCTATTCAGGATGATTTCGCGCGTCGTCGCCCCGTCACGGCGACCGTTGATCATGGGAAATATAATAGCAGGACAACGCTCAATATAATGTAGCCATTTCAAGGGAGCGGCCTTTGGAATGACTCTCTACGTTTGAACCGGAGCGTTTATCCAGGTACGGCTCATGGATGAGGTTCTGCCCGGTAAAACCGTTGCGGCAAATTAGTGGCAGTAGAATCGAGGTAGTCGAAATCGCCAAGCCCCGGCTGATTGGTGTGGATGGGCAACCAATCTACCAAATTGGTGGAAGCATAGATGATGACAGGGCGTGACCCATCGCCGCCGGAAACGGAGAGTTGAAAACCGATCTGATGATTTTGCTGGTTCGCAGAGGCAGGCAAACACCGAAGCGGGGCAACCGGTGGATTGGGCAGGTCGGCGCGATAGTTCACTTCAGCAACCCAGCCAGCATCGTCACCGCGATCAATTGCGGCATCCTTCGAGTAACTCCAGCGGAGAGTCTGAAGCCCAGCCGGAATGCGCACGGACTCCTGTTGCCACCGGTTCATACCAGAGATTCGCCGCCGCACGACGCCGCCAACAAGGAATTGAATCTGGTCGTGACGCCGTTGCGACGACGTCCGCCACCAATATTTAACCAACCCAGGTCCGGTTACGGTAGTCTCCATCCATGTGGTCTGGTTTGTGGTGATCACTCCGCTCTGAGCGGAAAAGACAGACCGGTGGGCGATGCGTTGCTGTGAGAACCAAGCCGCGTCTCCCCCTGTGATCCAGATGAGTTCAGATTTGGGGAAGGCTCGCCAAAGGTCATTGGTCACAGTAAGTCGGGCGGTATGGCTTGTGATAGTGCCGGGATAGTTTCTCACAATAACGTCGTAATCGCCTGCATCGCCGGGTTGTGCTTTCGGAATAATCAGGGTGGGAGAATCCGTGCCGGGGAGATTCGTGCCGTTGCGCCGCCACTGATAAATCAGCGGAAAGCTCCATTCATGATAGCCTTCCGCTGCCACCGAAAAGCTGGCGTTGGCGCACGCTTGCACAGTTTGGTTGGTGGGTTGCGCCAAAATCAGCGGAGGGCCGGAAACCCCAAGATTTGCTCGCAAACTGCGCACCGAGCCAGCGGTGTTCGCAACAATTACATCCACCCAACCTTCATCAGCGAAGCGCAAATTGGACAAGATAAGAGTGGAATTGGTCGCATTTGGGAGGGCAACCCCGTTTTTATGCCATTGATAAGTGAGAGGGCCAGTGCCAGATGCCTGCACGCTGAAGGTGGCGGATTCCCCGCGCGTCACGCCTTGATCCTTCGGTTCAGTAACGATCACAGGCCAATCCGTGATGGTCAGCCCATGATCCTCAGCAAGGGCGACTGACCAAGCGTTGGTTAGCGTGCGAAAGAGCGGCGAAACGGTGTATTGCCTGAGATCACGGATAGTGCCGTCCCGCTGGAGTGCAATAGCGGAGTCGGCGATGCCAGCAATAGCCGCCGAGCCCTGCGCCACGATACTGGCTTCGTTGCCGCGAAAATACGGCGTCCAAGCGTGTACGTCTCCAGTTCGGTTTAGGGCAAATCCTTTGTTGCAGGCAGCAACTTGAACGATGTCGGTCATGCCAGCGGGAACGTTGGTTGTCAAAGTTGCACCCCATGCAACGACAGAACCGTCTGCTCTTATGCCCAGACTGTATTCATAGGAAGTTGAGATGCCGATTAAATTGTTCAGGCCCGGCGGAGGGGTAAGTTGCCCGAAATCGTAGGGAAACTGAGGGTGGGAACTCTTGGCTCCCCAACCGACAACGGTGCCGTCGCTTCGGAGAGCCAAGGTATGAAAATAGGCGGCGGCAATTGCGACGACATTGCTCAATCCTCTCGGAACATCAAGCTGCCCATTAAAACCGTCTCCCCAAACTGCCACAGTGCCGTCTCGTTTGAGCGCAACTCCGTGCCATTGCCCAGCGGCGATTGCAATCACATTGGAAAGTCCCGACGGGACGTTAGACACACCACCATAGGGATCACCCCAACCAACAACTGTGCCATCCCCTTTCAACGCGAGGCTAGTGCGCAATCCGCAGGCAATAGCAACGATATTGGTTAATCCGGGAGGCGTGGATTCAGGGCGATTATCGTAATTGCCCCAGCCGATCACACTGCCACCCCGACGAAAGACATCGAGCCGAGCGGAAGTGCTGGTAACTATTCCAAAATTGTTGCTGACCCAAACGGAATAATCAGTGGCGGCAGCGAAAGTAACATTGCTCAACACCAAACTGGAATTCGTAGCACCGGGAATGACACTACCATGAGATAGCCACTGATAGTTTAGCGGGGTACTACTACTGGCGGTGACATCAAACCGAACGGAAGTGCCAATAAGCGCAATGGCTCGGCGTGGGTGCGTCCTGATTTCCGGCTCAAGGGACTGAGCAAAAGCTGAATTCAAGAGTCCGATGCAAGATGCCGCTAAGACCCAAATCGGGGGGAATCTACGTTGAGATTTCATGGAAGTTGCAATCGGAAGAAGCGTTCGGGAATTCCCGGAGTGATCGTGTTCGTGAAGGAAAAATTACCGCTGCCATTGAACGTGTTCGTGGCGATGCGGGTCCAACTCGCGACCGGCAGGGCGACGTTGGTGGTGCTCAATACATAATACGAGGAGTTGGCGGGTCCGTTTGTGCCGCTCATGACGAGATTGTTCCCGGCGGCCACCACGCTGTTGAACACGGGCGGTGTGGCGGGCGCGGTGCTGAACACGGCGA
>JANPGI010000249.1:0-1710 GCA_031423875.1 Verrucomicrobiota bacterium | reverse complement strand
CATGGAACAGTTAACCACAGGCACTTTGCCCGGTATCTTTGGCGTCCTTCGGAATTTTGCCAATTCTGCAATGGTCATGCAGCAAGCCACCAACGGACAGCAACCTGTGGACTTGAGGAAGTTCAGCTTCCACCGTTACCGGTCTCAAGTCGTCGGAACAATCAGTGAGAACCACATCGCGCAAGCCGAAAGGATCGAGGCATCGCCGTACGACAAACTTAGCCGAAATCACGCGCTTCGTGCGATGCACGCGCTTCGCCAACGTCGCCAGTCAGAAGCCGGACACAGTGGCAATCAGGCAAATGCGGTATTGGCCAACGCCGCTGAATTGCGAAGTTGGTTGCAGACCCGACTTGGCGGGCAAGCATCATTCATTTCGCAGAGCACTTGGATGTCGCCTTGGCTGGACGTGGATTTTGCGGATGATGCTTTGGCGTCGAATCTGAACTGTTATGCCTCAATGGCGGCTCTCGCCGCGCGAGCTTCAGCGGCAGGGTGGATGCGTAACACAGATTTTCTGCTGTGGCAGACGAACCACTTTGGCCTCGAAAAGTCCATGAAAGCCACGACCACGCTCGTTGCGATGTCGCCGGAACTGTTTGGTTTCTACCTTTTGCTCTGGGAACTCCTCATCCGCACTCAACCTCATGATTGAACAAAACCCCATCGCTCTGGGCCAAACTCTCGAAGGAACAATCCGGCGTTACATGCAGGCATCGCTGCCGGTAAGCCTCAAGTATCCGCGCCTGCGCGAACAAATCACGGTCGCGCTCGGCGAAAAGGATCGGCTCGTGAAAGGTCCATTTGTCGAGGCCCTAAGCGACTTTGTGAAGGCCGCATCTCTGAAAGATTTGGTGACTGGCAATCCAGCATTGCTACACAGCGATTTCGCGAGGCTGCCAGCGAATGAATATGAACGCTCATTGCATCAACACCAAGCGAGTGCGTTGCAGGCCATCATTGGCGAACAACAAAACGCCATCGTTGCGACGGGCACGGGAAGCGGCAAGACCGAGTGCTTCCTGTATCCCATCCTAGACTCACTTCTAAAAGAACCTGATCTGAGCCAGCCCGGCGTGCGAGCATTGCTCATCTATCCGCTCAACGCTCTCGCCAACGATCAACTCTACAAGCGCATCGTGCCATTGTTCGTCGAGAAATTCCGCAACAAGGGTCTTAGAGTTGGACGTTACACCGGGTTGACTCGTCGGGGTGGTAATCGGCAAAACGCCGAATCGGAGGTTCTTGCATCCGACCCATTCTTCAGCGACCAGCCGCCGCACGGCCTCGGCTGGCAATCAGTGCCGGAAAGCTGGCTGCTCACACGCGATGAAATGTTGGCCCAACCGCCGCACATCCTCATTACCAACTACGCCATGCTGGAGCACCTACTTCTCTTTCCGAAGAATGCAGCTTTGTTCCGTCACAGCACCCTCCGGTTTCTTGTGCTCGATGAGGTTCACACTTATTCAGGATCACAAGCGACTGAAGTCGCATTTTTGCTCCGAAAGCTTCGTCGCCGGCTGAATCTTTCGCCGGCATCGATTCGCTGCATTGGCACTAGCGCGAGTTTTGCATCGGGAGAAAAAGTTGACACGGACGTTTTACAATTCGCCTCAAATTTGTTCGGCGCACCTTTTACAAGAGTGATTCGCGGGAAAAGACAGGAACATCGCCTGCTCCGGGACTCAACCCCGAAAACCTTCAAGC
>JANPGI010000248.1:0-1855 GCA_031423875.1 Verrucomicrobiota bacterium | reverse complement strand
CGCAACCCTATCCGCACTCGGCACGCGGCGGGCATTGGGATGATGACGCACCGATGTTGCGCAGCGCCGCCCGGCGCGGCTCAGATCGCTCATGGAGAATGACAGACCCGCAACTGCCCAAAGGCAAGTGGTATGTCACGGACGCATGGTTCATCGGCTTCCGCGTCGTGCGCCCGCTCACGGTGCCGACAGCGGAAGAGATGACGAAGTATTGGATCAGCGGCGTTGAGAAGGACTGATCGAAAAATAACATCGCGCAGATAAAACAAACCGTTCAAGCTCTCACAACAATTCACATGAACACAAACCAAACCATCGTAACTCCGGTTTCGCGCCGGAACTTCATCAAGAACTCCAGCCTGTTCGCAGCTTCAGCGGCGGCGGTTGCGAGTTTTCCAAACATCCTTCACGCGCAAAACAAGCAGACCTTCAACGCCGTCATCATCGGCGTGGGCGGACGCGGCTCTGGTGCGGGTGGAAACTTCCTCGAAGCTGCGAAAGTTGCCGGGGTTGATGCGAAGATCGTGGCTGTGGCGGATATTTTTCCCGAGGCCGCCAACAAAGCGCAGGGAATGTTCGGCGTGCCCGGCAACAGATGCTTCAGCGGATTCGACGGCTACATGAAAGCCCTCGAAGTGCCCGGAGTGAATTACGTCATCCTCGCCACACCGCCCGGCTTCCGCCCGTCGTGTTTCAAAGCCGCCGTTGCTGCGGGCAAAAATATCTTCACGGAAAAACCCGTCTGCGTGGACGGACCCGGCGCGCGCATCATGTACGCCGCAGCCGAAGAAGCAAAAGCCAAGGGACTCAAAGTCGCCGCAGGCACTCAACGCCGCCACCATGCTGGCTACATCGAGACGATCAAACGCATTCAAGACGGCGCGATCGGCGATGTGACTGCGATGCGCGCTTACTGGGTGAACGGAAACGCCATCTGGCATCGCGGCATGAAGGGCGAGACCGATTTGGAACGTCAAGTCAACAACTGGTATCACTACATCTGGCTCTGCGCTGATCATATCGTCGAGCAACACGTTCACAACATTGACGTCTGCAACTGGGTGATGAACGCGCACCCCGTCAAAGCGTGGGGCATGGGCGCACGCCAACAACTCGGCAACAAGCCCGGCGAAATCTGGGATAACTTCGCCGTGGAATTTGAGTATGCGAACGGCGTGCGGATGCACAGCTATTGCGGCCAGATCAAACGCGACTTTGCATCTGTCAGCGAAGCCATCGTCGGCAGTAAGGGCACTTCAAATCCCGCTGGCAGCATCAAACCTACGAGCGGCGAAGCCTGGCGCTTCCGCGACAAGGCGGTTGATCCTTACATGCAGGAACACGTTGACCTCATCAACGCCATCGCCAACGGCACTGAGTTGAACGAAGGCAAACAAGTCACGGACAGTTGCGTGACGGCGATCATGGGCCGAGAGGCTGCTTACAGCGGCGGCGTGGTGGAATGGGATGACATGAAGAACTCCGAGTTCGCCTACGGCCCAGACCTGCTCTACACCGACGCGAGCAAGATGCAGTTCGGCGCGTTCCGCACACTCAAGTCTCCGACACCCGGAGATCACGACATCTTCGCGAAGCCCGCGCAAGTGCGGACGGCGTAATCAAACTATCAACTCAGCGCGCGGCGGATCAGCGATGATCGCCGCGCGTTTTTGTTGAATGTTTCCCCTCTCACCTCACCGATTCATTCACCGCAGCCACCTTCGCCGTCACAGCCTTCTTCTCCACGACCAGTGCGCGATAGTTCCACTCCGCACCAGCCTCCATCACCTTTTGATAGTCACTCGCCACGCCGACCTTCACGCCAGCGGCATCAAACAATTCCAGTTCAACCTTC
>JANPGI010000247.1:0-2094 GCA_031423875.1 Verrucomicrobiota bacterium | reverse complement strand
CGTACCAAGCGATGCCCCACGGATGATTGTTGATGCCGACGGCGAGTCCGGCTTTGTGTTCCCAGACGAGCATGTAACTGGGGAACTCGTAGGTGGTGATTTGCGAGTCGGGCGTTTCGGAGTTGTCATCTAAAACGTATTTGCCGCCGCTGGAGACGACGGACTTGGGATATTCGAGTGGTGTGCCCATGAAAATCATGTTGAGCAGGTGAACGCCCCAATCGGTCATGAGTCCACCGGCGTAATCCCAGAACCAGCGGAAGTTGAAGTGAAAGCGGTTCGGGTTGAACGCGTGTTTGGGCGCGGGGCCGAGCCACATGTCGTAATCAATCCCGGCGGGTGGCGGACAGTCTGCGGGTTTGCCGACGCTGGGCAGCCAATCGAGATAAGCCCAGCCGCGTGCCATCGCGAGTTTACCGAGCTTGCCGGATTTGACGAACTCCGCCGCTTCGATCATGTGCTGGCAACTGCGCCATTGCGAACCCATCTGCACGATGCGGCTGTGTCTTTGCGCGGCGGTCAACATCGCGCGACCTTCATCAATCGTCTTGGCGAGCGGCTTCTCGACATAGACATCTTTGCCCGCCTGACACGCCATCACGGTCGGGATCGCGTGCCAATGATCTGGTGTGGCGATCAACACGATGTCCACGTCCTTACGATCCAGCACGCGGCGGAAATCTTTCACCGTGTCCGGTCGCTTGCGTTCTTTATTTTAGCAGACAGCAAGACCTTTGGCGGTCATGGCATCGTCGAGGTCGGCGATGACGACACAATCCACTTCTGGATTTTCGAGGAAGCAATCGAGGTCGCCCTGCCCCATGCCGCCGCAACCGATGACACCGAGGCGGACTTTGCTGTTCGGCCCCGGTTCACCTGCGCGCACGGAGCGGATGAGCGGTCCGGCAAACGCAACGCCGCCCGCGAGCAAGGCTGTGTTGCGGATGAACTGACGGCGAGGGAGCAGGCTCACTGGCGATTTCATAATTCTATGACAAACCTTAAACGCGCTGTGTTCAAGTGTGAATATGGATAGACGCTCAACACATTGATGTTACCCTGCATGGCGAATGATGGACGCAGATGAAAAAGAAATTTACCGATACCTCAAAGGTCAATCGGGTGTTTTTGTCACCATGAATGTGATCTGCCGCCATGCTGGCGGGAAGAGCCGGTTTCAAGAGTCTCCGGAATGGGCCAGACCCGTTCTGATGCGTATGCAGGAACGTGGCATCTTGGAAACGGATGACACGGGAGCATATCGTTTGAAACCCGAGCCGAAAGAATTGGGCGCAGCACCGCAGTGGGTATCACCGCAGATCGCCGAAATGCTTCTGCGAAGCGGGAAGAAAATTTCGGGCGCAGGACGTCAGGGTGATGACGATGAGGCCTACTACGACAGCTTATGAAATCAGCGGCCTGAGCGCAGCCACAGTTTCATTGAACTGAAATCAAGCACCGCGCCGTTGGCGATAAGTTCCGCGCCGCCCAGGATTCCGCTCACATCGCTGAAGAGTTTTCCATCCGGGCCAAATCCCCAAGCTTCAAGACTCAAGACTGCCAGATTCACATCTTTGATTTTTCTTTCTGCCACCGTGAGTTCTTGCACTGTTGCGACGAGAAAACTTTTCTTGTCGGCGGTCACTGCGCCGGAGATTTGATTGGGGGAGGACGACAGACGCAAGTTGAACTCACGCGCAACTTTTGTATCCAGACAGCTCCACATCGCGCCAGAGTCCACGAGGAGTTCTGCGTCATGTCCGTTGAGTCTTGCGGCAACGGTTATTGCTGGTGGATTGCGAAGTTTTAATTGCGCGGAGACGCGGCTTGAATCAGCAAAAGCTTTTTCACGCGTGGATGCTTCGTGAAGCATTGGCGCTGTGCGCCGCAGGTATAATCGCCTGTTTGCACAATCGAGCACAGCGTGATGAGCCACGAGGAAATCGCAACCGAGAACAACGTCGAAGGACGCAGGCTGACCATTGATACGGATGTCTTGTGTGACAACGGATCGGTTGGTGAGCAAAACGCCGCCGAGTTCCAGACGATCAATGTTGTTGGAGTCCGTGAGTCGTGCGGCGGTGTTGGTGGAAA
>JANPGI010000246.1:0-2335 GCA_031423875.1 Verrucomicrobiota bacterium | reverse complement strand
CCCATGACGGCAAAGATGGGGATGACTGCATTGAGGATTGTCTGCGTCTGCTGCGACATGGCGGGAGCTTGGCGTGTAAGCGGGCAATTGCCAAGAACGGAGCGAACACCGCGTGTGATTGAGTTGTCGCCAAAACCAGTTTTCGGTTGAGCAGGGGCAACGCAGTCGCTACAACATCACCATGCTCAAGACTGGCATCCTCAATCCGCGCGTGCTCGAACTCATCGCTCGCGTGCGACACACCAACACTCTCGTCATAGTGGATCGCGGGTTTCCGTTCTGGCCGCAGATCGAGACCGTGGATATTTCGCTGGTGGACGATGTGCCGACTGTGTTGCAGGTGTTGGCGGCGTTGCGCGGCAGTTGCACATTCGGCAAGGCGTGGATAGCCAAGGAATTTCTTCGAGCGAACGATAAACGAACTCAGGCAAGTTTCGTCGCCGCGCTGAAAGGCGTGTCGGTGAAGTTCGAGCCGCATGTGGATTTCAAGAAGCGCATCCCCGAGGCCATCGGCCTGATCCGCACCGGCGACACGACGCAGTACGGGAACATCGTTCTGGAATCAGCGTAGCCGAAGCTGGGAAGTGTTTGACACGGATTACGCGGATCAACACTGATTCAATCCGTGCCAATAAGTGAGATTCGTGTCTAAGTTTTTCGTCTCGGCTGCGGCGCGCGGAGTTTCTTGTAGAGCCAGACTTCCACCGGGCGCAACGGGCCGAGTAGTTTGTAGAGTGGCGAGTAGATCAGCCGTACCCGCACGACGGACAGAAACATCGTCAGCGACGCGCGGAACAGGGATGAGGAAACCTTTGAACCGATCTTATCCGTCCATTCCGTGGGTACTTCTTTGATGGTGAACCCGGCGCGTTTCAGCGACACGAGCAGATTCACATCGAATGCGAGGTCGGCGATCTGGAGGGCGGGATGGATTTTTTCCGCAGCGGCGCGGCGCATCACTTTGCACGGGCATTGCGTGTCCTTGATGTTCATCCAAAACAGCGATTGCACCACGAGATGAAAGCAACGACTGCTGAACCGCCTGAGCCACGGCTGCGCCTGATGCAACACCGCACCTCGCAACCAGCGCGAGCCGATGATGCAGTCGGCCTCGTTGAGTCGCTTGACCAGCGCATGAAACGCTTCCGGCGGTGACGCGCCATCCGCATCCACGTAGCCGATCACTTCGGCCTTGGACGCGAGCTTGAGTCCTTCGATGAGCGCGCCGCCTTTACCGATGGGATCGGGGAAATCCAGCAGGCTGATGGAGGAAAATTCTTTCGCCACGCGCTCGACCACGCCACGCGTGTTGTCACGACAGCCGTTGAGTACGACGACGAGTTGAAAATTTCCGGGGTAATGATTCTGAAAGTAATGACCGAACTCGCGCAGCACCGGTTCGATGCGCGCTTCCTCGTTGTAAGCTGGAATGAGCAGCAACAGACTGGGTTCGGCCACGTGCATGAGATAACAAGTGAAGAACCAAATTCCAAGCTTCAACTCAGCAACGGATGCAAAACCCCGGAAGCCAGCGATGACTTCCGAGGTTTGTATTTGCAACCGTTGTGGCTGCCGTCGTGAGACGGCGGCTGACTTGGCAGGTGGCCGCGTTCTCACGAACGCAGCCACGAGATCAGATCAGCGTCGCGCTTTCGGCAATGCGTTGCGACCTGCATACACGGCATTCTTGCCGAGCAACTGTTCGATGCGCAGGAGCTGATTGTATTTCGCCAGACGATCGGAGCGGCTCAGTGAACCGGTCTTGATCTGGCCGCAGTTCGTGGCCACCGCGATGTCGGCGATGGTCGCGTCTTCGGTTTCGCCGGAGCGATGCGAGAGGACGGCGGTGTAGCCGCTGTTTTGCGCGAGCGAAACGGCGTCGAGCGTCTCACTGAGCGAACCGATCTGGTTCACCTTCACGAGAATCGAGTTGGCGGTGCCGGTATCAATGCCCTTCTGGAGGAACTTCACGTTGGTGACGAATAGATCGTCGCCAACGAGTTGGACTTTGTCGCCGATCTTGTCGGTCAACATTTTCCAGTGCTTCCAGTCGCCTTCGGCGCAACCGTCTTCGATGCTGACGATGGGATAATTCGCACAAAGCTTCGCGTAGAAATCCACGAGTTGAGCACCGCTGATGGTCTTGCCGGTGGATTTCTTGAACGTGTAGGTGCCGTCGTGGTTGTAGAACTCGGACGCAGCCACATCGAGCGCGAGATAGATTTGTTTGCCCGCCTTGTAGCCCGCGTTCTTCGTGGCTTCGAGGATGGACTCAATCGCGTCTTCCACGCTGTTCAACTTGGGCGCAAAACCGCCTTCGTCACCGACGGCGGTG
>JANPGI010000245.1:0-27263 GCA_031423875.1 Verrucomicrobiota bacterium | reverse complement strand
TGGCGTGCAAAACCTCATGCCGTACGGCGTGGGTAGTCAGTTCCAAAATGACAAAAGTACGCTTCTGGACGCCTACAAACGTAGCGAGTTGATGGGGAATACAGGATTGGGGATATTTCGTTTGAGTGCCATCCCGATTGACCGGCCAGAACCTGCTGAGGCGTTGAAGGCCACCACGGTTTTCGTCGTAGGACTCGAAACAAAAACTCATCTACTGTCCTCCGTACAATTGGAAACGTTTCGCAACGGCGAAAACTTGCGGCCCGAGAACGATGTGCGGGCCGAGCGAGGAGCTTATTTTGTTGAGGCCGATTTGAAACTGCGTGCGCGTCAGACTTTGCAGTGGATGATTGTTGCGGATGTCGGATGCGGCGCAAGCGAGGTTGCAGAACTTGAACTGCTTCTCCGAAGACCCTCGGAGTTGAAACGCCAAGTCGAAGCCGATGTGCTGCGATGCACGGCGGAGTTACAGCGGATCGTCGCGAGCGCTGACGGGATTCAAAAGTCCGGTCGTCCCTTGGGTGACGCGCGACATTTTGCCAACGTGCTCTGCAATGTAATGCGCGGTGGTATTTTCAATGATGGCTATCGCGTAGAGGTCGCAGACTTGTGGGATTTCATCCGTCAAGCCAGTGAATCTGTGGCGACTCGACATGCCCGATTCTTCCGACAACTGGGGCGCCATATTCATTACGTCAAACTTTTGGCCCACGACTCTGTCACCAGAGACCCGCAATTGGAACGATTGTGTCACGAATATCTGCCGCTCACGTTCAGTCGTCGGCATGGCGATCCCAGCCGTCCGTGGAATCGGTTTTCCATACCGTCCCGGAATCTGGATGGCTCGCGAGTGATCGGTTATGAAGGGAACTGGCGTGACATTTTTCAGAACTGGGAAGCGCTTGCGATTTCGTTCCCCGGCTACGTCGCCAGCATGGTGTGCAAGTTCGTCAACGCCTCGACTGCCGACGGCTACAATCCTTATCGCATTTCGCGCGATGGCATTGATTGGGAAGTCGTCGAGCCTCACGATCCTTGGTCATTCATCGGCTACTGGGGCGATCATCAGATCATTTATCTGTTGAGACTTTTGGAAATTCTTGAACGGCATGATCCGGCCAAACTTCGCGCTATGCTCACGCGTGAAATGTTTTGTTATGCGAACGTCCCGTATCGCATCAAGCCCTATGCTGAATTGGTGAAAAATCCGAAGGACACCGTCGTGTTCGATCAAGAATCGGAAGCGGCAATCCGATTGCGCGCAAAAGCCCGAGGCTCCGATGGCAAACTCATCTGGGACAGGGGGGGCAACGTTCTTCAAGTCAATCTTGCAGAGAAGTTGTTGGTCTCACTGCTTGCCAAGATCTCTAATTTCATTCCCGACGCGGGTATCTGGCTGAACACTCAACGACCGGAATGGAACGACGCTAACAACGCCCTCGTGGGCAACGGTACGTCCATGGTCACGGTTTATTATCTGCGCCGGATGTTGAGTTTCTGTCTCGAAGTATTCTGTTCTGTGAAGCAAGGCGAATTCAATATCGCGTCCGAAGTAGCTGAGCATTTCACAGCCGTCCATCGTGCGCTCGCTCGCCACCTGAAAAAATCCGGTGACGGCAAAGATGACCTGAATCGCAGGCGTGTCACCGATGAACTCGGTTCGAGCGCGAGTCGTTATCGTGAGCGAATCTATGCTCAAGGATTCAGCGGCAAGCGAACGAAGCTGAGTCACGAACAGTTGTTGGCGTTTTTCACCTTGGTGCGAGACACCACAGACGCATCCATCCGTTCCAACCGTCGCGCCGATGGTCTTTATCATTCGTATAATCTGATCCGGTTGGAGCGCCCGGATGAGATTTTAATTCGGCGACTTTACGAGATGCTGGAAGGGCAGGTCGCTGTGCTGAGTTCAGGTTTTCTGTCACCAGAAGAATCACTGCAAGTGCTCACCGCGCTGAAACGAAGTTCAATGTATCGCGCGGATCAGCGCAGCTATCTGCTCTATCCGAACCGTCAACTGCCGCGGTTTACAGAACGAAACATCATTCCCGCCAAAGAAATCAAACGGTCCAAGCTATTGAGCAAACTCGTTGCTGATGACAATCGTGATCTCGTCGAGCGCGATATTGCCGGGCGGATCCATTTCAACGCTTTAATCGCCAACGCTCGTGATGTGTCCGGTATTCTTCAGAAGTTGTCCGCGACCCGATATGCCGCGCTCGCCAAAAAAGACAGCGCACTGGTGCTTGCAATCTACGAACGGCTCTTCGATCACGAATCGTTCACAGGCCGTTCGGGAACATTTTTTGGATACGAAGGGCTTGGCTGCATCTATTGGCACATGGTTTCCAAACTTCTGCTAGCGGCTCAGGAGACACTGGTTCGCGCACAAGAAACTGGCGCGCCCGAATCGGTGGTGAAAAAACTGGCAGCGTGTTATTCCGATATCCGAGAGGGCATCGGCGACCGCAAATCGCCTGCAAGCTACGGAGGTTTTCCCACCGATCCATACTCTCACACCCCAGCGCATACCGGTGCTCGGCAACCCGGACTCACGGGGCAAGTCAAAGAAGATGTCCTGTGCCGCTTTGGAGAATTAGGCATCACAGTGCGTGACGGACAAATCCATTTTGCACCCGGAATCATCGCGCCAGACGAGTTCGTTGGCTCTGCTGAAAAAGTAGATTTGCATGATGCTGCCGGTGCTGTGCGCCGCTTGACTCTAAAGCCGCGTGAACTCGTTTTCACGTACTGTCAAGTGACCGTTATTTTCAGATTATCATCCGAAGACTCCATCACCGTATTCTATTCCGACGGCAAAAAATCATTGGTTCGTGGTACCAGTCTTGACGCCGGTATCAGCCGGGAAGTATTTATGCGAACCGGGAAAGTGACATGGATCGAAGTCACTCATTCGCAGCACCGAGTCGCTAGTGTGTGATTGATTTCAAAGATCAACTCCCTGATCGGTGCTTTTATTCCTCGTGATTTGAGAAAGGTTTTCGCGGCGGAAACTTAACCGCCAGCCTTCGACTCCACTCTCGCAAAACTTCTGCGTTTTATCCGCGTATCGCGTTTGTAGTTCGTTGTGAAAGTTGCGTCAACAAGACGACAATTATTACGGAGACGAGAGCAGTGATTGAGTGCGCATTTGCTTAGAAATTATGCGCGGCATGCCCTAGAGGTTCGTTTGGCGGTTGGCGTAGAGTGACAACATTCCAAACGGTGAAATGAAGATCGGCACCACTACCGCAAAGTCAGAATGTCACAGGATCGAGATTGTCATTGAACGATGCTTCCACTCCGTGTGCCAGACTTTGTGGCGTTGACCGAAACCAGACGATCATCTCTAAACTCGGATTACACCACTTCAACCCCACACCAATACAAATGAAAAAGACAACCAGACTGTTATCTACAATGCTCATCGGTGCGTACTTGAGCTTCGGGCTTCAAGAATCAGCTCGATCACAAACGACGTTGAGCTACACAAACACAGCCGATGCGTGGCTGACGCCCGGTTCTTGGTCTCCCGCAAACAACTGGAACAGCGGTGCGGTCAAAACCAACGCGACAACGGCCAATGTGCGTTTGAACATCGGTACCAATACGACCGTCAACCAAGCTGTGTCGGTGACTTACGACGGCACGATGGGCACGACTATTTTGAACAACGCGGGGATCGCCACAATCGGGATGGTGATCGGCGCAGGTAACACGACAACCGGTGCCGTGAACATTGCCGGTGGGACGTTGGTGATTCAGAGCGGTACTGCGGCGGTCGGTGGTTTTCTGATCGGCAATCCCAACACTGCTGCACAAAACCCCGCCGGGTCTGGGCAGGCATTGCTTACCCTTTCCGGCGGCAACTTGATCTTTACCAATGCCAATGGAAATGGATTTGGCGTCTTGAGCGTGGGTTATCGCGGGGGTTCAACTAATGGTGGGGCGTCTTTTTCGCGAGGTGTCTTGACCATTAGTAACGGTTCAGTTGCCACGATTGAGCGGGTTTTCTTTGGCTTCACGACGGCGGAAACAGGCGCTCAAAACACTGGCATCATCAATCTGGACGCGGGCGGCACCCTAAGCACACGAAATATTTCCGGGCGCGACGGTGACGCTAATCAGATGACTTCGATTTTGAATTTTAACGGTGGCACGTTGCGAGTGCTTGGTCTTAATGTAGCTGCTCCCACTGTGGCTTTAATCCAAGACGCCACGACCGGAAGCAATCTCACTGTGAACGTCAAGTCGGGCGGGGCAATCATTGATACCGCTGGTTTTAGCGCCACAAGCAATGAAGGATTGTTGGATGCAGGCGGTGGCGGTGGCTTCACCAAGAACGGACTTGGCACGCTCACGTTGACTCAGACCAATACCTACAGTGGCGCAACCGTGCTGAATGGTGGAAGTCTGTCGCTCATTTATCCTTTGAGCAGCAGCGCATTGACGCTGGCGGATAGCACGACGATTTCAATCACGGCCAGAGACCATTCTTGGACAAACACCGTCACCAGCGTGACAAACGCGACGATCAATCTGGCCTTGGGTGCTGTCAGCGCAAATCCCAGTGCAACTACGGCGGTGATCAAAACCGCGACGCTCAACGTGAGCGGCACGAACGTGATCAATATCACGAGCGGTTCTGGTTTAACGCCTGGCGTCGTGAAGCTCATTGATTACACGACCAGCGGCAACCGTTCCGGCGGCGGTTCTTTCGTCCTCGGCACTTTGGCGCCGGGCTTGCAGGCCACGCTGATTGATGGGCCAAATGATGTGAGACTGAACGTCACCTTGTCCGTCCAATCCCTGGTCTGGAGTGCCTCGGCCAGCAGCGATTGGGCAACGAATGGATTGGCCAACTGGAACGGTGGCGCCGCCACGTATCTGGAGTATCCCTCCGGTGTGGGTGACGTTGCTAACTTCGTGGATTCTCCGAGTACTTTCTACACGGTGAATCTGACGAGCGACGTCAAACCGGCTCTCGCGAACGTGAACATCACCAATGCGGCCGTGACCTTCAGCGGCGCAGGTCGCATCGTCGGCACGAACGGTTTGACCAAGTCCGGCATTGGCATCTTGAGCCTAGCCAACACAAACATCTATAGCGGTGTGACAACGGTCGAAAACGGTACTCTGCAAGTGTTAAACGGCTCCGCGCTTGGTTCATCGGTCGGCGAGACTGTGGTTGCTAGCACCGGAGCTCTGTCCATCAGTTCTGGCGTCACGGTTTCTGGTGAGACTGCAAGGATTTCCAACCCTGGTTTTGGAGGCTCACGCGGCACGCTTCGCGGCGCGGATTCCAGCGATAACATCTGGGCTGGGCCGATTGTTCTAGCCATAAACGGCGCGCGCATCGGCACGGAAGACGGCGGCAAACTCACCGTTTCAGGTCCGATCAGCGACGGTGGAAGCAATTACACCGTGCTATACCGGCCCGGCAACAGCGGCGGAATCGTCATCGCCGCCGGCTCAGGTCATTCTTACGGTGTGACTGCGACATTCGGCGGCACGGTCAAACTCGGCGCAAGCACTGGTTTCTCCACCAATGCACTTCAAGTGGGTGCTGGCACGGTTGACCTGAATGGTTTTAGTCCTACAGTCGGGGGCTTGCTTGAATTTGTCGGAGGCGGACCGGGCGTCATCCTTAACAACGGCGGCGCGCCAAGTACACTCACATTCAATGTCGCCGACACGAACATTTTTGACGGCACGGCCTCGATCCAAGATGGCAGTCAGCCGATCAGCGTGGTCAAATCAGGCGGTGGTCGCCAGAGTTTGACCTCTACCATTGGCAACACTTACACCGGTAGCACGGTGGTCAATGGCGGCGACCTTCGACTGCACACAACCCTTGCGAACTCGCCGGTGACGGTGAATTCCGGAGGAATATTGTCTGTCGGCATCTCCTCCACAGTCAACGGCACGATCACGGTCAACAGCGGTGGAACTTTGTCACTGGGCGTCCCGTTCGTCATCGGCGTAATGACTAACACCAGCACCGTGACGCTCAGTGCGGGAAGCACCACCGCGTTCCGTTTGGATGCAGGAAACACGAATCTAAACGACCGTCTCATCGCCAACAACGTGAACTATGATGGAACATTGGTGGTGACAAATGTGGCTTTCACGCCGGTCACTAACGGCCAAGTGTTCCAACTGGTGAGTGCCACAGCGACCACGGGGAATTTCGCCAACGCTGCGAGCGTGACCATATATCCGGGAGGCGCGGGTACATTCAGCCCAGCCACTGGTCAATTGACGATCACGTCTGTTCCTGCTGCGCCAACGCTGAATGCGCTTCAATCTGGTAATTCCCTGCAGTTCTCTTGGTCAAACCTCAACGGCGTCTATCACCTGCAAGCTCAGACGAACAGTTTGAGCGTGGGTATCAGCACCAACTGGTTCAATTATCCGGGTGGCAATACGAACTCGCTGACTGTGCCGATTGATGCGGCTAACGCGGCGGTGTTCTATCGTTTGGTCGCACCGTAAACATTGGTTGGTGGTTTGGTTTGGCTGGCGGGGTGAATGCCTCGCCAGCCGTTTTGTCAGACGAACTAAACAGAGAATGAATACTCATCACCGTAATAAAAACAGTTGGCTCGGTCGCACGCTCGCGACCCTCTTTGGCTTGAATGTTGCCTCGCTGTTGATGCCTTTCTGCACTGGCGCACAAACCTCCACCGCGAATGCCATCGTTCTCAACGCGCCGGTTTCTGGTTACTCCCTGGCTTGGAATGACGAGTTCAATGGCGGCGCAATTGATGCCACCAAATGGGGCTACCGCACCGACAGTAAACATCTCAGCACGCAGAAATCGGAGAATGTCTCGGTCAAGGACGGATTGCTACGACTCACGTTGAAGAAAGAAACCGCAGGCAACAAGAACTACACCGGCGCAGGCATTGTCAGTCAGCCTGTGTTCAAATATGCCTACTACGAAGCGCGTGCAAAAATGCCGCCCGGTGCTGGATGGCACACGTCCTTTTGGTTGATGAAGCATGACGGCTCCGGCACGACTGATTTTCAGATGGCGTCGCAGGGAATTGTTGTGGTTCAGAACGAGTCCGTTGATCACGCAAGCTACGCGGTCAAGGTGGACAAGTATCAGGAGCCGGCCGCCTGTTACGGTTTCTTGCGATTACCCACACCTGATCTCTCGGCGGACTTCCATGTCTTCGGCTGCTAGTTCACGGCGGAGACGGTGAAGTTTTTTATGGATGGCGTTCTCGTGGAGACCGTGGACGCGACAAAGTTCTCTCACAGCGATCAGAACGTCTGGCTTAGTTCCATTGCGTCGCACATGGGGAACACTCCCAAAGTGGACGACACTGCGCTGCCGCAGGAATCCCTTTTTGACTACGTCCGCGTTTTCACCAAAACCAATGGTGCGGCGACGATGAAGCAAAACTAGGTGCTGGAAATTTTTTGAATTACTCAACCAAAACATCATGAAACGTTCATCCAATTCTACTGTGCGAATTCGCTCATCGAACCAGCGGCACAATCCCGCTTTCACGTTGATCGAACTGCTGGTCGTCATCGCCATCATTGCGATTCTGGCGGCGATGTTATTGCCCGCTTTATCCCGCGCCAAAGAGAAAGCCAAGCGCACGGCCTGCATCAACAACATCAAGCAGCAGACGCTCGCCAGCCTGATGGAAGCGAGCGACAATGAGGAAAAATTTGCGCTCCCAGGAACTACGAATCCATACAAGGTCAGCAACACCTTCCGCGACACGCTCACGCAAAGTTACCGCGTCCAGCGCGCTTCATTTTATTGTCCGTCCAATCCGAGTTGGGATGCCGACAGCTTCTGGTTCGCTTCACCCACAGTCATTGGCTACGCCTATTATGCGGGTCACGCCGAATACAATGATGCCTCCCAGGTGAACAGCTATTACATTGGCAACGGGGCACTCCCCAATACTGGAATTCCCGGCGACAACATCCGGGGTCATTTGCCGGCATTTTCCATGAAGACCACGGACAATGCTTACTACAAAATCCTGTGGACGGATTTGTCCCGGAAGTTTGGTACTGCGGGTTGGGTGCGCACAGATGGAAGACAGGGCGTAAATCATTACGAGAAGGGCGATCCCGCCGGTCAAAACGAAGGCTATACCGACGGGCATGTGGAATGGGCCAAGTTCTCCAAATTCTCCAGTCAGGCAAAATTGAAAATGGACGACGGGGGATCGCTGGATATCTACTTTTACGGCGGGAAATAAGACGGCCAAGCCCACTCCCCCAATCCCCGTCTGAGTCGTAGGTGACGACGTAAGGAATCGGAGGCAGGATCACCGTCCACGAATTTCTTTGCGATACTTCAACGGCGTGGTTTGCAGTTCGGACCTGAAAACTCCCGCCATGTATTCCGGTGAACCGTAACCAGCCGATTCTGCCACATCTGGAATCGGTAAGTCCGTTTCTTCCAGCAAACGCTTGGCGCGCTCCAGATGCACGCGGCGGATTTCACTCGCTGGAGTGCGATGCAGAACTTGCATGAATCGTTGCTCCAAAGCGCGGCGCGAAACTCCCGAGTGGCGCGTCACATCTTTCACTTCGATTCTTTGGGCAGCGTTTTCCCGGATGAAACTCAACGCTCGCGCTAGTGCCCGATCTTGAATCGCCATAGTGTCAGTGGAACGCCTCGCGATGATCGAAAGCGGTTTCAGCATGATTGGTCTCGTCGTTGTGGGGCGACCTTGCATGAGAGAGTCCAGTAATCGCGCGGCTTCGTGACCGATCTGTTCGCCTGCCGCTTGCACGCCGGAAATGGGCATGAACAGGACATCGCAAAGCAATTCATCATCCGTGCCGCTGAGCACTGCGACTTCCTCCGGGACCAGTAATCCAACGAGGTCGCACGCGTAGATAATTTCCCGCGCGCTGCTCGGATTCCACGTCAGAATTGCGACGGGTTTCGGCAGAATCTTGAGCCATGCGCCGAGTTTTTCGAGATCAAGATTCCAATCCGGTTCTGCGCCGGTGCCGGGCTTGGCTTCAAAGGACGCAAAATCGCATCCGGCTTCCGTGACGGCATTGACGAATCCCTGCTGATGCCGGGCAACGTACGCGAGTCCTTCCAGGCTGAAATAGGCAAAATGACGAAAGCCGCGATCCAAGAAATGTTGTGCCGCCAGCCGCGCCGACGCGTCATGGTCAGTCATCACGCGTGGGAAATTGATTCCCGGAAGTTGGATGCCGGAGACGTTCACGACCGGAACGTTCAGCGTTTTGAGTTCTTCGGCTATCTCCAATCGCCCGACCCGCGCGATCACGCCGTCGGCCTTCCAACCAGTCGGGACGCGGATGCGTTCTTCTGTTCCCCGCGCTTCGAGGAAGATGTGCCACGGGCCGTTCTTTAGATCATAACGATGGATGCCGCGATGAATCTGCCGCCCCCAAGTCGTGGACGTGTCCACCAGAACCGCGACGCGCGGAGGCTGTTTCTTTTTCGTTTTGGTGGCGATAGGAATCGAGCGTTTCATGTTGTGCTGCGCATATTCTTAGAAGAATTGCGCTGACATGGCTATCGGAAAGCGGGTTGCCGGGTCTAACATGCTCCATACAAGAATTCCAAAAATGCGAATCGCAATCAGATGGCGACGAGCAATGTGCGAGGGACAAATTTATGGTTCAAGTTGAACAGAGCAGTTTGAAACGTCACCTGCTGAAGCGGGAATTGACCTGTGACCTCGTGGCCATCGGCGGGGGGCTGGCGGGTGTGTGCTGCGCCATCACGGCGGCGCGCGCAGGGCTCAAGGTGACGTTGATTCAGGATCGTCCGCTCCTCGGCGGCAATGCCTCCAGCGAAGTGCGGCTGTGGATTCTCGGCGCGACCTCGCACATGGGGAACAACAACCGCTGGGCGCGCGAGGGCGGCGTGATTGACGAAATTCTCGTCGAGAACATGGCGCGCAACCCTGAGGGCAACGCCGTAATCTTGGACACTGTGGTGATGGAAAAAGTCGTGCAGGAAAAAAACATCACGCTCCTGCTCAACACCGCTGTTCATGACCTCGAAAAAAGCGACGCCGACACGATCAAGTCCGTCCGCGCCTTCTGCTCGCAGAATTCCACCGAGTATCTCGTGACCGCGCCGTTGTTCTGCGATGCGTCAGGCGACGGCATCGTCGGTTTCATGGCGGGCGCGGCGTTTCGCATCGGCACGGAAGCGCAGGCGGAGTTCGGCGAAAAATTTGCGCCCACGAAGGCGAACAGCGAATTGCTCGGCCACTCGCTTTATTTTTACTCGAAGGACACGGGTCGTCCGGTGAAATACATCGCCCCGAGCTACGCGCTCGCGGACATCACCAAGATTCCGCGCTATCGCGATTTCAAGTCCAGTGATTCCGGCTGTCGGCTTTGGTGGCTCGAATGGGGCGGCAATCTCGACACTGTTCACGAAACTGAAACCATCAAGTGGGAGCTGTGGAAGGTCGCCTACGGCGCGTGGAATTACATCAAGAACTCCGGCAACTTTCCCGAGGCAGAAAACCTGACGCTTGAATGGGTCGGAACGATTCCCGGCAAACGCGAGAGCCGCCGCTTCGATGGCGACCACATGATCATCCAGCAGGATTTGGTCGAGCAACGCCAGCATCCCGACGCGGTCTCCTTCGGCGGGTGGGCGATTGACCTGCATCCAAGCGACGGCGTGTTCAGCGAGAAACCCGGCTGCCAGCAATGGCATTCCAAGGGCGTCTATCAAATTCCCTATCGCAGCCTTTACAGTCGCAACATCAAAAATCTTTTCCTCGCTGGCCGCATCATCAGCGCGTCGCACATCGCGTTCGGTTCGACGCGTGTGATGGCGACGTGCGCTCACAGCGGTCAGGCTGTCGGTCAGGCCGCCGCGCTCTGCAAGCGGCACAACTTAAATCCGCGCGACATCACGGCACGACCCTACATCACCGAGTTGCAGCGCGAACTCCTCAAGCTCGGGCAATACATTCCCGGCGTCGCGTTGGAGGACAAAGACAACCTCGTCAACAACGCGTCCTTCGCCGCGAGCAGCGAGTTGAGTCTGAGCGAACTCAAACCCTGCGGCGAAACGCGACCGCTGGATTTCGCCCGCGCCATGATGCTCCCCGTGCAAGCCGGGCCGATGTCCAATGTGACTTACCTCGTGGACGTTTCCGCCCCGACGGAACTGGAATGCGAACTGCGCGTGAGCAGCAAGCCGGACAATCACACACCTGACGTGACGCTCAAGACGCTCAAGCTGTCGCTCAAACCCGGCACGCGGCAAAGCGTGACGCTGGATTTCGGCGTGGTGATTGATGAGCCGCGTTATGCGTTCGTCTGCCTGATGGCCGATCCGCACGTTTCGATTCACCTGAGCGACCAGCGATTGACCGGCGTGCTGGCCGTCTCGCAGAAATTCAACCGCGCTGTGGCTAAGACGCCGCGCCAAGAACCGCCGCCGGATAGCGGCATCGAAGCGTTTGAATTCTGGATTCCTGAACGTCGCCCTGGCGGAAAAAATTTCGCCTGTCAGATTTCGCCCGCGCTGAATTTGTTCGGCGTGGCAAATCTCACCAACGGTTTTGCACGCCCCGTGCGCCAGCCGAATGCGTGGGTCGCCGCGTTCGAGGACGAGCAGCCCTGCCTCAAGTTGACGTGGTCCAAGCCACAGAAAATTTCGCGCGTCGAGCTGATGTTCGACTGTGACTACGATCATCCGATGGAATCGGTGTTGATGGGCCATCCCGAGCGCGTGATGCCGTTCTGCGTGCCGAACGTCGTGGTGCTGAACCCGCGCGCCGTCCGCGACGTGAAGCCGCCGCAACCCGTCGCCGCCACGGTGAAGGTCGTCGGCGCAAGCGGCTATGCGACGGAACTGCTGCAAAAGAATGGCAACGGCAACGGCTCGACTGAAACGCATCCGCCTGGTCTGCTCGCGCAGTTGGTGGAGAATCACGAATCGCGCCGCGTGCTGGAATTTGTATCGCCGGTGACGACGGATTGCTTGGAGATTCATCTGACCGCGCCGAATGAGCTGATTCCCGCTGCCCTATTTGAAATTCGTTGTTATGCCTAATACCCCCACACGTTGGATGTTTCCATGGTTCGTGTGGCTGGCAGTCGTTTTGTTTATGGCGTCTGCCTCGTCCGCCGCTGCGGCTTTGTTCGTCAGCTTTCAAGCGGGCGACCTGCGCGTGGGCGCGGCGTTGGACACAAGCACGACGGGCACGCTGGTGAGTTCAAACTATTCCGTTGCGTCCACGACCCTTCGATCCGATCAGCCGAGCGCGGCGCAGAACGGCAACGGGTTGCTCGTCGGATGTTCGAACGCGCCGGTCTATCGCAGCCTGATTGCCTTTGATGTTTCCTATCTGACGAACTGGATCGGCACGGATGTGCAGTTGCTGGACGTGGTGGCGTTGCGGCTGACGCAGGACACCAATTCCGGCATCGGTGCCGGCACCACGCACGGGGTTTGGACTTCATCCTCATTCAACGAAACGAATGCCACCTGGAATGTGGCGCATGGTGCGGGTTCGACCGTGGGCGGCGATTTCTCCACCAACTTGCGCAACTATTTTGTCACGGCCGCCACGACGACCAATCGGGTGGTGACGTGGGGCAGCCCTTCTAATTTCTGGGGCGCAAGCGGCGGCAGCGGCCCTGACTTATTGGTGGAGGCGGTGCGCAACGCGCTGACCAACTCCACGCGCACGATCTATCTCATGGTGAAGCGCAACACCGAAAATACGAATGTGTTTTTCGCGGACTACATTGACGACGAGGATGCGCGCGTGGATTTGCGGCCGGAACTGTTGGTGGGAATCAATTCCTCCAACGCAGCTACGCCGATCGTTTGTTTCGAGGACAACTTCAACGGCAGCCAGCTCGACACCAACGTCTGGACCATCTTATCGAGCCGGCCCAATGTCAGCGTGACGAATGGCAACTTGGCGTTGACGACAGTTGCAGTCGGCACGAACTGGCAGGAGGGATATATCTCCACGCCAGTTTACGCGGCAAAATACGGCTACTACGAGACGCGGATGAAAGTGAACGGGGCTAACGGATTGAACAACGCGTTTTGGTTGAACAGTCCGTCAGAGATCAGCGGCGCCATCAACCCGGTGGATCGTCTGGAAATTGACATCACCGAGGCACACTACCAGCACAATGACAGCCATATGACTGTGCATGATTGGGCACCGACCGCGACATCTAGCGGAGCGACGGCTTCCATCGCCAACATCAGTTCCAACTATGCTTTGGTAGCCTTGGACTGGCGTCCCGACAATTCGCTGGTCTGGTATTGGAATGGGGAGGCCAAGCTCACGATGTCGGCCACAACTTTTTTGGGCAATGCCAGCATGATTCCGCTGTCAGTCTTGTTCAGCACCAAGGTGATTTCGTTCGCCGGGACTCCCGGACCGGGGTTGGACGGTTCGCAGATGTTGGTGGATTATGTGCGCGTGACGCAAAAGCCCGGCTGGAACGGCGCGTTCAGTGGGGACTGGAGTAATGAGTTCAACTGGGGGTTGGACGGCATTCCCGGCACCGGCTACGCGGCCATCTTCAATCAACCCGCAGCCAACACCGCCATCACCTTCACAAACGACATCTATTGTCACTCGCTTTATTTCGACAATCCCGGCTGTCCGCCGTTTGTGTTCGCGGCGGGAAGTTCCGTGCTGCACTTGGGTTCTGCCCCGGCGGGTGTGGGCGGCGTGACCATCAATACCACGGTCACCAATTCCCAAACCGTCAATGCGAACATCACGGCAGATCGCCAATTGCAATTCGGCAACTTCAGTCGCACGCCCGCGACCACGCTCTATTTGAACGGCAACGTGACGGCTGTGGCCAACAACACGATCCTGCAATTCGGCGGCTTCGCGCCGGTGACAGTGGCGGGCGCGCTTTCCTCAAGCATCGGCAAAATCACCAAGTGGGGTCCGAACACGGTGCGGATCAGCGGGACCAATAATCATACGGGATTGATCGAGATTCTTGTCGGATCACTCGTGGTGGCGTCGCCCGCCGCACTGGGGACGCCCGCTTCAGGCACGGTGGTTTCCAGCGGCGGCACGCTGGCCTTCGCGTCGGGCGTGCAATACACCACAGCGGAATCTTTGACGGTGGGCGGCGATGGCGACGCCGGATGGACTGGCGCGGTGGATTTGGAAGGCAACGGGGCGGCTTTGTTTGGTGGGCCGATCACGCTGTCGGATGACGTGACGCTGGGTTGTGGTTCGACGAACGGAACTCTGACCTTGAGCGGAAACATTTCGGGGACTAGCTCGGTTCAAAAGAGCGGGGCTGGCTTGTTGGTGCTTGGCGGCAGCAATTCGTTCGCGGGATTGACCCTCAATACCGGGGCAGTACTCGCCACCAATTCCGCCGCGCTCGGCGCTGCTGCTGGAACAGTGTTGATCCAAAACGTCGCCCAATTGAGATTGAGCAACAACATCACGAACAACAATCCGATCCAGTTGGCCGGTGCGCCAGCCGGTGTGGTTCACTTGCTGAACACGGGCGGAACGAACCGAGTGAACGGACTCGTTGGATTGCTGGGCGGCGGTTTTGATTATGGCATCGCGGCGGACGCGGGAAGGTTGACGCTGGCTGGCGGTGTCGCTTTTACGGATGTTTTTTCCAGCACGCGGAATGTTCGCTTGTCGGGAGACGGCGAGGGGTTGGTCACGGGTGCGATTCAAAACGGAGGACTTGCCACCGTCGCGATTGCAAAAACTGGCGCAGGCCAATGGACGCTCGCAGGAACAAACTCTTACACCGGCGCAACGACCGTCAGTGCGGGCACGCTGTTGCTCAACGGCTCTTCATCAAGCGCGGTCACGGTTTCGGGCGGAACATTTGGCGGATCGGGTGTCATCAGCAACCGCGTCACTATTTCTGCGGGAACGAACGCGCCGGGCAGTCCGTTGGGGATTCAAACGGTCTGGAGCAACTACGTCGTCTCTGCTGGCGGCACTTTGAAAATCAACATCAACGGCACGAACCTCGGCTCGCAGTATTCCCAAGTAGCGGTGCGCAACGGAAATTCCGGCTCGGTGACTCTGGCGGGCGCATTGAGCATCGGCGCTGTGCCCGGGTTGGCAACGAACAGCACGTTCGTCATCATTGACAATGACGGGACGGATGCCGTCTCCGGCACGTTCGCCGGACTCGCGAACAACGCCACGTTCTTCCAGTCGGGTTACACCTGGCGCGTCAGCTACGTCGGTGGCGATGGCAACAACGTCACGCTGACCATTCTCGCCGCGCCACAGCCCGGTTTGGAAACGCAGTGGTCTGCGCCAACACTCGTTCTGTCATGGCCGGACTGGGCTTCGGCTTACTCGCTTCACAGCACCACCAATCTCACTCCGCCCGCGATCTGGGCGACCGTCTCGAACTCTCCAGTCTTGAACAGCAACAAGTGGAGCGTCTCTCTGCCCGTGAGTTCAAGTGGGAATCACTTCTTTCGCCTGATGTGGCCGTGAAACTTGTAGCGGCAGGCATCTTGCCTGCCGTAGAGCCGGGCTTCCAGCCCGGCGGAAATCGCGCACGAGAACAAGAACGGTTTGAGAATTTTATGAGTCAAGCAGCAGTCCACGGTTTATTCAGGCGGCAAGATGCCGCCCTCTACGGCAGGCAAGGACGCGTGCCGCTACGCGCGCTGCTTATGCTCCTCGCTCTGGCTTGCTGCGTCGTTTCCTGCGCAGCCAATAATGTCGTATCAGTCGAAAATAAAACCATTAATCCGGGACTGCCTTGGCTTGATTCCAATGGCGTTCACATCAACGCGCACGGCTTCTGCATCGTCCCTCACGAAGGGAAATATTATTGGTATGGCGCGCACAAGATCGCGGGCAAGACCGAGGACGAAAAGAACGAGGCCGGGGTGCGGTGTTACGTCAGCACTGACTTGGTGAATTGGACGAACGCTGGGCTGGTGCTGGATGTTTTCGCGCCGGGCATGTCCCCCGAGTTGCGTGACGCCTTCATCCTCGACCGACCAAAGGTGATCTTCCATGCCGCAACGAAACGCTTCATCCTTTATTTCAAACTTTATCCACCCAAGGAACAAGGGGGCAAAACCGGCAAAGATTTCGCCTATGTAGGCGTCGCAACGGCGGCGACGCCGACCGGTCCGTTTGAATACCAAGGAAGATTCTTCGGTGGCGGCAGTGAAACCGGTTCGGGCGACTTCGCGATCTACCAGGATACGGATGGCGGGGTTTATCACATCGCTGTCCGCAAGCCTGACAAGGGACGGAAACACAAACCGTTGGTCTGCGCACGCCTGTCCAATGACGGCCTGAAGCCCGCCGGCGACTACGTCGTGATGGAAGGCGTGATCAACGCGACGGAAGGTCCGGCGCTGTTTCGTCGGGCGGGCAAGTATTACCTGCTGGGATCGGACAGCACCGGCTGGAAGTCGAACCCGGCGCGACTGTTCGTTGCCGATCAACTGACCGGGCCATACCGCTTCCTCGGAAATCCCTGTCGCGGGGTTAACCCCCACAACCGCTTCGGCCCGGAAAAAACCTTTGGCGGACAAAGCACTTTTATTTTTCCTATGCCGGGCAAACCGGACGAATGGATCGCCATGTTCGACATCAACAATCCGAGCGACCCCATCAATGCTGGCTACATCTGGCTGCCATTAGAATTCGAGGGTGACGAGCCAGTGATTCGTTGGCGCGAGGAATGGAATCTCAAGTCCTTTGGCGAATAAAGTGTGGTAATTGAAACTTAATCCGCAAAAAAAATACGTGATAAAAAAAACTAGTCGCAGCCACTTGCTCATCGGAATCCTGTCGCTCGGCATCGTGTCCCGCCCAGGCGAAGCGCGGACACTTACCAACGATTTCAGCATCCCTGAGTCATTGCCCGCATCACCTGAGAAGGTCAATGAACGGCCCAAGTTCCGAAGCAAGATTCACATTCCGGTGAAGCTTGCCAAGGAGGTGACACCGCTGCCGCCGGCCGGTTATCAAATGGTCTTCAACGATGAGTTCGATGGGGCATCCCTAGATACGAACCGGTGGGGTTTTCGACTCGTGGACAAGTTGCTCAGTGCCCAGCAGCGGGAAAACGTTTCGGTCAAGGACGGCAATCTCGTAATTGCGCTGCGCAAGGAGTCCGTGCGGGGCAAGAACTACACCGGCGGTGGCGTCATCAGCCGCCAGATGTTTGTCTATGGCTACTACGAGGCCCGCTTCAAAACACCGCCCGCCGAGGGCTGGCACACGGCGTTCTGGTCCATGAGACATAACTTTCCCGACAAACCGACCGGGCTGCCGCCGTTGCTGGAACTGGATTTTTGCGAACAGGACGGCGGTGATCCGCACTTCTTTAGTTTCGGCGTCATCAACCAGTCCCGCTACGACCAGAAAAAAAATCACCGATCCTGGAATGCGGGACGGTGGGTCATCGAAGATGCGCCGGACACCTCGGCGGATTTTCATGTGTGGTCCTGCGAGTTCACGCCCGAGACCACTCGTTTCTATTTTGATGGGAAGCTGACCAAAGAAGTGAGTTCTGCGGGATTTCCCCACGATGAGATGAATGTCTGGGTCAGCGTCATTGCCAGCACGTTGAAGGGCGACCGGTTCGTGGACGATTCCAAGCTGCCGAACGCAGTGCTGTGCGACTACGTCCGCGTTTATCAGCATCCGAAGTATCGCGAAGCCGAAGCCGCCGTGCGTGCCGAGGTGCTCCGTCCGTTGCCACCGCTCGATAATAAGGAGAAAAAGCAAACCAAGGACAACGGGGCGAGTCCGCAAGAATTGAACTGAAGTCACTGTCGTCGCATCACCCATCGAAACCATGACTTCACTCCACCTGTTCCAAAACTCTTCCGCCCAAAGGCTGCTCCTGATCGTCCTTTCACTCGCACTCATCACGCCCACAAGTCTCATTGCGGAGAAGGATGCCAAGGCTGCCACGGCGACCACCACAGCTTCGGCTGCACAGGCCCAGCCACTGGTTATCGGCAAGATTCTGAATCCAGATTTTGAAACCGGGACTTTGAGCGGCTGGAAACACTGGCGCAACCGGCGGGCCGATATTTCTACCAATGCTCATACAGGAAAATTTGCGCTGGCCATCGGACCAGAGAACGGCCGGTGCGCCCAGGAAGTCAAGATTCGTCCCAACAGCCGCTACCGCTTGTCCGCGTGGGTCAGGACAGAAGCCGGCTCGGAGCAAGTCGAACTCACCGCGAGAGATTTCGGCGGCGCACCGGTATCCGTTGCGAGTGCCCTCACGGAATACACGCAGGTCGCGGTGGAGTTCACGTCCGCGCGCATCTGCGACACTCTCTTGATCGCGCTGAATCATCCGTCGGGGCCGGGAAAGGGCTACGTTGATTCCATTGCACTGGAATATCTAGGTGAAGCACCGGAACCGACCGTGCAAGAATTCATCAAGCCCGTCGCGCCAGCCCGCAAATCAGAGGGCGGTGTGACGAACCTTCCCGCCAGTGCCATGGAATGGTATTTGGACGCCAAGTTCGGGATGTTCATCCATTGGGGAGTTTATTCTGCGGTGGACAAGGGCAGCGAGTGGGTCATGCACAGCAAGGCCTACACGCCGGAGGCGTATCGGGTCAAGGCGGAAGACCCGGAAACGGGATTCGCCGCGTCCGCATTCAATCCCGCTGCATGGGCGGAGTTGGCAAAAAATGCTGGCATGAAATACACCGTCCTCACCACCCGGCATCACGACGGTTATGCCTTGTTCGACAGCAAACATTCCAACAGTTGGAACAGCGTGAAACAACTCGGTCGGGATTTGATCAAAGATTACACCGACGCGGTGCGAAAGTCGGGCCTGCACGTCGGCCTCTACTATTCGCCGATGAGCTGGCGCTACCCCGGTTACTACAACGTGACTGGCACAAACCTCAAGCCCAACGTCTTTGGATACACCGCTGAGCCTTGGCACAAGGAAAACGCCCGGCTCATGAAAGAGGAAGTCTATGAGCAACTTGGCGTGCTCCTCAAAAACTACGGCCCGATCGAATATATGTTCTGGGACGGCGGCTACCTTGGGCAGAGCGTGGACCGCCCGCTCGAAGACCGCTTCTGGGACAGCGGTCAATACCAAGACCCGAACGGCGACTGGCAAGTGGGGAAAGCCTACATTGACCGAGAGGAATCCACCGGCAAGCCGCTTGGCGTGATGGGCATGGTTCGCAAGCATCAGCCGCAGATGATCGTCAACGAGCGCTTCGGTTGGATCGGCGATGTGCATGGCGAGGAAGGCTCTGCCGCCACCTCCGGCGACATCCGCGATGAATACTACATGGAGAAATGCGCCTCGGTTCAAAAAGGCGGCTGGGGCTATGTGCCCAATGCCTCCGTCCTGACCTTTGAACAAATCGCCGTTTATCTCTCCAATTGCACCGTGCGAAACATGAACTTCCTGCTCAACGTCGCGCCCGACCGTCACGGGGTCATTCCCCAAAACCAGCGGGACATTCTTCTGCAAACCGGCCGCTGGCTAAAGAAAATCGGCCCGGCAATTTACAACACACGCGGCGGCCCGTGGCAACCGCTCTACGGTGAGTATGGATTCACCTACGCGGGGAATAAAATCTACTGCCACATCTACGCCGACTACCGCGACAAAGCCAAAGGCACATTCACAACCCAGTCCATCGGGAAGAAAAAGGTCAGCAAAGTAACCGACCTATATTCCGGGAAGGAGCTTCCGTGGAAAAAGAATGATGACAAGACCATCACCTTCGAACAGTTGGACTACAATCAAACGCCCTTTGTGACTGTCCTCGAAGTCACCCTCACCGAAGATGTTTATGAAAAAGCAAAGTAACCTGACAAAGCCGTCGCAATTGTTCCGCGCTACGGTCTTGCTGCTGGTCTGTGCCGTATTTGGAAGTTCATCTCTGCAAGCCGCAACGGGTGAATTACGCCATTCGGTCAATGGCCAATGGCAGTTCACCACCAACGCGGCGACGGTTTCCAGCGCGGGTGCGAAGTGGGACGTCATCACCGTTCCTGGCAACTGGGATGTGCTGCCCGCGTATTCGACGCACGTCGGCAAGGGTTGGTATCAGCGCACATTCACCGTGCCAGCGGATTTCAGCGGCAAACACATCCGCCTGAAGTTCGACGCGGTGTATGAAGTCGCGGAGGTCTGGCTCAACGGCAAATCGCTCGGCACGCATCGCGGCGGCTACACGCCGTTTGAGTTCGACGTGACCAAACAATTGCAGGCCGGAGTGAACATCGTGACCGTCTGCGCCGACAACACTTTTCGTCGCGGCGCGTGGTGGGCGTGGGGTGGAATTAGTCGGGACGTGACGCTCATTGCCAATGACAACATGCGGCTCATCCGGCAGCACATCTTTAGCGAGACGGATTTGAAGGCAGGCACGGCCCAAGTTTTCGTCGAATACAAAATCGCCAACGCCGGCGATTCGGCGCAGGAAGTTTCCTTATCTTCGCGCATTGATGGAACGGCGGAAGCCGCGCTGACGCGAACCGTGACGGTGGCAGCAAACTCCGTGACGAATGTGACCGCCAGCGTTGCCTTGTCCCGCGAGCGCGTGCGCTTGTGGCATTTTGACCATCCCAACCTCTACACACTGACGACGCGCCTGACGGCGGGCGGCCAGTTGCATGATGAGAAGTCCGACCGCTTCGGCATCCGCAAAGTGGAGGTCACGAAGGATTCTCTATTGCTCAATGGCGAGCGGATTCGCGTCTGCGGCTTCAACCGCGTGAGCGACAGCAACACCACCGGCAATACCGAACCGGATTCACTGGTGCATCAGGATGTGGACTTGATGAAGCGGGCGGGCGCGAATTTTGCACGGCTTATGCACTCGCCCCAAGCGCCCAACCTGCTCGATTACCTCAATGAAAAAGGCTTCATGATTTTTGCGGAGATTCCGGTCTGGGGCGAAGCCGATCCCAACATGAAGCCGAACAATCCGCTCACCGAACAATGGATGCGGGAGATGATCGAGCGCGATTACAACCATCCGTGCATCATCGGCTGGAGCGTGGGCAATGAACTGAAACAGCACTACGACTACGTTGATTCGATGATCAAATTCACGCGCACGCTCGATCAGCATCGTCTGCTCAATTACGTCAGCTTCACCGGCTCAAAGTCTTATCCGACCAACGACCCCATCTCCGTCTGCGATCTGCTGATGCACAACACCTACGGCGGGAACAATGGCCCGCTGGCGGAAAACTTGCACGGCAAATGGCCCAACCTACCGATCTTCTTTTCCGAGTTCGGCGCAAGCCAGATCGGGACGGGAACGAATGCCGTGATTTCCGGCATGGACAAACGCTTTAGCCCGCTGGAAAAATTGCCTTACGTCATCGGCATCTCCGTTTGGACGTTCAACGACTACCGCAGCAACTACAAAGGAACGCCCGCGTCTGGCAACCGCGAGTGGGGCGTGGTGACGGTGGATCGCCAGCCGAAGCCGGCTTACTGGCAAATGCGCGAATTGTTCAACCCGGTGCATTCGCTAACCGTGAGCAATGGCATCATCCGCGTCACCCCGCGTCGGGCGGATGAGATTCCAAGCTACACGTTGCGCGGTTACAAATTGAAATGGGACGGCGGCGAAATCGCGCTGCCGGATTTGAAGCCGGGTGATCCCGTGTGGACGTCAGATCTGAAAATCAAACCCGGCACGGTCGTGAAATTATTTTCACCCACAGGCTACGACATGGCCGAAGCGTTATCCCGAAATGATTATTAATTCAGAAAGCATATCTATATTAACTTCGGCAATTTGAACTGGCTGGCGAAAGCATAGTCACACCAAAGTGGGATTTTTGAAAACCGCCGCTGCTTCTAATCTTGCTTTGAATTCATGGAAAATAATTCTCGTTTAGATAAAACCGACGTGTGGGCGCGGCGGGATTTCCTGAAGCTGGTCAGCGTCGCGGGCGCGGGGCTGGCGTTGTCCCGGATGCCGCTGATGGCCGGGCCGTTTGATGAGCTGGATTGGAATCAGATCATTCCTGCCGACAAGAAACTGCATCCCGACTGGGTGAAATCACTCTTCGCGCGCGGCCTGCCACAAGTTTATACCAAGACAAACAACGAACTCCGTTACATCGGCATGCCCGTGGGCGGCATTTGTTGCGGCTCGATTTATTTGAGTGGCGACGGGCGGCTTTGGAATTGGGACATCTTCAACCAGAACCTCGAAGGCACGCTGCCGGTGTCCGTTCGCTGGCAGGATGTCGGAATGGATTTTGGCGGCGCGAAAGGCGCGGTGAAAAACCGTGACGGGGCGCGATACGTCAAGCCAGCCACGCCCGATGATTCGCCGAAGATTGCCCAGGGCTTTGCGCTGAAAATTTCCCACGCGGGCAAAACTGAAGTGCGCCCGCTCGACGCCACGGGCTGGGCCGAGGTGAGTTTCACCGGGCAATACCCCATCGGCACGGTGGAATACAGCGATGCCGCCGTGCCGGTGCGCGTGAAAATGGAGGCATATTCGCCGTTCATCCCGCTCAACGCTGATGACTCTGGCCTGCCCGCGACAGTGTTTCATTTCACGGTGACGAATCGCAGCGCGGCGGCGGCGACGGTGAATCTCGCGGGCTGGTTGCAGAACGCGACGAGCTTTTTTTCCGCCAAGCCCGCCAATGGCCAGCGCGTGAATTCCGTGCGGCGCGGCAAAAACGCAACGCTCGTGGCGATGAGTTGCGACCCGGTCGCAGTGCAACAAGACCAACACGACTTCGGCACGATGGCACTCGCGGTCATCGGCGAAGGCGCGGCGAATCCAGACGTGAACACGGCACAACTTCCGGCGGGCGCATTCGTTCAGTCCAACAACAATGCAGCCAGCGGCCAAATTCCCGTTGGCGCAGTCGCGCAGGGAAAAATTATCGCGGCTGGCGAGTCGGCGGAATTTCGTTTCGTGCTCGCGTGGCACTTTCCGAACTCGCGGATTCCCTGCCCGGATGCGAAGACCGGGAATTATTACTCCAAGCGTTTCTCGGATGCGACGGCGGTAGCCGATTACGTCGCCGCGGAGTTGCCGCGCTTAGAATCACAGACATGGCTGTGGCGCGACACCTGGTATGATTCCACGCTGCCGCATTGGTTCTTGGATCGCACGTTTGCGAACACTTCCATTCTCGCCACCACGACGTCGCACCGATTTGCGAGCGGACGTTTCTGGGGCTGGGAAGGCGTGGGCTGCTGCGCGGGGACTTGCACGCACGTCTGGCATTACGCGCAGGCCGTGGGCCGAATTTTCCCGGAGATTGAGCGCGACCTGCGCGAACGCGTGGACTTCGGCGTTGGCTTCGCGCCCGGCGAAGGCATGGTGCGCCATCGTGGTGAAGGTTCAGGCCCGGCGATTGACGGTCATTGCGGGCGCATCCTTGGCGTCTGGCGCGAACATCAGATGAGTGCCGACGGCGCGTTCCTGAAGCGCGTCTGGCCGAATGTTAAAAAATCTTTGGAGCACGTCCTTGAGCATGACAAAGACGGCGACGGCATCCTGGATGGCCCGCAGGAAAACACGCTCGACGCGGCGTGGCATGGAAAGATCGCGTGGATCACATCGCTCGCGATTGCGGCTTTACGTGCGGGTGAAGCGATGGCGAAACAGCAGGGCGAGACGGCGTTTGCTGAACGCTGTCATGCTCAACACGAAAAGGCGCGCGCGTCCGTGGAAACGAAATTGTTCAACGGCGAATATTTTTCCCAGATCGCCGACCCCAAGCGCGCCAGAAGCCTCGGCACATATGAAGCATGTCACATTGATCAAGTTCACGGCCAGAGCTGGGCGTGGCAGGTGAATCTTGGCCGCGTGCTGGATCGCGAGAAAACTTTGAGCGCGCTAAAGGCGTTGTGGAAATACAACTTCGCGCCGGATGTCGGGCCGTTCCGCAAAAAATACACGGCGGGCCGTCCCTACGCGCTGGCGGGCGACGCCGGATTGGTGATGACCACCAACCCGAAGCTCATCAAGGAGGTCTATGGCATTTCGAGCTGGCAGATTGGCTACTTCAACGAGTGCATGAGCGGCTTCGAGCATCAAGTCGCGTCGCACATGATGGCCGAGGGCATGGTGCTGGAAAGTCTGGCCATCACCCGCGCCATCCATGACCGTTATCACGCCTCGCGCCGGAATCCGTGGAATGAAATCGAGTGCAGCGATCATTACGCCCGCGCGATGGCGAGCTACGGCACGTTCATCACGGCCTGCGGTTTTGAATATGACGGGCCGCAGCAGCGCATCGGCTTCGCTCCGAAGCTCACGCCGGAGAATTTCAAATGCGCCTTCACGAGTGCGGAAGGCTGGGGCGCATTTGCCCAAAAAGTGGAAAGCGGAAAGCCGAAGGCGGAGATTGCCGTGAATTGGGGCAAGCTGATTTTGAAAACAATTGCGCTCCAAGATGCGTCGGCGAGTTCTGCCTCGGTTTCACTCGCTGGAAAATCCGTGGCGGCGAAGTTGCGGCGCGATGGCGAAACTGTTTTGCTGATTTTGGAAACGACGGTGGAGCTTTCCGCTGGGCAACAATTGGGAATTACCCTCACCTGAAGACCAAATCGAATATGAAAACCCTGCGCGCACTTGTATTCCTGACGATCATGACCACCACTGTTTTAGCTGCCGATGATTGGCAGACGAAACTCCGGAAAGAGTTGCCGCTGCTCGGCCATCGCAACTGGATCGTCGTGGCGGATTCGGCGTATCCGTTGCAAACCGCGCCGGGCATCGAGACGATTTACGTCGCGGCCGACCAACTTGAAGTCGTGAAGGGTGTGCTTGCTGAACTCGCCAAGACCAAACACGTCAAGCCGACTATCTACACCGATGCGGAAATGAAGTTTGTGGCCGAGACCAACGCGCCCGGAATCACGGCGTATCGGGATGGCCTGGCAAAAGCCCTGACGAATCAGCCCGTGCAGGTTCTGCCGCATGAGCAGATCATCGGCAAGCTCGACGAAGCGGGGAAGACGTTCAAGGTGCTACTCATCAAAACGCCGCTGACGAAGCCTTACACATCGGTGTTCTTCCAACTCGAGTGCGGTTACTGGAACGCAGAGTCTGAGCAACAACTGCGCGATGCGATGAAGAAACTGAAGTGAACGGCTGCAAACATTATTTATGACCAAGCCACGATCCAATGTTGTCGGCCCGCTGATTTGCGGGCTGGGAGTTATGTTTTCACTCGCCGTCAAGGCGGACGTGCGGCTGCCCGCCATCTTCTCCGACCACATGGTGCTGCAACGCGATGTCGGCGTCCCCGTCTGGGGCTGGGCTGATGCGGGCGAGAAAGTCACCGTCAGCATCGCCGGGCAAACCAAGACCGCCACGGCGGACGCGGCGGGCAAGTGGAGCGTGAAGCTGGATAAACTCGCGGCGGGCGAGGCGTTGACGCTGGTGGTCACCGGCAAGAACACTAACACCGTGAACGATGTTTTGGTGGGCGAAGTCTGGCTGGGGTCGGGGCAGTCCAACATGCAGATGTGGATGAAGAGCGTCCGCGACTTGGAGCAGGAAAAGGCGGCGGCAAAGTTTCCGCAGCTTCGCATGTTCACCGTGGCGCGGCATGAAGCGGTCACGCCGCAGACGGACTGCAAGGGAGCATGGGTGGTTTGCAGCCCGGAAACGGTGGAGACTTTTTCGGCGACGGCTTATTTCTTTGGCCGCGAACTGCATCAAAAACTCGGCGTGCCCGTCGGCCTGATTGCCGCATCCGTAGGCGCAACACCGATTGAAGCGTGGACCAGTCTCGACAAACAGGAAGGGAAGTTAGAACTCACGCCCGTGTTCAATGAGTGGGCGGAAAAACTGCGCGTCCCCTACGACCCGGTCAAAGCGCAGGCGCAATACGAAAAGCAGTTGGCCGCGTGGAAAACTAATTCCGCAAAACGCGTGGCCGAGGGCAAACCTGCGGGCTACGCGCCCGAGAAGCCAGTGCCGCCGCGCGAACACAAAAATTATCCCGGCAATCTGTTCAACGGCATGATCGCACCCATCATTCCCTACGCCATTCGCGGCGGCATCTGGTATCAGGGCGAGAACAGTGGTCGCGAAGGCTTTGCCCAACTTTACGAATACCAGCTTCCGTTGCTTATCGCGGACTGGCGCGCGCGCTGGGGGCGGGGCGCGTTTCCGTTTGCGTGGGTGCAGTTGGCCAATTACCGAAATGTTATGAACAGCCCCAGCCCGGTCAGTTATTGGGCGACGGTGCGCGAAGGTATGTTGAAGTCGCTCGCCGTGACGAACACGGGCATGGCAGTGGCCATTGATATCGGCGAGGCTGACAATATTCATCCGAAGAACAAGCAGGCCGTGGGTTATCGGCTTGCGCTTTGGGCGCGGGCGCAAGTGTATGGCGAGAAAATTCCGTTCTCCGGCCCGTTGCCTGCCGGACACAAAATCAGCGGCGACGAAATCAGCCTCTCTTTCCAGCACACCGACGGCGGATTGATGGCAAAGGACGGCGAGTTGCGGGGATTCGTCATCGCGGGCGCGGATAAAAAGTGGCACTGGGCCAAGGCACGCATCGCAGGCGAACAGGTGATGGTTTCGAGTCCCGACGTGAAATCGCCGGTGGCCTTGCGCTATGGCTGGGCGGATAATCCCAACTGCAATCTCTACAACGGCGCGGGCTTGCCCGCCTCGCCGTTCCGCACGGATGATTGGTAAGTTCGACGGCTGGTCGCGACACATCGCGCTCATCTTGAGGCCATCAAGTTCGACACTGTCGTCGTCGAGAAAATGCGTCTTCGGAGGTTGCAGAGATAATTTAATATCTGAAGTTGAAACCGATTCGCCGAACACATCGAGATTGCCTGCCACACCCGCTACACAACGAAAGCACGAGGCAAAACCAGCCCATACCTGTCGCACATCTTCTGACCCACCGCTTTTGTCCATCTGCTCACGCGTATAAAAATCTCCAGCGAGAATTGCCCCGATGCGCCCCAATGGTGGCAACAAACCAGCCTCCGAAAGGTCACGACAGTGTTCTGGAACTGATTCACCCAAAAGTCGTCCACATCCACCCGTTTCACTGCAAAGCTCCTGTCCCTGCAAATCAGCCATCAAAATTATCGCATCTAAATTTGCTGACAGATGATCAACGGTTGCCCGTAAGAAGGAAAGGCTCTCGCAAACGATCTTTCGGTCGCTGGCCAAGCAACAAATTTTCTGTAAATTGATTTTTCATCTGAGGGGGAGTGGCGGGATTAGTTCTTCATGTTGAGGAAAGAGTTACCGGATTCCCATTCATCACTGACCTCTGAGAGGA
>JANPGI010000244.1:0-2713 GCA_031423875.1 Verrucomicrobiota bacterium | reverse complement strand
CGCGCGGCACATCGCCACGCGCCGTTTCTCGCCGCCGGAAAGCGTGTCCACGCGGCGGTCACCGGCGGGACAATTCAGATGCGACATCGCCGTCTCAATCCGTTGATCGAGCGTCCAGCCTTCGAGCGCCTGGATGCGATGCTCTAATTCCTCGTGCCGTTTCGAGTCGTGTGGCAGTGATTCAAACTCTGCGATCAGATCCAGCACCGGCTTTCCGCCGTCGTGGATGTTGTCATAAACCGACTTCGTCGCATCCAACATGAAATCCTGCGGCAGATAACTTACGACCAGATCACGGCGTCGTGTGATGTCGCCCATGTCCGGTGCTTGCACGCTTGCGAGTAGTTTCAGGAACGTCGTCTTACCACAACCGTTGCGTCCAACGAGCCCGATACGGTCGCCCTCCTCGATGGCGAGTGTGGCTGAATTGAGTACGGCCCGCGCTCCATAGCGGATGGTGACGTCGGTGGCGTTGATGATGGTGGACATGTCAGGAAGACTGGATGACCAACGACGAGCGATGCAGAAAGCACTCGCTCTCGTCAACGTCGGTGGCAGATAAGCATTTATTCAAATTCACAAGAGCGTGGACATTAGCAGAAGCCGGAGCGTTAACAAAGCCATCCTTTGCGCCGGTCGGTCGGGTGAAGGATGGGTGAAGGTCAAAGTATGCCGAGACACTGGAACGCCGCTTTCAGGCTTCTGCGCATAGCCGTCCGCTCCTTCTGTCGCCTTGAAGACGGTGTTCCGTGGGATCAATAGTCTCTTTCACCGAATTTGATCCGAGTTAAAGATTTTCTGGCGCGCGGGCTGGATTTTCAAAAGCGTTCGGGCATATTCGCGACCAATCATGCAATTGATTCGAGACATCTACGCCGCCAAGCGCGCCACAGGCAAGCCCGTCATCTCGCTGGAATTTTTCCCGCCGAAGACCGAGGAGGGCGACCGCGCATTGCTGGAGAAACATATCCCAACGTTGATGACGACGCGCCCGGATTTTTGTTCCGTGACCTACGGCGCAGGCGGCAGCACGCGCGACAAGACGTTGATGATCGTGGATCGCATCCAGCGGGAACACAATCTCACCGCACTCGCGCATCTCACCTGCGTGAATCACACGCGCGAACAAGTGGGCGAGTTATTGCAGAAGATCAAGGCGGTCGGCTGCAAAAACATTTTGGCGTTGCGCGGTGATCCGCCCACGGGTGGAGAGTTCGTGGCAACGCCCGGCGGCTTCGAGTTTTCATCACAACTCGTGAAGTTTATCCGCGAGCAAGGTGGATTCAGCATCGGCTGCGCGGGTTTTCCTGAAGGTCACGTTGCGTGCAAGGAAGGCAAACTCGTGGACTGGGCGCGGCTGAAAGACAAGGTCAACGCGGGCGCAGACTTCGTCATCACGCAGATGTTTTTCGACAACGCGGACTATTTCGAGTTCCGCGATCACCTCGCCAAGAACGGCGTCAACGTCCCGATCATCCCCGGAATGATCTCCATCGTGAGCGCGACACAGATCAAAAAATTCACCGTGATGTGCGGCGCAAAAATTCCTCCCGCGCTCGGCGCGAAGCTGGATGCCATCGGAACGGACGATGTGGCTGCGGCAGAGTTCGGCATTGAATACTGCACGAAGCAATGCGAGGAATTGTTGCGCGGCGGCGCACCCGGCCTGCATTTCTACACGCTGAACAAGGCGGCTTCCACGGTGCAGGTTTTGAAAAATCTCAAGCTGGCCTGAGCGTGAGCCACAAATCCTTCGTCCATCAACGGCGCGTCACCTACGCCGATTGCACCGTCGGCAACCATATTTATTACGGGCGCTACTTGGAAATTCTCGAAACTGCTCGCGGAGAATTGTTCCGTTCAGCGGGCGCAACATTCCTTCAGCTTCAAGAGTCGGGGAACATTTTTCCAGTGGTTGAAGCGCATCTTCGTTACAAAGCTCCCGCTCGCTACGACGACACGTTGAACATTGAAATCTGGCTCACCGCTGCCGAGCGTGTGCGGTTGAACTTTGCCTACCGCATCACGAACCAGAACGATACGTTGATCCTCGAAGGCGAGACGCTTCATGTCTGCACGAGCCTTGAGGAAAAGCTAAAACGTCTTCCTGAAGAACTCGTCGCCGCGCTCGCGCCTTATGTGAGAGCGGCTTGAGCCTTATCCAAAGTCTCGACACGGCTATTCCGCACTCGTACCGTTCAGTTAGATAATTTATGGAAGCACTCATCATACTTGTCTTCGTTCTCACAGCAGGAGTCTTCTTTGTCGTCCTGAGTCGGTTGCAGCGCGGCGGAGACAAACACAAGCACGACGAACATTGCGGCCATAATCATAACGATTCAAACATTGCTGCTGGTGGTGTTGCCGGGATGTTTTCTTCGCCCGATAATCAATCTTCAGACGCCAGCACACATCATCACGACGCATCCTGCCATCACCATCATCATGATGCCGGTTGTTCACACGGTCACAGCGACGGTGGCGGAAGCAGTGGTTCGGATGGCGGCGGTGGTTGCGGCGGTCATCATTGATTCGTATTTGGTAGGGCGCGTCACTCCGTGCGCGCCGTTCCCGCAAACTAGACGGCGTCGTGCATGGAGTGACGCGCCCTACCAGTCCAACTACCAAGAAGTAATTTCCCCGGAGCATTCGTCGGCGTCTTCCGTCTGACGGATATGGGCATTCAATCAAGATGCGTGAGAACCGACCGTTT
>JANPGI010000243.1:0-1607 GCA_031423875.1 Verrucomicrobiota bacterium | reverse complement strand
CGCACGGCGACGGTGTTCGGCCAATCCATGCACTTGCTCGTGGACAAGAATCTGTCAGAAGAATTCATCCTCGCTGAACTCGCGAAGAACAAAATTCCACACGCGGACATCCGACCGATTGCGCCGTCGTTGGAGGATGTTTTTGTGGCGCTGACCAACAACAGCAACAACGGGAGCAGTAAATGAAACCTTTCGTTGTAGCGGCGCTCTGTGAGCGCCGAATCCCAGCGACGGTCATAGACCGCCGCTACAATTGACATGAAGACTCCCTTCCGCGGCTTCACCGCTATTCTCTACAAGGAATTCCTCGTGGTGCTGCGCGATCCGTTCACGCTGTTCTTCATGATCTTCCCGCCGCTCGTTGAGATGATTGCGTTCGGCTACGCGCTGGATACGGACGTGAAAAACATCAAGACAATCGTGTTGAACGAGGATCGCACGGCCGAAAGCCGTCAGCTTATCGAGCAGTTCGCCAACACCGGCACGTTTCGCATCGTGGGCGAGGCGCAAAGCGTGACCGAGCTGGCGGACTTGATCCGGCGCGGCAAGGCTTACGTGGGTATCCAGATTCCGCCGGGCTTCACGCGCGATCTCAACGCAGGTCGCAGCGCGAAAGTCCAGGTGCTGGTGGACGGTTCCAACTCCAGCATCGCGTCGTCTGCGCTGAACACCGCGTTGAACGTCGGCTTCCGGCGTTCGCTGCTGGTCGTGGCGGCGAACACAGGTTTGCGTTCGCTGCCGGTGGATATACGTCCGCAGATTCTTTACAACCCGGAGATGCGCAGCCCGAATTTCTTTCTGCCCGGCGTCATCGGCATTGTGTTGCAGATCGCGACAACCTTCGCCACCGCGATGTCATTGGTGCGCGAGCGCGAGCGCGGCACGCTGGAACAACTCATGGTCAGCCCGCTGTCGCGCTGGGGTTTGATGCTCGGCAAACTCGTGCCCTATCTCATCATCGGGATGCTGATGGCGGCGTTCCTGTTCACGATCATGCGCTGGGTGTTCAACGTACCGATCGCGGGCGACATAGGCGCATTGATGGTAGGAACATTCTTCTACGTGTTCACCTTGTTGAGTCTCGGCCTGCTCATCTCCACCCGCGCGCAGAATCAGATCCAAGCATTGCAGATGACAATGATCTTCATCCTGCCGAGCGTATTCTTCTCCGGCTTCATCTTTCCGCGCGAAACGATGCCATGGATTTTTTACGCCATCAGCACCTGCATCCCGGCTACCTACTACATCGAACTGGAGCGTGCGATCATCCTGCGTGGCGCCACCCTAGGTGATTTTTGGTTCAACCTCGTGATGCTCGCGGGAATGAGCGCGTTGTTGTTCAGCCTGTGCGCGGCGCAGTTCAAGAAGAAGATCGCGTGACAACACGCACGATCTGGATGGGTGTGATACCAAATACGAATGAAGATCGGTAGAACGTCCGCAACAGCGAAGGACTGGTGGCAGCAGCATTCTTTTGGGATGACTTTTGGATGACGGCTCAGATCGGCTCAAGTAATCCCGCCTCGACTTTGACAGCAGCGGCTTGATTGATGAAATCCAAGCGGAGCAAGACCACATTGATGCCGTGCCGCTTCTCCACCCAGCCC
>JANPGI010000242.1:0-8062 GCA_031423875.1 Verrucomicrobiota bacterium | reverse complement strand
AGGCTACAACGATGCCTTCATTTCCATCGGCGACTCGAACAGCTTCGCCATCTTTGACAATATCCGCGTCGAACCCATCGCGATCGGGATGCCAAGTTTGTTTTCGCCGCAAGTGATCGGGAACAATTTCAGCTTCTGTTTAACGACCGAGCCGTACGAAAGCTACACCGTGCAGACAGCCACAAACTCTGCGGCAGCAGTATGGGCGACAGTCACAAACTTTGTCGGCAATGGAAATACGATCTGCATCAATGTCCCCCTGACTTCAGGAAGCCTGCCCGCACAATATTTCCGCGTCAGCAGACCGTGACGCGGCCGCATGTGTGACACCAACGCCGATGAGATCGGGGGGAAGTGTTGATTGCGTCCTTGTTGCACGGGTGTGATGACAACCGGGTAAGGCTAAGGAACGCCGCCTTTAGGCGGCAGAGTGAGTGACCGGCCACGCGCTGCCGCCTGAAGGCGGCGTTCCAGGGGAGCCTTCAAGATGCACTCCGGTCACACCCTCGCTTGAATGCGGAATTGACTTCCTGTCGCTACCGGGAAATCGTTCGCTCTCACATGCGCATCACACAAAAATATCTTTCTCCAATCATGTCATTGCTCGTTGCTGGCGTCTTCGCGGGTTGTCAATCGTCCGCGCCTCACAACTCAACACCGTTTGCTCGTGGCGTCTTGCTCGTCTGCAACAAGGGCGACCACACGCTCGGCATCATTGATACCATAGCAGGTAAACAGATCGCGACCGTGGATGAAGATGGCGTGACGGGACATGAAGTCGTGGCGTCGCCGGACGGGAAGCTCGCATTCGTGCCGGTGTTCGGAAACTCTGGCGTGGGCAAGCCGGGCACAGATGGCAGCGTGATCCGCGTGATTGATATCGCGTCGAGAAAGATCGTCAACACAGTGGATTTTGGTCGAGGTGTGAGGCCGCATTGCGCACTGATCGGGCCGAAGGATGGGTTGCTCTACGTGACGACGGAGCTGGAGAATTCAATCACCGTGATTGATCCACGCTCGCTCAAGATCGTGGCGACCATTCCCACAGGCCAACCGGAGTCGCACATGCTTGCGCTCTCAAGTGATGGGAAACGCGGCTATGTTTCCAACGTCGGCCCTGGCACGGTGTCGGTTCTCGACATCACCGAACGAAAAGTCCTTTCGATAATTCCTCTGGGAACGAAATCCCAACGCATCGCTGTCTCCGTGGACGATCAATGGGCGTTCACGTCCGATCAGGCGAAGCCCCGACTCGCGGTCATCAATACGAAGACGAGCGGCGTTGAGCGTTGGATCGAAATGCCGGGTATCGGTTACGGCACGGCCACGACGCCTGATGGAAAGTTTCTCGTTGTGGCGTTGATCAAGGACAACAAGGTGTGTGTGATTGATCTTGCGACGATGACGGTGGCGCGCACGTTAGATGTGCCTGCCGCGCCGCAGGAAGTTTTGGTGCGACCTGACGGTGCGGAAGCTTACGTCTCGTGCGATGCGAGCGGGAAGGTGGCGGTGATTGACCTGAAGGAGTGGCGCGTCACGAAGTTGATCGAGGCTGGGCCGGGCGCGGATGGTCTGGCGTGGGCAACTCAGCCGTGAACCGAATCTCTCTTCGTCCTTTTGTCACAGTCTGCGTTTCAACTCGGATTCATCGAGCGCGGCGAGCAGATACAGTTTTCCATTCTGACTCCAACTCGCGGTAGTGAGTGCGCCAACCTTGGCGAACTCTGGGGAAGATCCGCGCGGGCCATCTGGCACATCCTGCTTGTCTGCCACGAACAGGAACATGTCACTCTTACTACCGTCTGCGAGCGGGAGACCTGTCTTGTAGCAAATCATGGCCACTGGTTTTCCCCGCCAACTCAGCGCGGCGCATCCCACGGCACTGGTCTTCTCGTCGAGATGGGAGGGAGGGACGTAATCCGCGTGCGCTTGCTTCCCGGCGAGGTAAGCGCGTATCTGCGCCACATCATTCGTCTCCACGTCCATACTGTAAGTTTTCGCAGCGGAGTTGACCATGCGCGTGCGGAATGTTTCAAACGCCGTGAGCTGCGGGCCGCGCGAGATGTGCGGCATCAGGATTGAACCAATGGCCACGAAGATCACGATCAACGCGAGCGTCGCCACGACTGCGGGGCGTCGCCACCAGGTCTGGCGCAAGCTCGCGTTGTGTTCGGAGATGATCTGCTCTTTGACCGCAGCGGGCGGCGCGATTTTTTTGAAGCTGTTGCGGAGTGCAGTTTGAGTTTCGCAATGAGTCTCCAGCCATTGCGCCAGCTCTGGATTCTCGCGACTCAACGCCAGCGCCTCGGCCATCTCAGGGTCGTTGGCATCGTTTGCCCAAGGTCGGAAGGCCAGCAAAATTTGTTTGGCTTGTTGCGTTGTCACAGTTCGGAACGTTTCTTTTTTTGCGGTATGTCTTTCGCGAGCATGGTCTGCAATTGCCCGATCCCGCGCGAGATCCTCGACTTCACCGTGCCGAGCGGGAGTTCAAGAATCTCTGCGATCTCATTGTAGGAATAGTCCTGCAAATAGAACAACGCGACGGGTGCTTGAAAGTTTTCATCCACTCGCGCGAGCGTGGCGAGAACCTCGTCAGTATCCAGCGAACTGATTTCGCGCGGCTGGATTACAGGCAATTCGATCTCGGCGGATTCAAGTTCATGATGCGGAAATCTTGTCTGTCTGCGCCGCGTTTCCAGGAATAGCCGGTGCAATGTGGTGAACAGCCATGTCTTCACCTTGTTAGGATCACGAAGCTGGTGGCCCTTGGTGGCCCAGACATAAAACGTCTGCTGTGTCAGATCGCACGCGTCGGCCTCGGCGCGCGTCAGGCTGAAGGCGAATTGGTACAGCGGCTCGTAGTAACGAGCCACCAATCCTTCAAAATCCCAAGCAGATGCCATATCGCGTCATCAATTATGTGAGCAGCGAAAGGGGAGATTGTTCCCGGAAGTATGCGAGGCGTTCGAGGTGTACAGCGCAGTTATCATCAGCGATCCACTTCACCCAGCACGATGTCCACGCTGCCGAGAACGACGACCACATCCGCGATGGTCTGTCCTAGGCACATGTCTTCCAGCACGGTGAGATTGATCAAGCTCGCCGGACGCACGCGGTAGCGGTAAGGATTCGGCCCGCCGTCGCTGATCAGATAAAACCCAAGTTCGCCCTTCGGCGCTTCGATGCGGCCATACGCCTCGCCCGCTTTCGGACGGAAGCCGCGCAGCTTCGCCTTCGGATCAATGATCGGGCCATCGGGAATCGTGGCGAGCGCCTGCTGCAAAATCTTCACCGACTCGCGCATCTCCAGCACGCGGACGTAATAACGGTCGTAAGTATCGCCATGATCGCCGAGCGGCACTTTGAACTGGAAGCGATCATAGATGCCATACTTGTCCACCTTGCGTAGATCGTAGTTCACACCGGACGCGCGCAACATCGGGCCTGTGATGCCTGCGTTGATGGCGAGTTCAGCGGACAGCTTGCCGATGCCTTGCGTGCGTGCCATGAGGATTTCATTTCCTGCGAGCAGGTTTTCAAACTCATCAATAAAACGCGGCGCGTCGTCGGCAACTTTCCTCGCTTGCTCCAACCAACCCGCCGGGAGATCGCAGCGACAACCGCCGAAGCGCATGTAATTGCACATCATCCGCGCGCCGGTCAGTGACTCGAACAGATCAAGAATTTTTTCGCGCTCGCGGAACGCATACATCAGCGGCGTGCCGCTCGCGCCCATGTCCTGCGTGAGAAAACCTGCGAGGCACGCGTGATTCTGCAATCGCGTGAATTCCGCGGTGATGACGCGGATGTATTCCGCGCGTTCGGGAACTTGCAGCCCGGCGAGTTTTTCGACGGCCAGCGCGTAAGCCCAGTTGTTCGTGAGCGAACAAAAATAATCCAGCCGATCCGTGTAGGGCATCGAAGCGAGATACGACGTGCCTTCGGCGATTTTCTCGTGATTGCGATGCAGATAGCCGAACACGGGTTTCAACTTCACCACGCGTTCGCCATCCAGCACCACGTCCATGCGGAACACGCCGTGGGTGGAGGGATGATGCGGCCCCATGGCGACTTCGAGGTATTCGCCATCGCCGTCTTTGGGGAGCAGCTCGTAATTGAGAACCTGTGTTTGTTCGAGAGTCGCGCTCATGAGTTAAATCTCCCGGACAGATTGGCGAATCCCTTCCATTCTGGCGAGCGTTCCGTGACGCTTGCACCAGGATTCGATGTAGCTCCAATCTAGTTTTCCGCGTTGCACAGTCATTACATTTAGAATGTCAGCGCGGTCTTTGTCTCTGAACCAGCGCAACTTCATGACCACGACATCTTCTGCTCTCGGCACGAAAGTCTGACGACCAAAAAGTTTTGCAGCAACACGGCGTCGGAAACGTTCCTGATCAAATTCGTCATTGGAGAGACGAAACAATTCCACAGTGAAAGGTGTCCCCTGAAATCGCACCTCCTGTTTGAACGTGCCCGTGTTCGTTTCAAATCTTAATTGCGGGTCTATTTCAAAATCCTTGCCCAGCGACTGATAAAACACGGGACTAAGATCACCCTGAAGTTGCAGCACGAAATCAGCATCTTTTGTCGAACGGGGTATCCCATAAAGATTGCTGGAGAACGAACCGACCAACATGTAAGGACAGCCGCACGCGTTTAATGCGTCAACCACTTGCAACGTCACATCCTCAATCGTTGTCACAATGTTTCCAGTTTCTTTCCGAGTTCGATCCGTTCGCGCAATATTTGCTGACACTCATTTTCCGTGGCGGCGGGATGTTGGAAACGGATTCCTTCAAGCGTCACTGAACAAGCCCAACGAAACAGTCTCTCACCAAGGATCAACTTCTCCTCGTCCGGCATCCGCCGCGCCTCCAGCACTTCCTGCCGGTAAAGCTCCTCCATCATCGGATCGTAAGGGGATGCACTCTCACCCGCCCGATACGTGGCAGCCGCTTCCCGAAGCTCATTGGGTGGCGCGTTCTGGCCGGGTGCGTTTTTCGCGTCTGACTGCATGTGTGTTTAATTCACCAGTTTTACACTTGTGGCGCAAGCTCACAGCACTGACTTGTTTGAAAAACAACTTGTTCGCGGCATGATTCTGCGTGAATCCCGTGCCGGGCTTTGTATCCTTACGGCGCATGATTCATCCGACGGCGATCATTTCTCCGAAAGCAAAGCTCGATCCTTCCGTGCAGGTCGGGCCGTATGCGATCATTGACGACGGTGTTGAACTCGGCGCGGGCTGCGTCGTCGGGCCGCACGTCTATCTGACTGGCTTGCTCAAAGTCGGCGCAGGAAATCGTTTCCATGCGGGCTGCGTCATCGGCGACTCTCCACAGGATTTGAAATACGACGGCACGCCCACGCGAGTCCGCATCGGCGACGACAACGTCTTCCGCGAACACGTCACCGTCCATCGCGCCACCAAGCCCGATGGTGAAACCATCATCGGCTCGAACAATCTGCTGATGGCGAATGTTCACGTCGGCCACAACTCGCACGTCCATGACCGAGTCATCTTGGCGAACGGAGTATTGCTCGCGGGGCATGTCACGATCTTTGATGGCGCATTTCTCTCCGGCAACGCGGCGGTGCATCAATTCGTGCGCGTCGGCACACTGGCGATGATGCAAGGCTTGTCCGGTGTCACACAGGATTTGCCGCCGTTCACCGTGTCGCGTGCGATGAATGAGATGTGCGGACTGAACGTCGTCGGGATGCGCCGGGCTGGGATCAATGCGGCGGATCGGCTCGAAGTCAAGAAGCTGTATCGCCAACTCTTTCGCAGCGGAAAGAATCTCCGCGCGGCGGTGGCTGAAGCTCAGGGAAAATTCCTCAGTGAGTCAGCGAAGACGATGCTGGCGTTCGTCGCCGCAGCCAAGCGCGGTGTGGTGGCGGATTGCGGTGGCGTTGATGAAGAAGATTCGGAGTGAATTTGCACTGACAGTTTTTCGCTATTTTCGGTGGAGACTAAAAGGTGCGGTGGAAAATTATTGAGCAGCGGCGTAGAATTCTCCCTCGCCCCTTCGGAAGGGGAGAGGGCCGGGGTGAGGGGACAAATCGTAATCACGACATCAGCCTCCAAGTTTTCCCAAAGCATTCGACAGGCAATTCGTGAACCATCACCATTGCCACGCGTTTCCCCTCACCCTCAATCCCTCTCCCCTTCCGAAGGGGCGAGGGAGGTAGAATATCCAGTCGCCTTAGATTCGTAGCTTCACCGATCACGGCGAAGAAATAGTGTCAGATCAGGTCGGCGGCTAGGCCTCACGGGTTCACCAAAAGTTTTCCGAGAACATTCCTGCTGCGGAGTCGTTCAAATGCGACAGGCGCGTCCGCGAGCGGATAAATAAAATCAATCACCGGCGCGATCTTTCCGTCGGCAGCCCATTCGAGCGTGGCTTGGATGTCGGCGCGGTTGCGGCCATAACTGCCGATGAGCCGCTGTTGCTTCACAAAGATCGGCCACAGATTCAACGTCACCTCACGTCCCGCTGTCGCGCCGCAGGTGACGATGGTTCCGTTTCGCGCGAGGCAATCAAAACATTTCACCAGCACGTCGCCGCCGACATGTTCGACGATGAGATCAACGCCGCGTCGGTTCGTGATCTTGCGGATGGCGGCGGGCCAGTTCGCATCGGAAGAATCCACGACGTGTTCCGCACCGAGTTGGAACGCGAGTTGTCGCTTGGCTTCTGTTGAGCCGGTGCTGATGACGTGAGCGCCGAGTTGTTTGGCGATCTGAATAGCTGCCGAGCCGACGCCGCTCGCGCCGCCCATGACCAGAACCCGATCGCCCGAGCGAACCTGCGAGCGGTTCGTCAGCATGTGCATGGCGGTGCTGCCCGCAAGTGTGAGTGCGGCGGATGCGTTGAAATCCAGTCCGGCAGGAATCTTCACCAACGCCCGCGCAGGCACGGCGACAAGCTCCGCAAATCCACCATCGCGCGAAACACCGAGCAGTTCGCCACGCAGACAGACAGACTCCTCGCCGCGCTCGCAGAATTCACACACGCCACAAAAGAGATTGGATTGCACGGCCACGGCATCGCCGACATTCCAATCCATCACCGCACTGCCGAGCTGCTCGAGGCGTCCGGCGATCTCGCCGCCGGGCGTGCGTGGGAGCGGGACTTGGATCGGCAAGCCAGCCGATTCGAGCCAAAGATCGAGATGATTTAGTCCACACGCAACGACGCGCACGACGACTTCGTCCGGTGCGGGTTTGGGATTGTCTAATGTGCGGAGTTCAAACTTTCCAGGCGAACCGTGGGCGACGAGTTGGATGGCTTTCACGCCAGTAGCTTAAACAAGGTTCGGCGTCTTGCGGAGAAGATAGTTGCTGGCGATCCAAACTGGAACGAGGGCATTTGATAGGAGATGTTCGGCTCTGGTAAATCGCCGCGATTCCAGCATAATCAACGGGTGAAGTCGTGGCTGCGGTCGCACTACATATTATGGAAGAACAAATTTTAAGCTTACTGGGTCAGAAAGATTATTTCCCCGCCAACGTGCCGGAGATGCTCGAACAACTGCGCTGGCAACCCAACCGCCAACAAGAGTTGCAGGCGGAACTGCGCAAGCTGGAGCAATCCGGCCAGATCACGCGCACTAAAGGCAATCGCTACATTCTCTCGCAGGAGGCCGATCTCATCCCGGGCACGATTCAGATCAATCGCCAGGGCAAAGGCTTTTTGCGCCCGGACGATTCGACTGTGAAGGAAATCATGATTCCGGAAGGCGACACCAGCACGGCGTTGCATGGAGATCGCGTGCTCGTTCGTCGCAAAGTCCGCGCGCGCGGGTTGCGACCGGATCGCGGTACTGAGCAGGAAACTGGTTCAGTCATCCGCATTCTCGAACGCAAGCGCTCGCAGATCGTCGGCACGTTGCAACGCGGTCGCCAGTTCCTTTACGTGCGGCCCGATGACCCGCGCATGCAACAGGACATCTATGTAACTGAACCGCGCGATGTGGGCCGCAAGCCCAACATTGGCGACAAGGTCGTCGTCGAGTTGTTGGAATGGGAATCGCGCAACACGAATCCCGAGGGCGA
>JANPGI010000241.1:0-1549 GCA_031423875.1 Verrucomicrobiota bacterium | reverse complement strand
TTCACTCCAATCTCGCGCAACTCATCCGCAATCAGATCGAACTCGTGGATCGCGAATTTCTTCGCGACGAACATGTGGCGGAAACTTTTCTCACGATTCTTAACCAGCGTGGAAATGTCGCGCCCATCCTGCGCGCGATGCATGAAGTAGATTTTCTCGGCAAGTACATCCCCGAGTTCGGCAAACTCACCTGCCTCGTGCAACATGAGTTTTATCATCAGTACGCCGCTGACGAGCACACGCTCATCTGCATCGAGCAATTGGATCGCGTTTGGGAAGCGAAGGAATCTCCGTATGCGAGTTACACGGCGATATTTCAGGAAGCGGAACATCCGTTCCTGCTTTATCTCGCGCTGTTGTTACATGACACCGGCAAGCCGGACGGTCATGGCAACCATTCTGTGATCGGAGCGAAGCTCGCCGAGCGCGTCAGCAAACGCATCGGTCTGGACGGCTCGGCGGCGCACACGCTCGGACTGCTCATCGAGCATCACCTGCTCATGTCCATCATCTCGCAGCGGCACGACATGGATGATGCGTCTGTGATCCGAAACTTTGCCCGCCTGATCGAGACGCCTGAAACGCTATCGCTGCTCACGGTATTGACGTTCGTGGACGCGCAAGCGACGAGCGACAAGCTTTGGAACGGCTTCAAAGATTCATTGCTCTGGCAATTGCACCAACGCGCGATGCCATTGCTCACGGGCGGAACTGAATTCGTCCGCGCCGAAGAAAAGCAACGCGAGGCTTTGATGAAAGAAGTGCAGGCGTTGTTGCCCACACCCTTCAGCGAGGAAGAACTCAAGGCGCACTTTGCCGCGCTCCCGGCACGTTATTTCCAGATCCATTCCGCACGGCAGATTCACGAAGACCTGTTGCTCACGCATCGTTTCATGCGGTTGCAGATCACGGAAGAAAACAAGGCTCTCGCGCCTGTGGTCAACCTGCACAACGAGCCAGATCGCGGTTACAGCGTGGTGCGCGTCTGCACCTGGGATCGCGCCGGGCTGTTCGGCAAAATGGCTGGCTCGCTCAGCGCAGCGGGGCTGACGATTCTGAGCGCGCAGATTTTCACGCGCACGGATGGCATCGCGCTGGACACGTTCTTCGTCACGGATGCGTTCACCGGAAAACTTGCCAACGCCGAACAACGCGATGAGTTCGAAGGATTGCTGACTCGTGTCTTGTCCGACAATCCGGTGGACATCCACAAGTTGATCGCACAACAGAAAATCTCCCGCCCGGTTTATCAGGCTTACACCGGCGAACAGATTCCCACGCAGATCGCGTTCGACAACAAGATGTCAGACACGCGCACGTTCGTCGAAATTGAAACCGAAGATCGCATCGGACTGCTTTACACCATCGCCGACACACTGGCGGAGCTGGAGGTGGATATTTCCACCGCGCGCATCTGCACCGAGAAAGGCGCGGCGATAGACAGCTTCTACGTGCGTGAACTGGACGGCGGAAAAATTCTTGCGCCCGAACGACAAAAAGCCATCCAACGCCGATTGCTGCACGCGATCAACGCCCTGAGTCCGAAGAA
>JANPGI010000240.1:0-5102 GCA_031423875.1 Verrucomicrobiota bacterium | reverse complement strand
GCGTTCTTCACCACCGCGAACGCCTCTGGCAAAATCTCATTGAGCTTGGCAGCGAGTTGTTCTTTGTCCTCGATGGCGGAAAGCTCGGCCTTCCAATCGGCGGTTTTCTTGCGCAAATCGTCATCGGAAAGCGATTGCAAGCCAGCCTCGATCTCGTTGATACGCACGACCAGCGGGCGGAGCTTCTTAACTTCGCGGTCGTTCTTAGTGCCGAAAATTCTTTTGAACCAAGCAAACATAATTGGCGGGAACGCTACGGGAAGCGGGGCGAAGGGTCAAAGCTTTAGCAGCAGAAGATAATGAGAGTGATGGTCCTGATACGCCGGGCGTCTGATGACACTGCCCGCGAAGATGCGTCTGGGGAGTTGATCGGAACGCCGCCGTCAGGCGGCAGCAGTGTGAATTGCCTCGTTGCCACCGCCTGAACGCCCCGTTCCGGCGGCAGTATCGAGATGCAACCTGATACGACGCGTCATCTCTAATTTCCTTTTCTTCCCGCGCTTTCCCCTTACTCTGTCGCGCTCTGGTGATTGAAGTTGTGGCTCGTTGATGGTGAATGGTTGATGGCCCGAAGTCGGGCGTTTTCCACCCTCAACAATCAACTCTCAACCATCAACGTTTTAGACAATGGACGCCGCACACATACGTAATTTCAGCATCATCGCCCACATTGACCATGGGAAGACGACGCTTTCGGATCGGTTGTTGCACATGACCGGCACCATCGCCACGCGCGATATGTCGGAGCAGTTGCTCGACGCCATGGATCTCGAAAAGGAACGCGGCATTACTATCAAGGCGCATCCGGTCACGATGCTTTACAAGGCCAAGAACGGCGAGACCTACGAGCTGAACTTGATTGATACGCCCGGTCATGTGGATTTCGCGTATGAAGTGTCGCGCAGTTTGAGTGCGTGCGAAGGCGCGTTGTTGGTGATTGATGCGGCGCAGGGCGTCGAAGCGCAAACGGTCGCTAACTACCATCTCGCGGCGAAGTTGAATCTCACGATCATCCCGGTGATCAACAAGATTGATCTTGGTCACGCGAATGTGCCGCAAGCCTTGCAGCAGTTGGAAGACGTGCTCGCAGTGCCGGCGGAATGGGCGATTCCTTGCAGTGCGAAACAGGGCATCGGCATCCAGGATATTCTCGAAGCGATCGTGGAGCGTGTGCCGCCACCGAAGCCGACGGGCGAAAAGAGTTTGCAGGCGCTGGCGTTCGATTCGTATTACGACACCTACAAGGGAGTCGTGACGCACGTGCGTGTGTTCAATGGCGAGTTGAAGCCGGGCATGATGGTGAAGTTGCTGCACTCAGGGCAGAATTTTGAAGTGAAGGAGGTCGGCAGTTTTAATCCCAAACCGTATCAGCGGGATCGTCTGGAGACGGGTGAGACCGGCTACATGACGGCGAACATCAAAAGCGCAGGTGATGTGAAGATGGGTGACACGATCACAGACGCGCGGATTCCGTCCGGCGAATTGCCGGGCTTCAAAGAGATTCATCCGATGGTATTCAGCGGGATTTATCCCATCAACACGGCGGATTACGAACAGCTCAAGACTTCGATGGGGAAATTGAAGCTGAACGATTCGGCGTTCGTGTATTCGTCGGAAACGTCGGTGGCATTAGGCTTTGGTTTCCGTTGCGGCTTTCTCGGTTTGCTCCACTTGGAGATCGTGCAGGAACGGTTGCGGCGCGAATACGACATGGACATCATCGCGACGTATCCGAGCGTGGTCTATAAAGTCTATCTCTCGGACGGCACGATGAAGGAAGTGGATAACCCGGCGTTCTTGCCGGACGTGACTTACATCCAGAAGATTGAAGAGCCGATGGTGAAGGCGTTCGTGATCTGCCCGAATGAAAACATCGGCGACATGATGTCGTTAATCTCCGAGAAGCGCGGCAGCTTGGATCACACGGAGACGTTGGATGCGCGTCGCGTGATGTTGACGAGTTTGATTCCATTGAACGAGATCCTGATTGATTTCCATGACCGCATCAAAAGCATCACGCGCGGTTTCGGCTCGATGGATTACGAGCCGGATGAATACCAGGAAAGCGACATGGTGAAGCTGGACATTCTCGTGAACTCCGAGCCGATGGATGCGTTCTCGTGCATCGTGCATCGCACGAAAGCCGAAGGTCGCGGTCGCTCGCTCGCGGAGAAGTTGAAGGAAGTGATCCCGCGCCAGCAATTCTTGATCAAGATTCAAGCAGCCATCGGCGGAAAGATTGTCGCATCCGAAAGCATCAGCGCCTTCCGCAAAGATGTGACGGCGAAATGTTACGGCGGTGACGTGTCGCGCAAACGCAAGCTGCTCGAGAAGCAGAAGGAAGGTAAGAAGCGTATGAAGTCCATCGGCAATGTGAACATCCCGCAGGAAGCGTTCATCGAAGTGCTCAAATCATGACAACGAGTCAAACGAGTCGAGGGTCGAACGTCGAGAGTCGAGGGCCAGCACCAAGGCCGCTCGCATCACCACGACCCTCCGGCTCTCGACTCTCGACTCTCGACCCTCGACCTTGGAACTTGGACTCTCGACCATGAATTACCGCTGGTTCATCTCACGCACGGTTCGGCATGCGACAACGATGCGTAAGCACGTCCGTCACCTGCTCGCCGCACAACGCGACATACTTTCACCACAAGCCATCGAGACTGTCTCCGCGTCGCTGACGGAGTTAAACACCGCCATCCATTCCAGCATCAAGAAGGAAGAGCTGTTCAAACAGATGCAGAAGACGGATGAAGTGGCGGACAAGTGGCTAAAGAAATATCCGAACTCCAGCTATCGCGAGAACGTGGAAGTGTTTCTCGTCGCGCTCGCAGTGGCGATGGGTATCCGCACGTTCTTCGTGCAGCCGTTCAAGATCCCCACCGGCTCGATGCAGCCGACGCTTTACGGAGTCGTCTCCACGCCGGACATGACGCATCGCCGACAGATGCCGCTGGGATATGCGGATGAACAGGCGAAGAAACGCGATGCGTTGGTTTTCCCGACCGGCATCGAGCGAATCAAGGATTGGTTCGCTGGAATTTCCTACCTCGAAGTCAAAGCCAAGGTGGATGGGACGTTGGAGCAAGTCAGCGAGCCGTTCGGCATCCGCATCATCAACTTCTGGCAGACGCTCACCATCGGTGGAAAGACACACATCATCTTTTTCCCGCCCGACTACGGCCAAAGCACTCTGCCAAACCGCGCGGGGCTGGATCGCGGCGATGTTTTCAAAAAGGGCGACACTGTCGTTCGCATGAAGATTCAGGCGGGCGACCATCTGTTCGTGGATCGCGTCACGTATAATTTCCGCAAGCCTAAGCGCGGTGAGATCGCTGTGTTTGCGACCGCTGGCATCGAAGCAGACAGACGCAACCGTTGGAACATGCCGGGCGATCAGTTTTACATCAAACGCATGGTCGCCATGAGGAATGAGCGCGTGAAGATCGGGGACGATCATCACCTCTTGATTGACGGCAAGCGACTTGATGAAACCACGCCGCATTTTGGAAATATCTATGCGACACGCCAAGCGAGCAGCGACCCGGACAATCTATACTCAGGTCACACGCCGATGGTTCTGTTCCTCGACGGAAACGAATTCCAAGTGCGCTCGAATCATTTCATGGTCATGGGTGACAACACAGGAAACAGCCTCGACTCGCGCTTCTTTGGCGACGTGGACATGGACTACATCATCGGAAAAGAATTCTTCGTCTATTGGCCGCTGACCAAACGGTTTGGTTGGGGGAATAAGTAAGCCGAATCACTTACCGCTGAGTGTCTCTGCTATCGCTGCACGCATTCAAACTGCTTTCACAGTTGTTTCTTTGCGACTTCCCAATCCAACACCTGTTCTTTGCCTTCGGCGAGTCGCTGTTCCGTTTCCTTCAACATCTGACCATGCCATGCCGGCGACTCGAAATCGTCTTCAGGTTATGTGAGTTGTGATTCGGGCGACTGCACAGTGGGAGGATAGACAGGCAAATTGAAATCAAAAATCTAGAAGTTCGGACTAATTGTTTTTGGGTTTAGAGGACAAAAGCTAGCGTCCAAGATTAACGGTGAAATCCTGTATACCACCAAATCCGGGGAATGTTACATCACCTGAACCTGAACCGCTCCAATTTCCCTGATTCGGATTAGTTGCAAAAAAAACTTTTCCATTACGATTATATTCCGCTCCATAAACACCCAGCCCGTGGGTGATTTGCGGCATCATGCTGGGCGGGTCATCCCGTCGCTGGCGGTCGCGCAATGATTTGTTCCCGCCAAAATAATACGTCACGCCCACGAGCCAGTGATCGTAGCCGTGATCGCCGCCCGCAACCTCCGCTGTCAACGCCACGCCGCGCAAAGGAGTCTGATATTCGATCTGACCTTTATATAAATTGTCGTGAAACGCAGTCGTGTAGGAAGCACCCACACGCAGGTCGTCGGTCAAATAGTAGTCAGCGGAAACGCGCCCGATGAATCGCGTGGGGTCGGTATCAATGAACGGCGCAGCGTTGTCATAGCTGATCTTTCCAACACCAGCAAACGCGCCGAGCGTGAAGCGGTTGAGATACCATTCGGCTTCCGCGCCGAACTGGTAAGTGTTCACTCCCTTGCGATCTAGATAACCACCGGTGAATCCGATGAGGCCGAGGTCAGGATCGCGCCAGAACACATGCCCCGCGCCGCCGTAGAAATCCTCACCACCGATGCGACTGTAAAGTGCGTCCGCTTGAAAACCGAAATGCCGCATGATCGGAAAAGTGATGCTGCCGTCGAAGTTGTGACCTTCATCGGAGTTCATGTTGCCGCCGCTGTAATTGATCTTCCCGTTTATTTCGGAAACGGCAGCGGGACACATCGCGGGGTGCATTTCCAACTTGCCCGGATCAAACTCACCATCCGGGACGGCGGAGAATTCCTGCGAGAGACACGCCACCGGGAAAGCGACTATGCAAAAGAGCGGAAGCACTTTGCCGAGCGTTGGTTTCATGATGACCGAGTTTTGCCCAGGCGGAGTAGTTTGTCATGGGTTTTGTGGAGGAATTTCAGGCAGGCGCATCTTGATGTCTGACAGACTCTCATTAACACCGGGCTTCAGCCCG
>JANPGI010000239.1:0-1798 GCA_031423875.1 Verrucomicrobiota bacterium | reverse complement strand
GTTGCGGATGGCGCGTTCGATGTCGGCGATGGAGGTTCGCGTTGAACTCATTTTAGATCTTTGTTGAACCGGAAAACTTAACGCTGTGCGCGCTCGAACTTCTCGATCATCTTCCGCATCTTGCGAAGCGCGATGTTCTGGATCTGCCGCACGCGTTCGCGAGTGACGCCGAATTTCTCGCCCACTTCTTCCAGCGTCTTCTCGTTGCCGCCATCGAGTCCGAAGCGGAATCGCAGAATGGTCGCCTCACGAGGATCGAGTTTCGTCACCATGTCTTCCAACATGCCATTGACGGTTTTGTCCTCAAGATTCTCGTAAGGATCAATCGCGTTCTCATCCTGAACGATCTCGGAGTAAGTATTGGAATCATCATCGCCGATGGGCGCATCCAGCGAAGTCGGGCGCACGGAAGCCATCCGCATCTGCGCGACACGAGCCGACGTGGTCTGAAGTTCTTCCGCCAACTCTTCATCCGTAGGTTCGCGACCGAATTCTTCCTGCAACTTCAAAGCCGTGCGACGCATCTTGGAAATCTTGTCCACGAGATGCACCGGCAGACGAATGGTCTTGGACTGGTTGGCGAGCGCGCGTTTGATGGATTGCTTGATCCACCACGAACCGTAGGTCGAAAGTTTTCCGCCCTTCGCCGGATCAAACCGCTCGACCGCTTTCATCAAACCGATATTGCCCTCGCTGATAAGATCAAGCAGCGGCAGGCCGATGCCTTCGTAATCCCGAGCGATCTTCACGACGAGACGGAGATTCGCCTTGATCATGTGCTCGCGCGCTTTCTTGTCGCCCTTCTTGATGCGTGCAGCCAACGCGATCTCCTCGGCAGGCGTCAGCAGCTTCACCGAACCCACTTCACGCAGATAAAGTTTGATGGCCGTATCGCCGTCGTAAGAACCACGCCCAGTCTCCTGCGGATGCTCTGGATTCTGGGCCTTCTTGTAGAATCCTGTATCAATGACGATCTTCGATGCCTCGGCCAGATGCCTCTTGAACAACTCAGGATCCGCTCCACCCGCAGTCTTGCGCATGATGGCGGTGTCATAATCCTTGTTCGTTCTGCGAATAAAGGCTGTCTCTGACTCTGATGACTTCTTCTTGAGAAACTCGGTCTGTGAGGATTTTGCAACGGGTATCGCGGCAGGCTTTGCAGCAGGTCTTGCTATAAGCTTCGGAGCGGTCTTCGCTTTCGGAGTCGTCTTGGCTGCGACGCGTTTTTTAGTCTTGGGCGGCATGTGAGTTGAAACTGTAAAGACAGATTTGCGTGCGACAAGAAAAATGCGAGACGCAAAACAATTCCCGGCTGACAACGCCAGTGCTTTTCAGTACAACCCCACTCATGTCCGCCACTGCCAGCTTTGAAATTTTCGAGAAGGAACTGAACCGGCTGGTGGAATCTTTCGGCAATCGCCTCGCCGAACTCAAGCAGCCCGGCTACGCAGAAGCCCAGTTGCGCGATGATTTTCTCAATCCGTTCTTTCGCGCACTCGGCTGGGATATGGAAAACCGCGCAGGACTGATCCAGCAGGAACGCGAAGTCGAAATCGAAAGTGCCACGCAGATAGGCGGCGGACGCAAGCGCGCTGATTATTTTTTCCGCACTGACAAGCTTGGTCGTTTCGTATGCGAAGCGAAGAAACCCTCCGAGGAACTTTCCGCCCGCTACGCATTCCAAACCAAACGCTACGCTTGGAACAAACCCGTTCCGTTGGGTGTCCTCACCGATTTCGAGGAAATGAAGGTCTATGTGGTTGGCAGCCGCCCCTACCTCGACGAACCGCAGGTGGGC
>JANPGI010000238.1:0-7281 GCA_031423875.1 Verrucomicrobiota bacterium | reverse complement strand
GCTTGGCCAGACAGACGACGGCGCGCACGGAGTGACGCGCCCTACCTCAACCCTGTTGTTTATTGCCCGCCTCACCCGATTGTTATTCACACCCCGACATCTTCATGCGGCTATTCAGTATTGAATGACCTGTGCACCCCCGGTATTCCTTTGCCATGAATCTCAAGACACATCTGCTCGCCTCAACTGTTTTCATCGCGGGGATTTTTTCCGCAGGTTGCGCGACACCGGAACGGACGACGACCCCGAGCGGAAACACTTTTGGGATCACGCCACCGAAGTTACAACGCGAGTTTCGCGGCGTCTGGGTCGCCACGGTCGGCAACAGTGATTGGCCGTCCAAACCCGGATTACCCGTCGCAGAACAAAAAGCCGAACTGCTCGCCATCTTGAATCGCGCGGCGCAACTGCGCTTGAACGTCGTGGTGTTCCAAGTCCGACCGGGTTGCGACGCGCTCTACAATTCCAAGATCGAGCCGTGGTCGGAATATCTCACGGGCACGATGGGCAAAGCTCCGTCGCCGCTCTGGGATCCGCTGGCGTTCGCCGTGGATGAAGCGCACAAGCGCGGACTGGAATTGCACGCGTGGTTCAATCCCTATCGCGCGTATCACTTCAACGCCAAGTCGCCGATCTCGGCCAATCACGTCAGCAAGACCAAGCCACAGCTCGTTGCCCGTTACGGGCGCTATCTCTGGCTCGATCCGGGGGAGCGCGAGACGCAGGATTATTCGTTGAGCGTGGTGATGGATGTGGTGAAGCGTTACGATGTGGATGGGATTCATTTCGACGATTATTTTTATCCCTACGCTGAGAAGGGCACGGATGGAAAGGAACTGGACTTCCCCGATGACGTGAGCTGGAAAAAGTTTGGCGCGAGTTCCGGCCTGAGCCGTGACGATTGGCGACGCGAGAACGTGAACATGTTCATCCAGCGCGTGAACACCTCGATCAAGGCGCAGAAACCATGGGTGAAATTTGGCATCAGTCCGTTCGGCATCTGGCGTCCATCCAATCCGCCGCAGATCAAAGGCTACGATGCTTACTCGAAACTTTATGCCGATGCTCGCAAATGGCTCGTGCAAGGTTGGGCGGATTATTTTGTGCCGCAACTCTACTGGGCCATCGAGCCGAAGGAACAAAGTTTCCCTGCGCTGCTCGAATGGTGGAACGCACAGAATCCCAAGAACCGGATCATGGCCGCCGGCGTGGACGCCACCAAAGGTCTTTTGAAATGGTCGCCCGAAGAGATCCCGAATCAGATCGCCATCACGCGCAAACAAAGCGGACCCGGCGGCTACGTGCTTTGGAACATGAAACACACCGCACGCAACAACGCACTGTGTTCGCGACTGCGAAACGAGATCAATTTGCAGACTGCACTCGTCCCCGCGCTGACGTGGATTGATCGTCCTGCGCCATCCCAACCTGTCCTGAAAACTTCCGAATCGAAATCCGCCACGCATCAAACCGTGAGCTGGGGCACCACATCTGCGGAGGATGTGCGGTTCTGGGTGGTGCAATCGCGAACGGACGGCGGCTGGACGACAGAGATATTCCCCGCCACACGCACGGCACAAACTTTTCCACGAGCCAGCCTTGAAGCAGTGGCGGTGACAGCCATTGGCCGCTCAGGTATCGCAAGCCAACCCGGTGTGTTGGAGATTAGCCCTGCAAGAAACACTACCGAGCGGCTCACCACTCCGAAGATGCGTTGAGCGCAAACTTTGGACGCGGCCGCTAAATCGCCTTCGCCGCGATGTCCCGGCGGAATTGCGCGCCTTCAAACGTGATCGCTTCCACCGCCGCATACGCTGCGGCTTGAGCGGCGCGCAAATCCTTGCCCAACGCCGTCACGCCGAGAACGCGTCCGCTGTTCGTGACGATGTTGTCCCCGGCTCTCGTCACGCCCGCGTGGAAAACTTTTGTGTGCGGCAACGCGTTCGCGGCTTCGAGTCCTGAGATGACTTTACCTTTCGCGTAGTTGCCGGGATAACCGCCACTCGCCATCACCACGCAGACGCTCGCGAGTGGACTCCATTTCAATTCGTGCCGCGCCAACGTGCCGCTTGCGCTGGCGTCGAGCAGTTCAACGAGATCGTTTTCCAATCGCGTCAGATATACCTGCGTCTCCGGGTCGCCGAAGCGCGCGTTGAATTCCAGAATCTTCGGGCCAGCCTTCGTGAGCATCACGCCCGGATACAGGATGCCGCGATAATCAATTCCCTCCGCCACGCAGCCGCGCATAAAGGGTTCGAGAACCTGGCGCGCTGTGTCAGCGAGTTGCGCGTCGGTCAGGAACGGCGTGGGCGAATACGTGCCCATGCCACCGGTGTTCAAGCCGAGATCGCCATCCAGCGCACGTTTGTGATCTTGCGATGTTGGGAAAACCTTCGCCGTCTTGCCGTCGCACAACGCGTGCATGGAGACTTCGATGCCTTCGAGAAATTCCTGGATGACCACGTTCGCGCCCGCTGCGCCGAAGGCTTTGCTGACCATGATTTCGTCCACGGCACGTTCCGCCTCGGCTTGGTTCGCGCAGATCAAAACCCCTTTGCCGAGCGCCAAGCCATCGGCTTTCACCACGCATTTGCCGCCAAGCGTCGCGCAGAATTTCTTCGCTGCTGGCGCTTCTGAAAAAGTGCCCGCTGCCGCCGTCGGGATGCCGTATTTCTCCATGAACTTCTGCGAGAAAACTTTTGACGACTCGAATTGCGCCGCCTTCTGGTTCACGCCCCAAATCTTGAGGCCGTGCTTCTGAAATAAATCCACGATACCGAGTGCGAGTGGATTGTCCGGCCCGACGACGGTAAGATCAGCCTTCTTCTCTTGTGCGAACGCCAACAACTTCGGCAAGTCTTCCGCGCTGATATTCACGTTCTCGACAAGCACGCCGTTCTTCGCGAGTCGCTCCAACTCGATGCCTGCGTTGCCCGGCGCGCACCACAGTTGCGTGACATGCGGCGACTGCGCCAGCTTCCAAACCAGCGCGTGCTCGCGTCCGCCTGAACCGATGACAAGGAGTTTCATTAAATTCGAGCGCAGGTTACGCAGCCTATCGCCTCTAATCAATGCGAAGCGAATCCCAGAAAGCTTCCACACAAACATGCCTGCAATTATTTCTCGATTCGCCGCCCTGCCCTGTTATTGATTCGCGTATGAAACGCTTCATCGCATCGCTTGTGTTGTTGGTCTGTCTTTCCATCTCGCCCGCCTCCGGCGCAACATTTGACACCATCATCCGTGGCGGTCGCGTCGTTGACGGCACAGGCAACCCGGCACGCTTTGCAGACGTTGGAATCAAAGGCGGAAGAATTGTCGCGGTCGGACGTGTCACTGGCGAAGCGAAGTCGGTGATTGATGCGAAAGGGCTGATCGTCGCGCCGGGATTCATTGACGTCCACACACACGCGGACGAAATCGTCGAGCAACCTCGTGCGGAAAATTTTCTTCGCATGGGCGTGACAACGCTCGTGGTCGGTAACTGCGGCAGCTCCGAGTTGCACGTGGGGAAATACTTTCGCGACATCAAGCGCACAGGTGTTTCGCCCAACATCGCCACGCTCATCGGCCACAACACCGTTCGCGAGAAGGCGATGGGCGGCAGCTTTGATCGCCCGCCAACTGCCGCCGAACTGGAGACGATGAAACAACTTGTAGGGCGCGCGATGGATGACGGCGCAGTCGGTTTGTCCACGGGTTTGATCTATCTGCCGGGTGTGTTCTCCAAGCCAGACGAGATCGTCGAGCTCGCCAAAGTCATCGCGCCGCACGACGGCATTTACGCGAGTCACATGCGTCATGAGGATTCGCAGATTTATTCCGCGTTGGATGAAGTATTCCGTGTCGCGCGCGAGGCTCATGTGCGAGCAGAGGTTTCACACATCAAATTGAGCGGTGAGAAATCCTGGGGCAAAGCAGATGATGTCCTCGCCTACATCGCGAAGGCGCGCGCCGAGGGGCTCGACATCACGCACGATCAATACGCCTACACCGCGTCCAGCACCACGATGCGGCAATTGATCCCGGACGACGCGTTCGATGGCGGCAAGAAACACTTCCTCGAACTCATCGCTGATCCGGTTGAGAAGGCGAAGCTCGCCGCGCGCATAAAAGAAAAAGTTGCCGCCCGAGGACGGCAGGATTTCGCCTACGCCGTCATCGCTTCCTACAAGCACGACAAATCACTCAATGGCCTCAACATCGTCGAGGCGTCCAAAAAACTTCGCGGTGCGGACACGTTGGATGACCAGATTGAAACCATTCTGGAGATCGAGAAGAACGGCAGCGCAAGCGGAGTGTTTCACGGCATGAACGAGGAAGACTTGCAGAAGTTCATGCAACATCCGAACACCATGATCGCGTGCGACAGCGGATTGCGGGAGTTCGGCAAGGACGTGCCGCATCCGCGCGGTTACGGTAACAACGCCCGCGTGCTGGGCCGTTACGTGCGCGAACTCAAGACGCTGCGATTGGAAGACGCCATCCGTAAGATGACGAGCCTTCCTGCGAACACGTTTCAATTGCGCGACCGTGGATTGATCCGCGAAGGCGGCTGGGCAGACATCGTCGTGTTTGATCCTGACAAGATCAGCGATCCCGCCGCCTACAACGATCCGCATCACTACGCGGTTGGTATTCCCTACGTATTAGTCAACGGTGTGGCAGTGGTGGCAAACGGAGAACACACCGGAGCTAAACCCGGACAAGGCTTGAAACATCAAAGCTCGAAGCGGTGAAAGGTGTTTGAAGTGGTGCCAGTGGCAGGAATTGAACCTGCGACCAAAGGCTTATGAGTCCTCTGCTCTACCCCTGAGCTACACTGGCAACCGGGCGCATATAATTTATGGCGCGGGCGGATGTGTCAAACCGAATGATTTCCGGGGCTGGCTTGTTCTCGGTGTGACAAACGAATGGCGAACGGCGACTGACCGAATCTATTCTTGAATCCGCTTTTATCACGATTGGAAATTCGCTCAGGCCGCCAGTGGTCGCACCCGATGATGATCTGCGTCTGGACACAACCCCGGATTCTTTACAGACAGTTTGATCAGATTGTCACAGTTTGAATCCGCAAAATCTCAGGCATCCTTCTTTTCATTAGTGGTTTTTGCGCCCATTCCCGCCTGAAACGACCGCTTTGCACAAAGATGCGGGGAGTTTTTCATTTACGAGGCACGCATCCGGCTACTACTTTCCGCCCAGTCGTATCCGACAAATGAACAGTTTTTTCAACTATGGCAACTAAAGCGTCCTCGCAAACCGAAATCACAGAACTCGTCAATGGCCTTCATAAAATGGCCCGCAACCTCTGGTGGACTTGGGATCAAGAAGCCCAGGAACTGTTCCACGAACTCTCGCCCCGCAGTTGGACGAATCTTTACCATAACGCTGTCGCGATCCTGCACGAAGTCTCCGATTACGAACTGCGCGTGCGTCTTCAGGACAAGGAATTCGCCACGCACGTCCGCAATGTGATCCGAGATTTCGAGAGCTACCTCGCCGAGAAGGACACTTGGGGTCGCAAGAACGCCGCTGCCCTGCACAAGAATCCCATCGCGTATTTCTCTGCTGAATTCGGCTTCCACGAGACGCTTCCCATCGCGGCGGGCGGCTTGGGCATCCTCGCGGGCGATCACACGAAGTCCGCGAGCGATCTCGATCTCGGTTTCGTCGGCATCAGCCTGTTCTATCGCGAAGGTTATTTCCAGCAGACGGTGGACAACAACAATTGGCAGACGGAATTCTATTCGCGTCTTGATCCCAAAAACATTCCGCTCGAACCCGTGTTGGATGCCAAGGGTCAACAAGTCATCGTCACCGTACGCATCGCGATGTCCGACGTGAAGTTGCTCGCGTGGCGCGTGAACGTGGGTCGCGTGCCGGTGTATCTGCTCGACGCAAATCATCCGGGCAACGAACAGCATTTCCGCGATCTCACCAAGCGCGTGTACGGCGGTGACAGCACCACGCGCATCATGCAGGAGATCATCCTCGGTGTCGGCGGCGTGCGCTTGATGCGCGCGCTCGGCATCACACCTTCCACGTTCCACATGAACGAAGGACACGCCGCGTTTCTCACGTTGGAACTCATGCGCGAGAAGATCGCCGCCGGCGCGAAGTTCGAGGACGCACTCACCGCGTCCAAGAAGGAGTGCATGTTCACCACGCACACGCCGGTCGAGGCGGGACACGACCGTTTCAACAGCGAGCTGGTGGCTTACGCCGCTCATAATCTCAGCGAGCAACTCAAGATTTCCCATGATCAACTCATGGCACTCGGTCGCGTCAAGACGGACGACAAGACTGAACCGTTCTGCATGACCGTGCTGGCATTGAAAGTTTCGCGCTCGGCGAACGCCGTGAGCGAATTGCACGGCCAGGTCAGCCGTGAGATGTGGCAAGTCATGTTCCCCGGCGTGCCGGAAAACAAAGTTCCCATCGGCCACATCACCAACGGCATTCACGTCGCGGGTTGGATGAAAGGAACTGTCCGCAAGTTCTGGCGACAACGCCTCACCGGCGGCAACACCAACGGCGGCAGCGGCGACACCACGCGCTTCTGGAAAACCAAGGCGGGCCAGGATTGGGCCACTGAAATCAACTCGCAGGCGTTCTGGTCCAAGATGCTCGATCAAACGTTCGTCAGCGACGAAGAGCTTTGGGCATTGCGCTACAAACTGCGCCGCGAGTTGCTGGAATTTTCGCGTCGCCGCCTGTTGCTTCAAGCTCAGCGCGTGACCCACGAAGATTTCATCGCGTTCGATTCATTGCTCAATCCGGATGCGTTGACCATCGGCTTCGCGCGCCGCTTCGCCACTTACAAACGCGCGCCACTGATCTTTGAACAGTTCGATCACATCGTGAAACTGACGCGCGATACGAAACGCCCCGTGCAATTCATCTTCGCGGGCAAGGCGCATCCGCGCGATGACGCGGGCAAGACGTTCATACAAAAAATTATTCATCTCAGCAAGTTCAGCGACCTCAAGGGCAACCTTGTGTTCATCGAGAACTACGACGTCCACGTCGCGCGCCAGATGGTTTCCGGCTGCGACGTGTGGTTGAACAATCCGCGTCGTCCACTCGAAGCGTCTGGAACGAGTAGCATGAAGGCAAGCTGCCAAGGCTGCTTGAATCTGAGCATCCTCGACGGTTGGTGGCGCGAAGGCTACGACGGCACCAACGGCTTCGCCATCGGCGACGACTCGCATCCCGCGAACATCGACGAACAGGATCGCCTCGACAGCGCGAACCTCTACAAGGCGCTCACCGAAGAAG
>JANPGI010000237.1:0-16297 GCA_031423875.1 Verrucomicrobiota bacterium | reverse complement strand
ACCGCGTTCGTCGAGGGCTGGGGACTTTACTCCGAAAGCCTTGGCGCGGAGATGGGTTTCTACACCGATCCTTACTCGAACTTCGGTCGCCTCACCTACGAGATGTGGCGCGCTATCCGTCTCGTCGTGGACACCGGAATGCACTCGATGGGTTGGACTCGACAACAAGCCATTGATTACTTCCTCGCCAACGCCAGTAAGAATCAACACGACATCACCGTGGAAGTGGATCGCTACATCGTCTGGCCCGGCCAAGCGCTCGCCTACAAGATCGGCGAACTCAAGATCAAAGAACTCCGCGCCACCGCCACCCAGGAACTCGGCGACAAGTTCGACGTACGCCAGTTTCATGATCAAATCCTCGGCAACGCTGCCGTGCCGCTGGATGTATTGGAAGCGCGCATCAAGGAGTGGGTGCTCGCAATGAAAAAACTATAACATCAGGTCCACTTCCCCCGATGTGCCGAGCCGAATTTTTTTTGGCTTTTTCTCACGGCGCAAAAATCTATCCTGCACGCGGATGAATCCTGTTTCGCTCATCACTGGCGCGTCGCGCGGCATTGGCCGCGGCATTGCCCTTGAACTCACCAAGCTCGGCCACGACCTCGTGATCAATTACGCTGGGAACGCGGAGGCTGCACAAAAGACGGCGAATGATTGCATCGCGACAGCCAAGGCTGCGGGTAAGACAATTCGCGCGGAGGTTTGCCAAGCAGACATTTCCGTGGGTGCAGACCGTGAAAAGTTGATTTCTTTCACTCGTGAAAAGTTTTCCCGTCTCGACTTGTTGGTGAATAACGCTGGCGTCGCGCCGACTGTGCGCGCAGACCTGCTTGATGCGAGCGAGGAAAGTTTTGACCGCCTCATCGCCATCAACGTCAAAGGCCCCTATTTCCTGACACAACTCGCAGCGAAGTGGATGATTGAGCAAACCCAGACCCCAGACTCCAGACCCCAGACCCGTCCCAAGATCGTCACCATATCTTCCGTCTCCGCCTACACCGCTTCGACGAATCGGGGAGACTACTGCGTGAGCAAAGCTGCGCTCTCAATGCTCACGCCGCTGTTCGCTTCGCGCTTGGCTGCGAACGGCATCAATGTTTACGAGATTCGCCCCGGCATCATCGCCACAGACATGACCGGCGCGGTGAAGGAGAAATACGACAAGCTCATCGCGGACGGTTTGACGCCCATTCAACGCTGGGGTACGCCGGAGGACATCGGGCGCGCCGTCGCCGCCATCGCGAGCGATGCGTTTCCGTTCAGCACCGGCGAAGTCATCAACGTGGACGGAGGATTTCATCTTAGAAGACTGTAGCCGCCGACGTTAGTCGGCGCTGACCAATGTCAGCGACTACCTAAAATCAAATGCCTATCAAAATAGATTCCAAACTGACGCCCAAGAAGCTCGTGCCGCAGATCGAACGCGTGTTCGAGTTGTCCGGGCAAAAAATCCTGAGCATCGAGAAATCCTGGAAACCGTCCGCTGGCACGCCGGTGTTCACGGTGAAGGGCAAATACACTTCGATGGGCTGGACGGAATGGACGCAGGGTTTCCAATACGGCTCGGCGGTGTTGCAATTCGACGCGATGGGTGATGACCGGTTTCTGGAGATTGGCCGCAATGGCACCATTCGTCACATGGCGTCGCATGTGTCCCATACCGGCGTTCACGATCACGGTTTCAACAATGTCTCCACCTACGGCAATCTGCTGCGGCTGATGCGTGAGGGGAAAATCCCACACAACGAGGACGAGAAGAATTTCTATGAGATCGCGCTTAAAGTCAGCGGCGCGGTGCAGGCAGCGCGCTGGACGAAACTCGCGGACGGCACGGGTTTCATCCACAGCTTCAACGGCCCGCACTCGTTGTTCGTGGACACGATTCGTTCTTGCCGCGCTCTCGCCGTGGCGCATCAACTCGGTCATGTGCTGATGGGCGAGCAGGACGCGAAGATTTCGTTGCTGCAACGGGTTGTTGAACACGCCCTGAACACGGCGCGCTACTCGGTTTATTATGGAGAAGGTCGTGATGCTTACGATGTGCGCGGTCGCACGGCGCATGAAGCGGTGTTCAACACGGTCAGCGGCGCGTTTCGCTGTCCAAACTCGCAGCAAGGCTATGCGCCATTCAGCACGTGGACGCGGGGGCTGGCGTGGGCGATTTGTGGTTTTTCAGAACTGCTTGAATTCGTACGAACAGTTCATCAAACAGAATTTGAAGATGTCACGGCGGGCGGCAGATGGGCAAAACTGTACCGAGAAACAATTGAGAATAGGCGCGGAGGCAGAGTCCCGCGTTGGGAGAAAACTGTTTGGTCATTGGGCAAGGATCCGGCCGTGAAAGCGCTGGAATCATTCAGAATTGCTGCTGTGGCTACGGCGGATTTCTATCTGGAGAACTCTTGCGCCGATGGCGTGCCGATGTGGGATACGGGTGCGCCGAACTTGCATCGGTTGTCGCCGAACTATCTCAACAAGGCATCCGATCCTTACAATAAGTTCGAGCCGGTGGACGGCTCGGCAGCGGCGATTGCGGCGCAGGGTTTGATTCGCTTGGGAAATTATCTCAACGCCAACGGCGACAAGAAAGCTGCCGCGCGCTATCGCCAAGCCGGTTTGTCTGTGGCGCGGACGTTGTTCAGCGAGCCGTATCTTTCCACTGATCCGAAGCACCAAGGTTTGTTGCTCCACTCGGTTTATCATCGTCCGAATGGATGGGATTACATCGCGCCGGGGCAAAGTGTGCCGAACGGCGAAAGCTCCATGTGGGGTGATTATCATTTGCGCGAACTCGCCTTGCTGATTCTCCGGGAAGCGCGCGGCGAGCACTACCTGACCTTCTTTGATTCAACCAAATGAGAAAGAAAATTCTATCTCTGCTCGTGTTGAGTTTCGTGGCGCTGTCTGCGATCGCGCAGAGCAATCGCATCACCGTCCACATGATCGGCGATTCAACGATGGCGAACAAACCCGTCATCCCGGCGAATCCCGAACGTGGCTGGGGACAGATGCTGCATATGTACTTCAAAGACACGGTTCGCGTGGAGAACTACGCTCAGAACGGGCGCAGTTCGAAGACGTTTATTGCCGAAGACCGCTGGGATAAAGTGGTCGCCGCGCTCAGTCCCGGCGATTTTGTCATCATCCAGTTCGGGCATAACGACGAGAAGACCAACGACGTGAATCGCGGCACGTCGCCGTTCGGCGAATACACCACGAACCTCGTGCGCTTCATCCGCGAAACGCGCGAACACAAGGCGACGCCAGTTCTCGCCACGCCCGTCGCGCGCCGGAAGTTTGATGCCGAAAGCAAACTCACGGACACGCATGGCGATTATCCCAAAGCGGTCCGGGCGGTGGCGACTGAACAAAAAGTTCCACTGCTCGAACTTTGCACGGCAACAGAGAAGCTTCTGCAGCAACTCGGCCCGGAAAGTTCCAGGCGGTTGTTTGATTGGATTCCTGCAGGAGAGTTTGCTCCTGACTCGAAGAAGCTTGAAGACGACACGCACTTCAACGCCTACGGTGCGAGCCGCGTTTGCGATCTGGCGGTCGTGGAGATGGAGGCCAAAGTTCCCGAGCTCGCGGCGCATTTGAATCGCAGTTCCAAAATCACGAAACCCATCACGCCTGCATTGGAGAAATAATTTCAACCCCAACCAACCATGTCCGAACCATTCAAACTTACCCGTGTTGCCACGCTTAAAACTGTCGCTGACTTTCGCGCGCATGTTTCCGCACTTGGGCTGGATTTGCCGTGTGAAGATGAGATTGTCGCCGGTGATGCGTCGCCGCTGGCGCAGCCGGTTGAAGGCGTCATCATCAATGGCAAGTGCGTGGGTAACCGCTGGGCGATTCATCCGATGGAAGGCTGGGATGGAACGACGACCGGTGGCGTGACGGAGGAGATGTTGCGCCGCTGGCAGCGTTTCGGCGAGAGCGGGGCGAAGTTGATTTACGGCGGCGAAGCGATGGCGGTGCGTGCCGACGGGCGTGCGAATCCGAACCAGATCATCATCACGGAGGAGAACAAGGCGGGCATCGCGTCGTTGCGCGAGACTTTGATGAAAGCGCATCACCAGCGCTATGGCAAAACGACCGACCTCGTTATTGGTTTCCAACTCACACACTCGGGGCGGTTCTGCAAACCGAATGACAAGAAACGCATGGAGCCGCGCGTGGCGTTTCGGCATCCGATTCTGGATCGTAAGTTCAACGTGACGAGCGATGCGCAGATGTTCACTGACGCGGAGATCGAGGAGTTGATCCAGTGCTACATTCGTGCGGCGCAGATCGCGTGGGACGTGGGCGCGGACTTCGTGGACATCAAGCATTGTCACGGCTATCTGCTGCATGAATTTCTTGGCGCGCACACGCGGCCCGGCAAGTTCGGCGGCAGCTTTGAGAATCGCACGCGCATCCTGCGCGACATCGTGGCGGGTATTCGTGCCAGCGGGAACAAGATTGAAATCGGCGTGCGATTGAGCGCGTTTGACTTCGTGCCGTTCAAGCCTGATCCCGCGCTATCGCAACCGGGCAAACTTGGGCCGGGCATCCCGGAAGATTTCTCGCATTGCCTGCCGTATCGTTACGGCTTCGGCGTGAACGCAAGCAATCCGATGGAATATGACCTGACGGAGACGTTTCAGTTTGCGGAACTCTGCGCGCAACTTGGCGTCAAGATTTTGAACCTCAGTGCGGGTTCGCCTTACTATAATCCGCACATCCAACGCCCCGCCGCGTATCCGCCGAGCGACGGGTATCAGCCCGCACACGATCCGCTGATTGACGTGGCAAGGCAGCTCAACGTCGTGCGCCAGGTGAAACAGCATTTAGCCTCGCGTTTTCAAGTTGAAGCCAGAAGCCAGAGGCCAGAAGTCAGCCTTCCGACCTCCGACCTCCGACCTCCGATCTTGATTGGCACGGCTTACAGTTACTTGCAGGAATACCTGCCGCATGTGGCGCAATACGTCGTGCGCAATGGTTGGACGGACATGGTTGGTTTGGGGCGGATGGTTTTGAGTTATCCGAACATGCTGGCGGAGGCGGTCGAAAAAGGTTCACTGACGAACAAATTGATCTGCCGCACGTTCAGCGATTGCACCACCGCGCCGCGCAACGGGATGATTTCCGGCTGCTATCCGCTCGACAAATACTACTCGGCCAAACCGGAGTTTCAGCAATTGAAGGATGTGAAGAAGAAAGTTGGAGCGTGAATTTATGATAATAAGAAACGTAGCGGTGCTGGCAGGGATTTATCTTTCCATTACTGCCGCGCGAGCCGTCACGTTTCAAATCGCCGATCCGGTTGAGTTCGCCAAGATCATTGATACCAACGCCGTTCACACCACCAATGCCACGATTGATAAATGGCTGGAAGGCCCGGTTTGGTTGCCCGGGACGAACTGCCTCATCTTTTGCGATCAGGGCAACAACCGGCTTAAGAAAGTTGTCCCCCCGAATTCCGTCTCGGATTTTCTCGTTCCATCCACGAGCGTTTTATACAACGGCACCATGCTGGACGCGCAGGAACGGTTGATCGCCGCTCAAGCCGGGAACGCTGGGCGGCGCATTGTCATGATCACCAATGGCGTTGTTACCACGCTGGTGTCCACCTGTAACGGACTGCAATTCTACTCCCCGAATGACGTTGTGGTGAAATCTGATGGCACGATCTGGTTCACCGATCCGGGTTACAACAGCGGCATCGTCTATGCCAATCCACCGCCAACCGGATTTCCCAACGGCTACCACGTTTACCGGTGCAACCCGGCCAACGGCAATGCAAGTTGCGTGCAAGTCATTACCAACATCGGCAATGTCATTCGCCCGAACGGCCTATGTTTCTCACCCGATGAAACGAAGCTCTACGTTGCCGACTCGGGCAGCGCTCGTGCCATCCGAGTCTATTCGGTAACCTCCAGCAACACGTTGACCGGCGGCGCGGTCTTCGCCACGCTCGCTGCGGGGAACGGAAACCCGGACGGCATCCGTTGTGACGTGGACGGGCGCGTCTGGTCGAGCGCTGGTAATGGTGTTCACATCTTTGCTCCCGACGGCCATTTGATCGGCAAAATACTCTTTGGCCTGACGGCCAATCTTTGCTGGGGCGGCCCGCAATACAAAACCCTCTACATGACTGGACAGCCCGTGGTGACCTCCATTCCCGTCCGGGTTGCGGGAACGCCTTCGGTAAAAAAACTGCAACACAGCCTCATCGGCAACCAGTTAAAACTGTCATGGCCCGCACCCTCGACGGGCTTTACGATGCAGGAGACAGCGCAACTCACATCGTCCAACTGGACAAATTCATCGGCAACTCCAAGTGTCAGCAACGGCTTGAATCAAATCAGTGTGGCTCCGACCAACACCGCGAAATTTTTTCGGCTGCGTCTGAATTGACTACGTTTTCTTAACCACGTCGCCTGTCTGAACGACCCCGGGTTGCACAACTTTCGCATTGATGCCGCGCAGGTGGAGTTGTTTGCCCTCGGGTGAGTTGACAAACTTCATCGCGTCCGGGCCGAAGCGGGCGGAGAACTTTTTGCAGCCAAGATGCGGCTCGGCTGTGACTTCAATCACCGCCGAACCGATGGCGAGGCGGGTGCCGGGCGGGATGTTGGCTTCGCTCAGATCAAAGTCCACATACAATTGATCGCCGGCGAGCGCCCAGCGGTCTTTGCTTTGCGCCAGCAGTTCAATGACGCGGGCGTTCATGATGTTGAGTTGCACCTCGGGATTGGCCGAGCCATCGGGGGTGCTGCGGCTGCCATGGGCTTTCCAGTAGTCGCCGACGAGGCCGTGCGCGGGGTCGAGTTGACCCTCTTCCAGCACCTCGCGCTCGTCGGTGTTGGGGCGGCGTGAAATGAGTTTCAACACACCGACATCCTTGGGGGATTGCCGGATGTGTTCGAGTCCTGCTTCAAGTTGTTCCAATGTCAGATGTTCAACCGTGTTCATCGCACCCGACTTTGTGAACAGACCCGTGACCTGTCGAGAATAATGTCAGCTCGCGAACACGCAGCGCACACAGAACCCGCGCATCGAAACTGAAACTGCCGGATGCGGTCATAGCGGCAGGATCAAGATGCGATCTTTCCTTCAACGAGAATATCCACGGTGGCAACGCGTCCGCGCTTTGATAACCTGTGCCGCGCTACCCTTATGAAAATATTTTCACGACTGCTCGCCCTGCCCTTGGTGCTGCTCGCGCTCCTCGGGCAGACAGTTGTTGCCTCGCTCACGCCCGTTGACCTCAAGGTCGAGTTCGCCACCAACCCGCTCGGCGTGGACATGGCGCAACCCCGTCTCTCATGGAAACTCACGAGTGACATTCGCGGTGACAGACAGACGGCTTACGAAATCTTTGCCGCATCATCGGCAGAATTATTGTCACAGGATAAAGGCGATCTTTGGAACAGCGGCAAGGTGAAGTCAGATAAAACCATTCACATCCGCTACAGCGGCAAACCGCTAAAATCTTCGCAGCAGGTTTTCTGGAAAGTCCGTTCGTGGGATAAGGATCGAAAAGTTTCGGCGTGGAGTACCCCGGCAACATTCACGATGGGTGTTATATCCGAGGCGGATTGGAGCGATGCAAAATGGATCGGCGAAACCACAACAAATACTGCAACCACCCTGCTCCGCCGCGAATTCACCGTGAAGCTCGTACTCTGCCACGCTCTCGCTAACATCTGCGGCCTCGGCCAATACGAGTTTACCGCCAACGGTATGAAGTCCGGTGACGATGTGATTTCCCCCGGCTGGACGACTTACCCCAAAACCTGTCTGTACGATACCCGCGATATCACCTCGCTGTTGCGCGAAGGCGCGAACACGGTCAGCATCGAACTCGCCAACGGGATATATTCCGTGCCCGGCGGACGCTACGTGAAATTCAAAGGCTCTCACGGCCCGCGCAAAGCCATCGCTCAGATTCGGCTCGAATACGCGGATGGCCAGGTTGAAACCATCGTCACCGACGAACGCTGGCAGATGCAACCGGGCGCGATCACCTTCTCGTGCGTCTTCGGCGGTGAAGACTTTGATGCGCGACTTGTTCAACGCGGCTGGGATTTGCCGGGATTTGATTCGAGGAAATGGACGACAGCAAATGTCGTGGATGGTCCGGGTGGCGCATTGCGCGGGCTTTCCGCCGCTGCACCGCCATTGAAGACGTTTGAAGTCTTTGCGCCCAAAAGCATCAAGGCCATCACGGATGGCGTGAGCGTTTATGACTTCGGGCAGAACGCGCCTTTCGTGGCCCGCTTGAAAGTGAAAGGCAAATCCGGTGCAACCGTCCGCATCATTCCCGCCGAACTCATCAAGCCCGACGGCGCTGCGGATCGCGGATCGAGCGGTGGTGGTCGCCCGGCATATTGGCAATACACGCTTACTGGCAATGAGGAGAGTGAGATGTGGTTTCCGAAATTCTTTTACCACGGCTCACGTTACTTTCAGGTCGAATTGAAACCCGCGTTCGACGGCGGCGATCTCCCCGCCATCGAGAGTCTCGAAGCCGTCGTCATGCACACGTCGTCCGAAACGGTCGGTGAGTTTGCTTGCTCTAATGATTTGTTCAACCGCATCCACACACTCATCCGCTGGGCGCAGCGTGCGAATCTTGTCAGCGTTCTGACCGATTGTCCCCATCGCGAACGCCTCGGCTGGCTTGAGCAATATCATCTCAACGGCCCGGCGCTCCGCTATGAGTTCGATCTCACGCAACTCTTCACCAAAGGCATGAACGACATGGCCGACGCGCAACTCACGAACGGTCTCGTTCCGAACATCGCGCCGGAGTTCGTCAAGTTTCTCCCCGCCTCCTACGATCCGGGTGGCGCTTTCCGCGATTCGCCCGAATGGGGCAGCGCGTTCATCCTCGTGCCTTGGCAACAATATCAATTCACGGGCGACATCGAACTGCTCCGCTGCCACTACGACGACATGAAACGTTACGTCGCCTATCTCGGCTCGCGCGCCACCAACCACATCGTTAATCACGGCCTCGGTGATTGGTATGACATCGGCCCGAAGCCGCCGGGCTTCTCACAACTCACGCCCCGCGCCCTCACTGCCACGGCATTCTATCAGCATGACACTTGGATTCTCTCGCAAGCGGCGGGGTTACTTGGAAAGAAGGCGGAGGCAAAACAATTCAAGAAGCTCGCAGAGGAAATCCGACATGCGTTCAACAAAGAGTTTTTCAACTCGACGCACAGGAGCTACGCGACCAGCTCACAATGCGCGAACTCAATCCCTCTCGTGATGAACCTATGCGAGCCACAGCATCGCGATGCCGTGCTGGACGCCATCGTCGCCGACGTGCGCAAGAACGGTCTCACGGCTGGCGACGTGGGTTATCGCTATCTGCTTCGCGCTCTCGCCGAGGGCGGACGCCACGACGTGATCTTCGAGATGAACAACCAATCAGAGAAACCCGGCTACGGTTATCAGTTAAGGATGGGCGCAACCAGTTTGACTGAGGCATGGGACGCGCGACGCAGTTCGTCGCAGAATCATTTCATGCTCGGCCAGATCATGGAATGGTTTTACGGAGATCTCGCAGGCATCGCAATTGATCCCACTGTGCCCGGATTCAAAAATATTATCATCAAACCGCAAGCCGTCGGCGACATCACTTGGGCGCGCGCGAGTTTCAATTCCGTGCGCGGAAAAATCGTCAGCGATTGGAAACGCGACGGAGACAAGTTCACCCTACGTATCACAGTCCCGCCGAACACGATTGCGCGCGTGTGGTTGCCATCGAGAGCTAAGACCCAAATCTCAGAGAGCGGTGCAACCCTCTCAAAAAGTTGCGGCGTGAAACTGATCGGTAGGAGAGGTGACCGCGCCATCCTCGAAGTCGGCTCTGGCAATTATGAGCTTCAGTCCATCTATTGATCTAGGCTGACATCGCTCACCAGTATTGGGGATACACGCATTCAGACAACCCTGTCATCATTTCCTCGCACGAAACCCAAACCAGATTTAAGAAGTAAAATATGTATCGCCGTATCGCCTGTCTTGCCGCACTCGTTGCCGCAGCCGTTTCCGTTTCCAACACCTATGCCGCAGACCGCACATGGTCCAGCACTGCCGCTGCACTCGGTTTTTGGTCGAGCAACACAGCGTGGTCAGGCGGAACTGCGCCGGTAGCCGATGACAACCTGCTCTTCACCGTTGCGCCCGTTGCTGGCGGGACACGGAACGTGACAAACGATTTTGCGGCGAACACACAGTTCGGCTCGATCACGATGATCAACGCATACAATTTGTACGGCAGCGCGATCAATCTGGCAGGCAACGTGACAAACAACGCGAACCTCGCCATCGCCAGCATCAACCTCAATATGGCGTTGCAGCAGGACACGACCTTCGCCGTCAACTTCGGCGGCAACACACGCATTGATGTCGCGGGAAACATCTCCGGTGCATACGGCATCAACAAAGTCGGCCTCGGCGCGCTCCGCATCACGACCACGGCGAAAACTTACACCGGAGCAACCACAATCAGCGGCGGCTCTATTGATATCGTTTCCGGCGGATTGCCGGTGAACACGGATTTGTCCATCGCCTCCGGCGCGTTCATGCAACTTAACAACGCCAGCCAGACCGTGGATGGATTGTCCGGCGCAGGCAACGTCACAAAGATCGGTTCTGGCGCGCGTGGTTTGACTGTCGGCCAAAACAACGAAACCTCGGCGAACTTCACGGGCAACCTGATTCAATCCGCCGGAACATTGAGCCTCACAAAAGTCGGCACCGGCACGCAGATCATCTCCGGCACCGGCAATACTTACACCGGCGCAACTGCCGTGAATGGCGGCACGCTTCTCGTAAATGGATCCATCGGCGGCGGCGCAACAACCGTTGCACTTGCGGGCACGCTCGGCGGGGCTGGCACACTGGGTGGCGTCACAACCGTCAACGGCCAGATTGACCCCGGCTCTGCGGTTGGACTCATCGGGACACTGACGTTCTCAACAAATCTGAGCTTTGGTGCAACTGGCTCCGCACTCTTCCAATTGGATCGCACCGCAGGCCAGAACGCAGACCTTCTGAACGTCGGCGGCGCACTGCTCCTCAACGGTACTTGGACCGTCTCCAACATCGGCGCGTCCTTGTTAGCTGGCGATTTGTTCGATCTTTTCAATTCTCCGCTCATCTCTGGTTCAGTTGGCGCGCTCAATCTTCCCTCTCTTGATCCCGGTTTGGGCTGGGACATCAGCCAGCTCACAATAAACGGCACTATTTCTGTCGTCACCGTGCCTGAACCTTCCAGCATGGCGATGATTGGCCTTGGCGGGTCAGCTCTCTTTTTGGCAAAACGCCGCAAGGCCTGATTACTGACATTCCAACTTTTGGCGGCAGAGACATCTCTGCCGCTTTTTCTTTTTGCTGTTGAACACTTCCTGATTGAGATGAGGACTGAATTTCAGCAAGACTAGCTGCGTCAACATGACCATGCCCACACATCGCCTTCTCATACTCTTATCCGTTGCGCTCGCTCCCGTTCTCCTTCACGCCGCCGATCCAGAAGTCACGCTTCGCGAAACTGATCAAACATTCTTCCTCGATAACGGCATCCTCAACATCCGCATCGAAAAAGAAACCGGCGAAGTTTTCTCCATCAAATACAAAGGCCAGGAGCTACTCGCGCAGAACAGCAGCGGCGGCGCGCTCGGTGGTTACTGGTCAAGCGTCGGTCGCGCACGACCCGGTGGTCAACATTCCACAACTGTTCGCATTGATCCCAAAACCAACAACGGCGAACGCGTGGAAGTCTCCTGCAATTTCCATAACGCACCCGGCTCGACCAATTCACCGCTTGATGTGGATGTGCGTTACTCGCTCGGTCGCGGCGAGAGCTGGCTCTACACCTATCTCATCTGGTCGCACAAACGCGGCTATCCCAGCTTCAACGTTGGTGAAGCGCGTTATGCGGCCAAGCTGAATCCCGACGTGTTCGACTACATGTCCATTGATAAAGATCGTCGCCGACAGATGCCGTCACCTGCCGATTGGGATGCGGGTGCGCCGCTTAATCTCAAGGAAGCGCGCCGCATGACCACCGGCATCCACAAAAGTCACGCAGAACACAAATACGATTACTCCGCTGTCATCTTCGACATTCCTGCCTACGGCTGGTCGAGCACGAAACACAACATCGGTCTGTGGTTCATCAATCCAAGTTTTGAATACATGGCAGGCGGCCCGACCAAGGCCGAACTCACGGGTCATCTCGACGTGAATCCCGGCGGCACACCCACACTTTTGAACATGTGGCTCGGCAGTCATTACGGCGGCAGCTCTCTCGTTGTGGGCGAAGACGAGGATTGGACGAAAGTCATCGGGCCATTCGCCATCTACTGCAACACCGCTCCGACGCAGGAAGCCATGTGGCGTGACGCTCTTGCTCGCGCCCGTACGGAAGCCGGAACGTGGCCTTACAATTGGCTCTCCGATCCTAACTACCCACGCGAAGCCCAACGCAGTACCGTCAGCGGTCAGATTGTTTTGCGCGATCCGCTTGATCCGAATCTCCAGATCAGCAACGTGTGGGTCGGGTTGACGGCGGCGGATTATGTTCCACCACGGATCAACTTCGGCAGCGGTGCAGGACGACGTAACTTCACCAACGCTCCATCTTTAGGAACGTTCACCAATTTTCCCGGCGGATCGCGCGGAGGTTTTCCGGCGGAAGTGGACTGGCAACGCGACGCGAAGTTTTATCAATTCTGGATCACCGCCAGCGCCAACGGAAAGTTCACGATACCAAACGTGCGCCCCGGCAATTACACGCTCCGCGCCATCGCTGACGGCGTCATCGGAGAATTTGCACAGACGAATATCACCATCGGCGAAGGCGAAGCCAAACAACTCGGCGCGCTGACATGGACGCCTAAACGCTACGGCCAAACGCTCTGGCAAATCGGCGTGCCAGACCGCACCGCGCGCGAGTTCCGCCACGGTGATCACTACTGGCAATGGGGACTTTACTTCAACTACGCGCGCGAGTTTCCAAACGACGTGAACTACATCATTGGTCGCAGCGATTGGCGCAAAGATTGGAACTACGTTCAACCGCCGCGCGTCCTCTCGCAGAATCTCCCGATGACGAGCGAAGATGATGAGGCCGCAGATGCCGCCGCACAATTCGTCCGTAATTCTGGTCGCGATGTCACGCCCACGACGTGGTCCATCAAGTTCGGCCTCTCACAAAAGCCCAGCGGCAAAGCCACGCTACGCCTCGCCTTCTGCGGCACTCACGCCGGTTGCAACGTGGAAGTCTTCGTCAACGACAAGTCCGTCGGTGAAACAGGAACACTTCCCTCCACGAGCGCCATGCAACGCGACGGCATCCGCGCCTTCTGGGTGGAACGCCCCGTGAGCTTCGACGCCTCACTGATGAAGGGCGGCGTCAATGTCATCAAACTCAAATCCCACGCCAACACTTGGTCGCAGGGCGTGATGTACGATGTGGTGAGACTGGAACTGGATGAGACAACGGGAAGGTGATTTTAACCACGGAACACACGGAATACACGAAACGAAAACCTCAGACTGCAAAATTATAGGCGCAGCGTTTTCTCTAACGGCGTGCCTATTGGCTGTACCCAAAGCGTGACATCCATGCCGTTCTGAATATCGAACTCATCTTGAACCAAGGTAAACTCTCCTTCCGGCAATGACCATCTCTGATAGGCGTAAGGCCAGTCACGAAATGATAACTGCCGTCTTCCAGACAAAGCAGGATTTCCCAGCACACGCTGAATAGAATCCACACCGGCTAGGAACATCTCATCAAACTCGGCTATGCTTTTGGATGAATCGGGAAAACAAGCAAATGTGAGTATTAAGTAAGGCGGGTGTTCACTGTCGCGATAGCCGATAATTAGGGTAAAATAACCACCCGCTTTATCCGCAGGGATTCCGACCCGCATGTAACCGAGGTCCGGCTCATCCTCTTCAATCTTCCAATCGACCGTGCTGAGAACTCGTTTGATTTCAACGTAGTTCTCACTCGCACGTATAATCAAGCGAAGCGCATGAATGTCCGCAGCCGAAATCATTTCCTCACCCGTCCGCGTATCTCAATCAGCTTCTTCATCACGCCATGCAGATTTCCGCTGCCTGCCTTCGTGCCGAACGCGTCGTGAAGTTGGCGGTAAAGCGCGTAAAGTTCCTTATAGGTCGCGTGCGCTTTGGGGTTCGGCTTGAAGACGAGCGGCTTGAGTCCGGTCATGCGGCGTTGCGCGATGTTGTAGTCAGGATAAATGTTTGCCACGACCGCCGCCGCGATGGCTGAACCGAGAGCGCAGGTTTGCGCGGAGCGACTGATCTTCATCGGACGACCCGTCACGTCTGCGTAAATCTGCATGACAAGCGGGCTTTTCTCCGCGATGCCGCCGCAGTTCACCACGGACGAAATCTTCACGCCGTATTCCTCGAAGCGATTGATGATGGTCAACGCCCCGAACGCCGTCGCCTCGATGAGCGCGCGGTAGATTTCCGCTGGCGTCGTGTAAAGCGTCTGGCCGATGAGCGCACCAGTGAGACGTTGATCCACGAGGATGGTGCGGTTGCCATTATTCCAATCCAACGCGAGCAAGCCGCTCTCGCCAGCCTTCAACTTCAGCGCGCCTTTGGTGAGTGCTTCGTGCGAACCAGCATCCTTGCCGCCGGGTTGAAGATAATTCACGAGCCAATTGAAGAGATCGCCCACGGCAGATTGACCTGCTTCGAGTCCGAAGTAACCGGGCAACACACTCCCATCCACAATGCCGCAAAGTCCGGGCACATCCGCGAGCTTTTTGGTGTTGGCAGAGATGGCGATGTCGCACGTACTCGTGCCGATGATCTTCACGAGCGTTCCCGGTGCAACGCCAGAACCGACCGCGCCGAGATGCGCGTCAAACGCACCGACAGCCACGGGAATACCCGCTTCCAAACCAGTTCGCTTGGCCCACGCTGGAGTGAGTCCGCCAACAGAACGATCAATCGTGTGAACGCGAGTCGTGAGTCGCGAGCGGAGTTTGGCGAGCTTCGGATGCAGCTTGGAAAGAAATTGTGCGTCGGGATAACCGCCCCATTTCGCGTTCCACATCGCCTTGTGACCCGCGGCGCACACACCGGCGATAAACTTCTTCGGATGTTCCGTGCCAGTCAAAGCAGCGGGAACGAAGTCTGACAATTCGATCCACGAATGTGCGGCATCGAACACTTTCGGCGCGGTGCGGAGACATTTGAGAATCTTGCTCCAGAACCATTCGCTCGAATATGTGCCGCCGCACTTGGCGAGATATTGCGGGCGCATCTTCTTGGCAAGCGCGGTGATCTCAGCGGCTTCGGCGACGCCGGTGTGGTCTTTCCAGAGCCACGCCATCGCGGCGGGATTGTTGGCAAACTTTGCATTGAACGCCAGCGGCTGGCCGTTCTTGTCCACCGGCAACGGCGTGCTGCCCGTTGTGTCCACACCGATCCCAATGACACGGCATGAGGTGAAGCCTTTCACGTTCTTCTTCGCAATGGCCAACGCTTGTTTGATGGTGATCTCCGCGCCTTTGACGTAATCCGCCGGATGTTGCCGCGCGAGATTCGGGTCATTGGAAAGAATCACGCCTTGCGTGCCATGCGAATAAGTCCAGACGGCAGCGGCGATCTCCTCACCGTTGGCAACGTTGACGATAAGAGCACGAACTGAGTTCGTGCCATAGTCCAATCCGATTGTGTAGTGTTCGCTCATGATTTGTAAAATTGTGGTCTAAAACGGCTGGCGCTGTCGAGTGCGGCCATAGTCACCTATGAGTCCCATGGTTCACATGAGACTTATAGGACTCATGACTTACTTTCCGGCAGCCACCCGCAGCACCGTCAGCGAATTCGCAGGCAGCGTGACAGATTTGCCAGCGACGAGTTTTACGGTGCTTTCTTTCGGAGAAACTTTCGACGGCTCGGTGAATGAGTTTTCATCAGAACGGTTTCCTGAGAGCACGATGAGACGCGCGCTGCCAGAGAGATTCAACTGCACGTCGGCAGATGCGTTGTCGCCGTTCACGAGTTTCACGATCACTTCTCTCCTGCCCTCGTCGCGCGTGACAGAGGCGTAAAGTCTTTTACCCGTCGCACCATCGAGCTTCACGGGTAGCACGACATCCCCGCGATTGAGTGCGAAGAGTTGCTGCACGTAATAATTTGGCGTGCCGTAGCTGCTGAGATTATCCGTCCAGATCATGTTTGGTGTCCATTGCCAGCCATCAATGTGCGCGAACAACGGCGCGTAGCTCGCCAT
>JANPGI010000236.1:0-4657 GCA_031423875.1 Verrucomicrobiota bacterium | reverse complement strand
CGCAAACAAACGCGCCTATTCCTGCCGATGGACGATTGACCACGCCTTACCGGGTCGAGATCGTGGCGAGCCGGTTGCAAGCACCGTGGTCGGTGGTGTTCGCTCCGGACGGACGGATTTTTTTCAGCGAACGTCCCGGCTGGGTGCGCGTGATCGAAAATGGCAAGGTGCTGGATCGTCCCGCGCTGCTGCTCACAGATGTGGCGGCATCCGTGAAGATGGGGGCACTCGGCCTGGCGTTGGATCCTGGGTTCAGCACGAATCACTTTCTGTATCTTGCTTACAATTATGATTCCGGCAAAGAGGCATACCGGATGCGCGTGGTGCGGTATCTTGAGAAACAAAATCGCCTGATCGAGCCGAAGACGTTGATCGAGGACATTCCCGCGTATCGCAACCATACCGGAGGTCGCCTGCGCTTCGGCCCGGAGGGTTGCCTCTACATCACGACGGGCGACGCCAACGAGCCGCCGCTGGCTCAAAGACTCGACTCGCTGGCGGGAAAAATTCTTCGCATCAGGTCGGACGGTGCCATTCCCGCAGACAATCCGTTTGTGAACCACACGAATGCCAACGGCGCGATCTGGAGTCATGGCCATCGCAATCCGCAGGGGCTGGCGTTTCAAACAGGCACAGGCGCGCTGTTCGCTCCAGAGCATGGCCCGGATCACGGCGACGAGATCAATCTTGTCCGCAAAGGTGAAAACCATGGCTGGCCGCAAGTTCATCATCGGCAATCGCGGGAAGGTATGCGGAGTCCGGCGATGGAGTTCACGCCATCCATCGGGCCGGCGGCGGCAGTGTTTTATGAGGGAAAACAATTTCCTGAACTGACAGGGAAGCTGCTCGTGGGTTGTCTGCGCGGAGAAGGCATTTTAAGCATCGGCTTCAACGGCACGGAGCCGGTCTCGTGTGAACGGCTTTTGCATTTCAACTATGGCCGCATCCGCGATGTGGTCGCAGGCCCGGATGGATTCGTTTATTTCACGACATCGCAGTTCGATCCGCCGGAGGGTACGCCTCGCCCCGAATACGATTTCATCCTGCGCCTCGTTCCCAAATCTGTGCCGGAAACTGGCGCTGCGCTGGCGGCGGAATGGAATGGCCCGCGTCCACAAGAAGCGACGTTTGATCCGGGCACAACGAACGCCAACGAACTCATTCCGGCGTTTTGTGCGCCATGTCATGGGCCGGGGTTGCGCGGCGGATTGCAGCGCGGTCTGTTGTACGGCAACTGGCAGATCGCCAAGGATGACGAAGGCATCCGCCGCGTGATCCGCGACGGATTGACGGATAAAGGAATGCCGGCATTTGCTCGCACCTTGTCTCCGGCTCAAACGTCGGTGCTCATCAACTTCATCCGCGCAAATCAAACCACTGAGCCCGAACCCGCGCCACGCGCCACGCCACCCGGACAACGTAGCGAGTTCGAGTAGTCATCGAGTCGGCGCAAACATCAGATTGAATTGGGCTTTTTCCGCAAGTCTTCTAAACTTCGCACAACATGCTCGAACGATTAACCAATTCCCAGATCAGCAAATACAAATCGGCTGCCCAACTTTTAGAACCCATGCTCAAGGTGGGCAAAGCGGGTTTGAGCGAAGGATTCATCAAATCTGTGGACGCCGCGTTGGCACAACATGAACTGGTGAAGATCAAGTTCAGCGATTTCAAGGAGCAGAAGAAGGAACTCGCACCGTTGCTCGCAGAAAAAACTTCCAGCCACCTGATCATGCGCGTCGGCAACGTGATGGTGCTGCATCGCCCCAAGCCCGCGCCGGACGCCGTCGTGACTCCAGAGTGATCGAGTCTCCGTTGCGTGCCTATCCCTTTCAGCGGAAGAACAACAGCCACACGATCACGAGGACAGGCAGCATGACCGGCAGCGCGAATCTAAAGATGTAACCGAGGAAAGTCGGCGCGTGGACCTTCTGCTGGTCGGCGATGGACTTGACCATGAAATTCGGGCCGTTGCCGATGTAGGTGCAAGCACCGAAGAACACCGAGCCGACGCTGATGGCGACAACGCTGATGCCGTTTGTGGCCAACAGATGCGTCATATCCGAATCATGCGTCGCGCCGATGAGTGCGCTCAGAAAACTCAGATATGTGGGCGCGTTATCCAATGCGCTTGAAAGGAGGCCGCTGCCCCAATAATAAAATCCAGGTGTCGGTTCGCCGAGCTTGGCGGCGTTCAACTCCAGCCAGTCCAACGCTGGGATCATCGTCGCAAAAATCCCGATGAACAGGATCGCGACCTCCTGGATGGGATGGAAATTAAAATGGTTCGCCTCGTGCACAGTTTTCCTCGTCGTGTAATACGAGCCGACGGCGGCAAGGATCATCAACGCTTCACGCACGAAGGCCGGCTTGCTGATGAAGACAGCACCGAGAATGATGGCGAGGAAGAACAAGTTGGGCAGTCCATCGAATCGCCACGTCTCCTGAGCCGTTTCTTTTTTGCGGATGCCTTCCGGCGCGAGTTTGAAATTGAAGCGGTCAACGAAGTAGAAGATCGTCAGCAACAACCCCAGCCCCACCGCCCACATCGGCCAACAGTGCTCGGCCACCCACCAGAACGGCACGCCTTTGAGATAACCGAGGAACAGGGGTGGATCACCGATAGGCGTGAGACAGCCGCCGATGTTCGACACGATGAAGATGAAGAAAACAATGTGGTGCGCCGTGATACGGTACTTGTTCATCCGAATCCACGGACGGATCAACAACATCGAAGCGCCAGTCGTGCCGAGCACATTCGCGAGCAGCGCGCCGACGAGCAGGAAGATCACGTTCGCGAACGGCGTCGCTTCACCTTTCACTTTGATATGGATGCCGCCAGACACGACATAGAGCGAGCCGATCAGCGCGATGAAGCTGACGTATTCATGCGCGACATGCAGCACGCGCGTGCTGGCATGGAGTCCGAACAAGTAGTAACCCAGCGTGATCGCACCCAGCCCGATGGCGACTTTGGGATAATGCCTTAGCCACCAACCGCCGAACAGCAACGGGGCAAGCGCGATCGTGCCCAGCAGAACGGCGAACGGCAGAATCATCCACGGATTTGGAGCGATAGTTTCGTGACCCATGCGTACAGTGTGCGCGCGAGGGGAATTGCGGGTCAATCAATTCAGGATGAAACGCCGTCCAAATGCAAAGCTCACAATTATTTAACCACTTCAATCACCGCTTCGCCGGAAGTAACCGGAACCAACTTGTCTCCTACTGCAAAATCATTGACAAGTGTGTTGACCTGAATCCGATATTTTCCGACGGACTCGAATTTGTATTCGTCAGTTATAGGGAGTTGATGTTTGCGCTGTTGCTACGACCTCTGAGCCGAGTCATCAAAGCGAATATTTACTTCATTGGGGATACACAGTCATCTTACCACTTCAAACGTAGCTGTGTCCGAAAACAAGCTGGATATTGCAGATGGGCTCGCATTCGTGCCATGAACGTCTGTTTTGACGTGAATCGAGTAACGGCCAAATGTTCTCAAATCAAATTTTTCGCTCAAGTTAATCTCGAATCTGCGTTGAGTTTTTGGGGAGACTGTTATCCATGATGGTCCTGATGTTATTATAGATGGCGATTCTGTTTTGCGTGTTGCCTGGCGACCGTTTGGCCCATTGACTGTAAAGTAAAACCTCTCCGGTATCCAATCCATCGACCACCGCTGTGTCTGGCTTGATACATTGCGAAGAATTACGACGGCGACAATTGGTTGGTTGTTCGTATAGACGGGCTGATAAAACCGGAGTGACATTTGAAACCCAGCTTCGGATTTACCCCAGTTGCCCGCCAAGTCGTTTGTGGCCGGTCGGCACTCTGAAGATTTCCGAGCCTCCCTAAGGGCAGAGGCAAAGAAGCCGCTTTTCTTTGTAATGGGGTCTGTCGTCAAAAGCCGATCATTATCGGTGAGGTAAATATGCTCATCAAAGGATTCCCAAGGAATGACTACGTTGGATGAGTTGGTTTGTGCTTGTAGTTGACTTATCTGAAATAAATCTAAGGAAACAAACAAAGCGATAATTTGGAAGCCCGTTAGGATTTTTGATTTTATACTCATTTGACCACTTCAATCACCGCCTCGCCGGAAGTAACCGGAACCAACTTGTTTCCTGCAGGATTATCGACAAGCGTTTTGACCTGAATCCGATATTTTCCAACGGACTCGAATTTGTATTCGTCGGTTATCGGAAGTTGTAATTTCCGCTGAGTGCCATTCGAGATGAGTCGGAAGTTTCCCCCTGACACCATCATAACATGCTTCCTTTCTTTACCCTCGATCTGCTTCTCGTCAGGCCCAATCACAACGAATTCAAAATTTCCCGCAAGCCCACCGTAAGAAGGAATGCTTGCATATCTAATTTCTGGAAAGACATGAGGCTTGTCCGAAACATTCCGAAGCAGAACCGATGCAGTGATCGTCTGACCGTTTGTGAAGGTGGTTTGATTAAAGCGCACAGAAACCTGAAAACCACCGACAACCTGCCCCCAGTGGCCTGCGGGGTCTTGTTCCGCACTCCAGGATTCTGGCGATTGAACAGCCGTAATAAAGTTCGTCGTTATCAATTGGATTTTGCCGGGGCCTGCACTGTGAAATTCGCGCCCTTCGTCGGTGAGATAAATGGTGATGGGTGGGGCTGGA
>JANPGI010000235.1:0-3274 GCA_031423875.1 Verrucomicrobiota bacterium | reverse complement strand
CTTCTGGTGATTGAAACGGAGACCAAGTTATCCAATCCGGTCGTGCAGGTGTTGGCTCTTGTGGCGGATGACCCGTCGCGTCAGAGCTTGGCGTCTGAACAATCGTCTCCACGCAACTCTTCACTTCGCTGACTTGCTGATAGCGGAGTTCCGGTTTCTTTTCCAACGCACGCAGCACCACTTCATCCAGGCGCACATCAATCAACACTTTCGTTGAGGGCGGCGCGATGGTGTTGCCGGGCAGGTCGCCGGTGAGCCTCTGGTAAAACACCACGCCCAACGCATAGATGTCCGCGCGATGATCCACCTCGCCGGGATTCTCCCGCTGCTCAGGCGACATGTATTGCGGCGTGCCCATGACCTGCTCGCCGGTCAAGGAAGTCCCCTCTCCCGGCTTCGCCACCCTCTCCCCATCCGATGGGGTGAGGGACGGGGGGAGGGGTTCGTTGCCACCCACAATTTTCGCCAACCCAAAATCCGCCACCTTCACGCGGCCTCGGCGATCCATCAAAATATTCTCCGGCTTGATGTCGCGATGCACGATGCCATGGTCGTGCGCGAATTGCAGCGCATCGCAAATTTGCGGCACGATGGCCAATGTTTCGCGCGCGGAGATGCGGCCTGCGTGGAGCAATTGGCGAAGGTTCAAGCCATCCACAAATTCCATGAGGAAGAAATAGATTGGCGTAGCAGCCGATGTGAGTGGGATCCGAGTTTCTCTATCGCTTCCGGGTTTAGTTTGAGCGGACTCACGTCCGCTGCTACCGAACTCAAACAGCGTCACGATGCCCGGATGATTCAGCTTGGCGAGCGCTTTGGCTTCCCGGGCGAAGCGTTCGGCGAACGCGGTGTCAGTGCCGATGCCCGGCGGGAGAATTTTCAGCGCGACAAAGCGATCCAGTTGTTTCTGACGTGCCTTATAGACCGCTCCCATCCCGCCTTTACCGATGAGTTCGAGGATTTCGAGTTGTGGAAAGAGCGGCGCGAGTTCGGCCACGGACGGCGGCGTGAAAGGTAGCTGTTTTCCGTCTGTGACGGTGTCTGCCGCCGCGCCCATCTTGAGCAGGCAGGCGGGGCAAAGTCCGGCGAGCGCGCCTATGGGCAGGGGTGTGCCGCATTGCGGGCATTTATTTCCGTCGGGCATTGGTGCGGAGAGTTTTACTGTGTCCATGCCTCCTTCAGAAGCAAATCCGGGAAAATGTTACCGGAAATTTTTCAACCACGGATGGACACGGATGAATGAAATACCACGAACCCACGGAAAACATCCAACATTGAACGCCGAAGGGCGCGAATCTTTGCGAAGTCTTTGGATGTTGGGCGTTGGGTGTTCATTGTTCGATGTTCATCCCTCCTCGAAAAAGCAAAAGCCCGCCGGATGGCGGGCCTTTGACTTTAGACTTCAGGCTTGAGACCTGAAACCGATTACGCCCGTTCCATGTACTTGCCGGTACGAGTATCAATCTTGATCTTCTCGCCGGTCTTGATGAACAGGGGGGCTTGCACGGTGATGCCGGTCTCGATGGTGACGGCTTTTTGCACGTTGTTGGCGGAATCGCCCCGGATGCCTTCGGGTGCATCGGTCACGGTGAGGATCACGCTGGGCGGGATTTCAACGATGACAGCTTTCTCATCCACGAAGGTGATGGTCACCAATCCGTTTTCAACGAGGTAATTCTTGGCATCGCCGACGAGTTCGGGGATGAGGGTGACGGTTTCGTAATTCTCCGGGTCGGTGAAAACAAAGTCTGAGCCGTCCTTGTAGCTGAATTCCATCTTCTTGCTCATCATCGGCACAGTCTCGACTTTTTCCGTGGAACTGAAGCGGACGTCGGAGGATTTGCCGGTGCGGATGCTGCGAAGTGTCGCCTGCACAAACGCGCGGAGGTTGCCGGGAGTGCGATGCTGCACGTCGAGGACTACACTGATGTCGCCGTTGTAATTGATCGCCTGGCCGCGGCGGAGGTCGTTTGCGTTGACTGCCATAAATCGTTCTGGTTTTCGGTTGTTTTTGCCCCGGATGGGGAGTGGTCAGATTAGGTGAGAAGCAATTGAAGGCAAGTCTCGTTTTTTGGAAAACCAGAGCAAACCGGGCAGGTTGAACCTGTTAATCTGCGCTGATCCAATCCAACACCTCCTGACTCAAAGCCCAAACTCATAAAGTCAGAAAAGGACGACGTTTATGAGTTTCTACTTAATTCGGGGTGGCTGCGCAACTCTTGCGCGCGAACCGCCTCCATTCGCGCAACTCATGCGCGGACATGTTCACCCATTTGAAGAATCGCCAGCATTTCCGCGCTGGCACGGACATTGCAAGGGCCGCTTGTAACGTGAAGCCGCGCATGTGCGTCTTCGTTGTCGGTCAACCAAACAAAAATCATCACAGCACAAGTAGAATTATGAAAATGAACCAAGCATTCAAAGTGTTGAGCGCAGCATTGCTGCTCGCGTTCACAATCAACACAGTTTCAGCACAAGCACCCGCCGCAGGAGAAGATCGTCAGCGTCGCAATCGCGATGGCGGACAAAACGGCGATCAACAGGGCGGCGGACGTGGCAACTTCGACCCCGCAGAATTTCAGAAGCGCATGTTGGAGCGCACCAAAGAAACTCTTGAAATCACTGATGACACCGAATGGAAGGCGCTTGAGCCGCTGATCACCAAGGTTGGTGAAGCGCGTTTGGCGGTCGGTTTTGGTCGTGGCGGTGGTCGCGGTGGTCGCGGCGGCGGACAGGGCGGTCAAGGTGGTGGTTTCGGCGGCCAACCCAACCCCGCAGCAGAATCCTTGCAAAAGGCGATTGATGCGAAAGCTTCCAACGCCGAAACCAAGGCAGCGCTCGATAAATACGTCGCCGACCGCAAAGCCAAACAGGCGGAACTCGAAAAAGCTCAAGCCGCGCTCCGCAAGGTTCTGACCCCGCGTCAAGAAGCGATTGCGACTCTGAACGGTTTGCTCTAATCCCGAATCACACAAGAGAAGCTGGCGTTTTTTTATCATGGCTCAAACGCAAAATTCCAATGAGTTGCTGGATCGCATGGTCGCGGCCCGGCAACTCTCCGCCGTGGACGCGGCGGATCTGGCGCGGCAATCGAGCGTTTCGCTCCAGACCGAGGAGGACATCCTTCGCTGGCTCGCGGGCGAATACGATGTGTCGTTCACCGCGTTGGATGACGTCGAGCCGGATCGCCAGCTTCTCTCTCTTTTTCCCGCGCGCATTTTGTTGAAGGAAGAACTCCTTCCATTGCGCCGCGTCAACGGTTCGGTGGAGATCG
>JANPGI010000234.1:0-6839 GCA_031423875.1 Verrucomicrobiota bacterium | reverse complement strand
TGGATGAGCTTGCTCGGTCGGCACGAAACGGCGTTTGCTAATCTACGTCTGGCTGCGGAGGCGGGGCGCAAACATGGCGCGATCGGTTATCTCAATACCGATTGGGGCGACGGCGGACATCCGCAACCGCTTGCCGTGAGCTGGCCGCTCTACGTCATCGGCGCAGCGCACAGTTGGTGCAGCAAATCCTTTGATGAAAAGCTGCTCTCCCCAGTGTTGAGCCGCGATGTTTACGAAGACCCGTCGCAAAATGTGGCCAAGGCGGCCATCGCGCTCGGCTTCGCGCATCGGACGTTTGATTATCTGGAGTCGAACATCACGCCGTTCGGTGCCGTCATCGCTGCGCCGCCGCCAGAAATCCGCGAGTTGTTCTGTCGCAGCGGGCTGAAGTATTACGCGCGGATCAACACCAAGAACATCATTGCTGCGCGAGCAGAAGTTGAGAAGCAACGCGCGTCACTGGAGAAGGCAAAACTACTTTCCGAGTCCGGTGCGGTACTGAAGCTGGAACTTGATCTGGCAGCGCGTATGGCCGCTGAGTCATGCAACATCATGCTCTGGCAAAAATCGCTCGCCAGTGGAAACGTGAAGGAAGCAAAGCGTCTCGCGAAGATGGGAGTCTCAGCGTTGCAGAAAATTGAACGCGACTTCAATCACTACTGGCCATCACGCAATAAATCCACGACGGCAAAGTGTTCGCCATTTCTGCAATGGCGGATTGACGATTACCGTCGTGGCAAACTGCATTTCCCACCGGAAGTCGCGCGGGTGACACAGGCGAAGACTTACGCGGCGGAATAGGAACGCCGAGCATTGCTCGGCATGTTGAGTCAAACCAGAATCGAGCCGAGCAATGCTCGGCGCTCCGATTAGAATGCGGGAGTCACTTCCACTTTCTTGCCGGGAGCGGCTACCACGTCTTCACCTTGCGCCCAAACGCTGTCGTTGAGCAACAGTTTGAACTGAAGCTTGTCGGTGGCAGGCACAGCCAGTCGCCATGTCTTTTCATCCACGTTCTCCAGTTGCACGCCACGTTCCCATGAAAGCCCAGCGCCTTGCCCGCGCACGAAAAGATTATTGCCGAAGCCGACATCAATCTTGGCTTCGATGACGATGGGAGTCTTGGCCGGAGCGGCCTTGACGGGAGATTTTGCGACAACGGGTGCAGCGACAGCGGCGGGTGCTTTTGCGGCGACAGGTGCGACGGTGGATGTGGAGTTTTTCTTAACAGTCTTTTTCATACGGTTCACGGGGTTCAATTTCAGTTCATTAATTTCCACGCTGGTCAACGTGCGACAGCGGTGATCTCCAGGATAAGGGGAACACCGCGCAACAGCCCATAAAAGCTACGGCTGTGCCAGAGGCGTTTTGCCAGCGGGGGTTCGCAATCGCAGGAAGCGCGGCTGCCTAACCACTGAAGAGTCCCAAATCAGACGTGTGTTGTCAATTCTGCGCCCAAACGCAACAATTTCTTAACATTCCCGTCACTTTGTGATTCAGCGTAGATTCGGAGAATCGGCTCGGTGCCTGAACCGCGCAGCATGAGCCATGAGCCGTCTTGCGAAACGAACTTCACACCGTCGTAGGATTTCACGTCGGCCAGCGGTGAACGCAACAGCTTGGCAGGCGGATTTGATTTCAAGAACTCCATGAGCGCACCGCGTTTCTCCAACGGGAAATGCGCGTCAATACGACCGTAGCGATGCGGGCCAAATTGTTTTTCCAGATGCGCCACGAGTTTGTTCACCGACGTACGTTCGACTGCGAGCATCTCCAGCAACATCAAACCGGATGCGATGCCGTCGCGTTCGGGGATGTGTCCGGGGAAACCGATGCCGCCGCTTTCTTCCGCGCCGAGGAGGACATTGCCTTTGAGCATCTCGGCACAGATGTATTTGAAGCCCACACCAGTCTCGACGAGTTCAATGCCGTAAGCTTCACACATCTTGTCCACCATCGAAGTGGTGGTGAGCGCCTTGATCATACGTCCACGACCGTGGCGGTTCACGAAAAGATGGCGGAGCAACAAACAAATCAGCGTGTGCGTGGTGAGATATTTACCGTGTCCGTCCATGCCGCCCACGCGATCCGCATCGCCATCCGTGACAAGACAAAGATCGTGCGGATGCTTCTTCAGATAAGCCTGGCTGCGACCGTAGTTGGACTCGATGGGTTCGGGGTTGATGCCACCGAAGAGTGGATCGTGCGCGCCGTTGAGCGTGGTGACTTTGCAGGTCGTACCCGCGAGCAATTGCTCGAAGCAACCTGCGCCGACACCGAACAAAGCTTCGTGTGCGAAACGAAGTTTTGATTTCGCGATGAGTTTGAAATCCACGAGCCGCTTGAGCGCAGCATAATGCGCGGGGCGAACATCCTTCACCACGACTTGCTTCGACTTGATCGCATCGGCGAGCTTGACGCTGCGGACGGGATTCTTGTCGAGCCAACCTTCCACGCCTTTGCATGTTTCGGGATCACTAGAGCCGCCGTAGTGCGACTTGAGTTTGAATCCGTTAAAGATGGGCGGATTGTGACTCGCCGTAATCATCACACCGCCGATGGCGCGTTGCGCTTTGACGGCGAAGGAAACGGAAGGTGTGGGAGTCGGCTCAGGCGTGAGCGTCGCCGAGAAACCATTCCCCGCAAAAACTTCCACAGCGCGAGCGGCGAACTCCTTGGAGAGAAACCGGCGGTCGTAACCGACAACCACTTTTTTCTCCGCACCTGAAATGGGATTCGCATCCCAATAATCCGACGTGGCCTGCGCCACGCGCGCGACGTTTGCGAACGTGAAATCCTCCGCGATGACCGCGCGCCAGCCGTCTGTGCCGAATTTGATGCTCATATCGAGATTAAAACTTCAAGTCTGCGAGTCCGGGATCATTGTCTTGAACAATCTTCCGCATCTTGGTCACCGCCTGTTTCAGACTGTGCACCGCGAACAATGCGCTGCCGCTGACGAACACATCTGCACCCGCTCGCGCACATTCCGCCGCAGTCTTAAAGTTCACGCCGCCGTCCACGCCGATCGTGTATCGCAGGCTGCGTTCGCAACGCCACTCATTCGCCTGCTGTATCTTCGGCAACGTCTCGTAAATGAATTCCTGCCCACCAAATCCGGGATTCACCGTCATCACGAGCAGATGGTCGATCTTGTCGAGGTAGGGTTTGACCAGGCTGATGTCTGTGGGCGGATTGACACAGAGCCCCACCTTCTTCCCGAGCTTCTTGATCTCCCAGATCAACGGCGTCACGGCCTCGCCCAGTTCGACGTGAATGGTGATCATGTCCGCGCCCGCTTTGGCGAATGGTTCGAGCAGAATCTTCGGCTTGCTGCACATCAGATGCACATCGAAAAACATCTTCGTCAACGGACGAAGAGTTTTCACCACTTGGGGGCCGAAGGAGATGTTGGGGACGAAATGCCCGTCCATGATGTCGATGTGCAGCCATTCCGCACCGGACTTGCCGGCACGAACGGTGTCCTTGGCAAAGTTTCCGTAATCGGCGGCGAGCAGCGACGGCGCGATAATCATGCTCAAGGAGAGTAGAGGATAGACGACGGAGGATGGAAGATTGAAAATGACTTCGTTACGTGGGCCATTCTCGATCCTCGATATTCCAACTTCACCGTCAGGCTGCCGGCGCAGGTGACGGCGTTCCCAGTCCAGGCAACGTCGGCGGCACAATCTTCGGAGGCGGCTCTGGCAACGGTGTTCCCGCTGGTGCTCCAACCATCGGGCCGGGGTCGCTCGGTTTTTCCGGAGGAGTGAACGTGCCGGTGCGAACAATATCGAGGACTTGAGCTCCGTCGAGCGTTTCAAATTCCAACAACGCTTTCGCGATGAGTTCGAGTTTGTCACGGTTCGTATCAATGATGTCCTTCGCCTTGCGATAGGCTTCATCAATGATCCGCTTGACCTCATTATCAATCGCCTGAGAAGTCTGCTCGCTGTATTCCTTGCCGCGCATCATGTCGCGTCCGAGGAAAACATATTCCTGCGCTTCACCATAAAGCACCATGCCGAGTTTATCGCTCATGCCGTAGTGCATGACCATCGCCTTGGCCATGCTGGTAGCCTGTTGGATGTCGCCAGCCGCACCCGTGGAAATATCATCGGATACTATTTCTTCCGCGATCCGACCCGCCATCGTCACGGCGATGGTGTCCAACATCTCCTTGCGGCGACGGCTTAAGATATCGTCCTTCGGCAAAAACATCGTTGCACCGAGCGCTTGACCGCGCGGGATGATGGTTACTTTGTGAAGCGGATGGGTGTGCAACAACACGACGTTGACAAGCGCGTGACCGGCTTCGTGCCATGCTGTGAATTTCTTATCTTCATCCGTCATCGCAAGACTGCGGCGTTCGCGTCCCCATCGGACTTTATCGCGAGCCTCTTCCAGTTCCGCTGCACCAATGCCCTTCTTGTTGGTACGAGCCGCCAGCAACGCCGCTTCGTTCAAAAGATTGGCGAGTTCAGCACCAGAGAAACCTGGAGTGCCGCGAGCGATGACTGACAGATCAACTTCCGGAAGCAACTTCACGTTCTTGGCGTGAACTTTCAAAATAGCCTCACGTCCGCGCACGTCGGGAAGACTGACGGTGACTTGACGATCAAACCGGCCCGGTCGTAGCAAAGCAGGATCAAGCACGTCAGGACGATTCGTCGCTGCGATGATGATGATGCCTTCCTGCGTGTCGAAGCCGTCCATCTCCACGAGCAACGCATTGAGCGTCTGTTCGCGTTCGTCGTTGCCGCCGCCAAGGCCGTGACCGCGTGAACGACCCACGGCGTCAATCTCGTCAATGAAGATCAGGCAAGGCGTGTTCTTGCGCGCCTGTTCAAACATGTCGCGCACGCGGCTCGCGCCGACGCCGACAAACATCTCCACAAAGTCTGAACCGCTGATGCTAAAGAACGCTGCGTCCGCCTCACCTGCGATGGCTTTCGCCAGCAATGTTTTTCCCGTGCCAGGCGAACCGATCATCAACACGCCTTTCGGGATGCGACCACCGAGGCGTTGAAATTTCTTCGGGTCTTTAAGGAACTCCACGAGTTCAGAAACTTCCTCGATGGCTTCTTCCACACCAGCGACATCTTTGAACGTGATTTTATTCCGCTCTTTGGCGAGCAGGCGTGCCTTGCTCTTGCCAAAGCTGAGCGCCCCCTTGCCCGCCATGCGGATGGGCCGGATGAAAAAGAACCAGATGAAGAAAATGAAACTGCCAAAGATGAGCACGTTCATGCCGAGGTTGAACAGAAGCACACTGTTCTCATGCGGAGAAATGGCTTCAATCGCGAGCAACTTGTTCTCGATGGTTTCAGTCAAACGCGCTTCCGTGCGAAATGGAATCTCCTTGGCCTTGCCGTCAGCTCCGACGCTTTTTTCGCCCGTAGTTTTATCCACGTCAAAATAAGTGCCGCGTACCTCGGTCAGAGCGCCGCCTGTGGAACTATAATTGATCTTGGCACTGGCGATGAGGTTGGAGTTGACCTTTTGCATCAGTTCATAATGCGTCAACTTCGCGGGTGGTGTCTGGCCGAACTTGCCCTTCATTGTGAACAAGAATCCCATGATCACAATGATCGCGATCCAGACCATGATCGTGCCGGGCTGCATCTTGCCGCCGCCCAGCTTGCGTGAGTTCTTGTCGTCGTCTTTGATTTTGTTTTCGTCAGCCATGATCTTTTAATTTAACGCAGGGCAAAAACTAGCATGATGAAACCACCCCCGCAATCCAGTAGTTCCAGCAGCTTCACTGCCGAATCCAACGCCAAACCAGGCTTCGCCGCGTCTGTTTTCCCAGTTTGAACCGCTCCCCGATCCGTAACCCTTCGACCCAAAATACCTCTCCGCGTTCAGTTGTGGCCACAACCAATCTCCGCCGGCGCGCCGCAGGGATTTTCTGGTTTGTGAACCAATCTTGCATCTTTACCGCCGCCTTCATGCCGATGGGCTGAAAGCGATCTCCCGCACGCCAATGTCGCAGCACAACCGTTCCGCCGACTTTCTCAGCATCAAACGACTCTACTCCCGGAACGCCCCGACCAGGCTCAAACTTTCTTCCACGCGCAAATTCCCAAGAGAAACGCGCACCAGAAAACTCCGCCTTCCCTGCTGTGTTGCTGAGTTTGATCGTGGAGATGCCGGTATTAAAAGTGCATACTGGCGGTGAAGATTTTTCAACCAAACCACCTTCATCTGACCGTACCCATATGTCCCGCCCGACAGAAACATTTTTCCCCGGCTCAAGCCGCAGTGATTCGATCAGATCAAAATCCGCGACCAAACCCAGTTGTTGCAACTGGAGTTGAATGATCCGGCGTTGAACGGCGATTGGACATTCCTTAAACAGAACTCCTGCCTGAGATGAACTGGTAGAGCACGTCACTCCATGCGCGCCAGCTTCTGCCTGAGCAAGCCCGGCGAGCATGGAGTGACGCGACCTGCCAGCCACATTGTTCGCCAGCCATTCTTCGGCCAGCACAGTCACGACTTTGGCTTCCGCACCTACGATCTCCATCAGTCGCGAAACCGATCTATCCACGGCGGGATTGAATCGTCGTCTCAACAACGGCAGTAGTTCGAGCCGAACGCGATTGCGAAGCATGTCTGCGGAACAATTGCTAACGTCTTCGCGAAAAGTGATGCCTACCTGCTTCGCGAACTCCGCAAGCGTGACCTTCTCCACATCCAGCAACGGACGGGCGAGCATGAGATTCCGATCCACCGGAGATTTGGTTTTCCATTTCATCCCAGCCAACCCTTCACCACCCGCGCCCCGAAGCAATCTGAGGAAAAACAACTCCACCTGATCATCTGCGTGGTGAGCC
>JANPGI010000233.1:0-15106 GCA_031423875.1 Verrucomicrobiota bacterium | reverse complement strand
AGCTGGACACGCTGCCGCGCTTCGACGACGGCTGGGTATCCATCTTGAAAACGCTGCGTGGCGGAAAATACTTCACGACGACGGGCGAGGTTTTGATCCCGCGCTTTACCGTCGCCGGCAAGGAAAGTGGCGACACAGTACAGGCGACGATGGCGGTGGTCGAAGCGAAGATCGCATGGACGTTCCCTCTGGCGTTTGCGGAAATCATTTCTGGCGACGGCAGCAAAGTCACGCGGCAGCGGATTGAACTCTCGGACACGGAATCTTTCGGCACGCGAACATTACGAGCGACTGTTGATCTTAGGAATCAGAAGTGGGTGCGGTTTGAAGTCTGGGACATCGCGGCGAATGGAGCTTTCACCCAGCCAGTGTGGGTGAAGTGAACCCAGCTTAAAGCCCAAGAAACGGAATTCAAAACGGATCAATCGCCGCGCGTTGGGCGGCTGTTCCTGCGGATGTATAATTGATATACCGATTGTCATTATTCCAACGACGCGCCCACGCTTCGTTTAGGGGATCAACTACCTGAGCCCGTTTAGCAACTTCCGCGTGTCCATCGGCGAACATCAAAACAGTGTTCCCATTATGGCGACTTGAAGGCCACTCGTTGAACCCTTGAGGATCTATATTGCCATCCCAAATGCCGTCCGTCTTTGAATCGCCCAACATGATCATATCCACTGGACGAGTTATCCGATTCTCCGGCATTTCCGGCTGCATGGGTGGATTGATATCGCCACCCAAACCCAATTGTAGAGCGAGCGAAGTCGTAACGGGACCAGCACCCCAATCATTATAGCCATACGAAAAAAATGAACCAACAGCCGCCGCCCTCACCGCCATCGGATCAAGCACGCCATCAACTACAGCTCCCAGCCGATTGGGATTACCGGCTTGTAGTTCCCAACGATATTCCGGTTTGGTTGTGGGACAGGCAAATACCGCGCGGTTCGTTCCCATTTGAGTAAAAATTCGCCCGGGCCACGAATAGTAAAAATCGGGGACTTTGATGCAGCCGGGATACTTGCTGTATTGATTGACGTACATCGCCGCACCAATTCCGATCTGTCGAAGATTGTTCAGACATGAAATCTGTTTGGCCTTGGCTTTGGCTTTACCAAGCGCGGGCAACAGCATGGCCGCAAGAATGGCGATGATGGCGATAACGACCAACAACTCGATCAACGTGAAGGCTTTTTTGCCAAGGCTGTTTTTGAACATGGGTTTCATTCGCTGGGTTGAGAACAGTCTGAACATTACCCGCGCCGGGGTCATGTGACATGAATCGGCCACAGACGGTCACAAAGTCTCAGCATGATGCGATGGATGGAGAATCATGAGCTGCGGTGACAGAACGCAGCGGCGACACCGCTTTCGGACTGGAGAAACGTGGCGAATCCTACAAACGCATCGCCCGCTCGAAAGCGGCGTGGCGCTCTGCTTCCCGCCGCAGTCCAAAAATGTCGCCCTGTTTGTGGCCGATACATGCCACATGCCCGCCCTGCCCTGTTTCTTTAGCCTCCCACGCCGTTCATCCCGCAGGGTTGGAATTGGATGCCGGTTCGTTCACACTACAAAAATATTACCGATGCTGTTCACAAATCATTATCCACTGATCCCGTCGCTCGCGATTCTCTGCGCCGTCCTCGCATGTCCCGCAATCCTCGACGCCGCCGAACCCGCCTCACCGTTTGCCACCGACCCAGATCAGATTTTGGAGCGTACCTGCTTTCAAACTGGCGGGGCGTGGAGCGAGAAATCAAACCTGCGTTCGGATGTCGCCATTGTTTACGGCATTGATACGAAGTTGCCCGAACGCATCGCCACTTGGCGCGAACACGGCTATCGCATCCACGTGATGACTGGCGTGTCGTGGGGAAATTATCAGGATTATCTCTACGGTCGCTTCGACGGCATCAATCACGAGGACGAGGCGCAGACCGTGAGTGATGGGCGCAAGAGCAGTCACGGCGGCGATGTCTATTACATGTGTCCAGGGACAAACTTTGGAAAATTTCTCTGCGTCGGCGTGCAACGCGCGTTGGATGCAGGCGCGGAAGCGATCCATCTCGAAGAGCCGGAGTTCTGGGTCAACGCCGGTTACTCGGCAGGTTTCAAACGCGAGTGGCGCGCATTTTACGGCGACGACTGGCAAGCGCCGCACAGTTCCGTGGATGCGCAATGGCGGGCATCCAAATTGAAATACTTTCTCTTCGGTCGCGCGTTGCAGCAGGTCTTCGATCATGTGCAGGCTTACAACCAACGCACCGGGCGGCGCGTCCGTTGTTACGTGCCCACGCATAGTCTGCTCAACTACGCGCAGTGGGAAATCGTCAGCCCTGAGTCCAGCCTCGCGCGGCTCAACGGTTGCGACGGCTACATCGCCCAGGTCTGGACGGGCACCGCACGCACGCCAAATATGTATCGCGGCAAACTCAAAGAGCGCACGTTTGAAACCGCGTTCCTCGAATACGGCGCGATGCAAAATCTCGTGCGCGCCACCGGACGCACGGTCTGGTATCTGAACGATCCCATTGAGGATAATCCCAACCACGACTGGAATGATTATCAGCGCAATTGGGAATCCACTCTCACTGCATCGTTGCTGCAACCCGACGTCTGGCAATATGAAGTCGCACCGTGGCCGGAGCGCATCTTCAACGGACGCTACCCGAAATCCGCACCGCGCGAAGATCGCAAAACCATCCCGCCCGGCTACGCCACGGAATTGCAGACCGTGATGAATGCGCTCAATGATATGAGGCAGAAACGCGTCGAGTGGGATTGCGGCACGACGGGCATCGGACTGCTGGTGAGCGACTCGCTGATGTTTGAGCGCGGTGCTCCTACGCCGAGCGATAAGCACCTAAGCCACGTCTATGGTCTGGCGTTACCGCTTTTGAAACGCGGGATTCCCGTTGCGCCGGTGCAGTTGGAGAACTTGACCATCACCAACTATCTCGAAGGCTTCAAAGTTTTGCTCCTCACGTATCAGGGCATGAAACCGCTGACAGCGGACGTTCACGCGCCGCTTGCAGACTGGGTGAAGCGCGGTGGCGTGCTGGTGTTCTGCGACGACGACTCAGACGCCTTCAACTCCGTGCATGAATGGTGGAACAGCGATGGAAAAACTTTCTCCACGCCGCGCGAGCATCTCTTCACGCAACTCGGCTTCGATAAAACCAAAGCGGACACCTCGTGGTCTTTCGGCAAAGGCCACGTCATCTGGCAAGGCAAAAACCCAGCGCAACTCGCGGCCAGCGCGGAAGGAGCAGATCAAGTCGTCGCCGTCGTCCAACAGGCCGCGAAGTTCGCGAAGCTGACATGGCGCGAGACCAGTTCACTTGTGCTGCGGCGCGGGCCTTACATCATCGCCGCTGGGTTGGATGAAAGTATCGCGGGCGAACCGAAAGTTTTGCACGGTCACTTCGTCAACCTGTTCGATCCCGAACTGCGCGCGCTGGACAGCGTGACGATTGCTCCGGGAACCCGCTACTTTCTTCGCGATCTGGACGCGACCCCTGGATGGCCACAACTGCTCGCCTCCGCGTGCAAGGCGCTGCTGACCAGTCGCGAAAATAAATCTCTTTCGTATGCTGTCGAAGGCGTCGCGCAGACACCGGCGGTGATGCTGTTGCGAGCCGCGAGACCACCGACCTCAATCACGCTCGACGGTCAGCCGGTTGAACAGATTAACTTTTCCAAGCCGGACGGATTGCTCTGGATCCGCTTCACCAACGAAGCGCGCCAACGCACGTTGACCGTGAACTTTTAACTTTGCCCAATGAAACCAGAACTTCTGATCCTTGCGCTGTGCGCTTCGAGCGTCTGCTTCTGTTTGGCTGCCGAACAGTCAGCGGATTCTTCTGCGCGTCCAACTCCGCTCACCGCTGGACAAGCTGCCTCTCCGACGAACGCCGTTTCTTGGAGCGGAGTGGCCACCAATGCGCTGGGCGCAGTTATCGCCGACATCACCGTGGACGCTTCGGCGACACCAGACTTGGCCGCGTGGGGCAAACGCGCGGGAGAACTCTGCGCGGAATGGTATCCGAAGATCACGACCCTGCTGGCGAGCGAAGGCTTCGTCCCGCCGAAGCAAGTTCGTCTGGTCTTTCACGAAAAGAAGGAAGGCGTGGCCGACACATCCGGCGACACGATCAACATCGCGGCGAATTATGTCCGCCATGCGACCAATGATTTCGGGATGGTGATCCATGAGTTGACGCATGTGGTGCAGTCTTACGGTCGCGGCGGCAACCCCGGCTGGCTCGTCGAAGGCGTGGCGGATTATATCCGGCTCACGCATTACGAGCCGCAAGCCCGACGTCCCCGGATTGATCCTAACCGCGCCAGTTATCGCGACGCCTACAAAACCACGGCCATCTTTCTCGAATGGACTGAGACAACCTACGACAAACAACTCGTCCACAAACTGAACCAAGCGATGCGCGAAGGGGTTTTCAATATGGAACTCTTCAAGACGAACACCGGCCATTCGATTGACGATCTGTGGAAGCAGTTCACCGACACATTGAGGTAGCGACGTTTGTGCGGAACGCTGCGAGCGAGGGCGCGCTCGCAGTCCTCAATGAACTGTGGCCGATTCATGCCATTGCTTGAGACGCTGACTCTGCGGTATCTTCCACCCTAGACAACCATGACAACGACAAGACCGACTTACAGGAACGAGGTGGCCCATTGAACACCTGTAGTTTGAATCGCCGTTTTCGTTGTATTGGTTTGATCGCCCTGTTGTTCTTCGGCCTCGCGAATTTTTCTGCTTGGGCATTCACCTCGCGAGATGCCAGCACGGTTTTTAGTTCGTTCAACTCCGCCTTCTATTCCGTGAACGGCACGAACGGATTCATCAAGGATATGCAAACCGGAGGCGTCGCATATTTTTGGGGTCAGGCGGAGATGATCGAGACCGTCATTGACGCTTACGAGTGGAGTTCCAACTCCACCTATCGCGGCATGATCACCAATCTGCTGAACGGTTTTCTCTCCAACAACACATGGGCTGGCCCCAACTGGTTGGGCAACGAGTATAACGATGACATCCTGTGGGCGGTGATCGCCTTCGCCCGCGGCGGCGTGGCCACTGGGAACACCAATTATTGTAACATCGCCAAAGCCAGTTTTGACGCCTGTTACGCGCGGGCTTGGGACAATGTGCTGGGTGGCGGATTGTATTGGAGAGACAGCGATAAGCAGTCGAAGAACGCCTGCGTCAACGGGCCGGGGTCGATCGCCGCCTATCTGCTCTACCAGATTTATGGCGACACAAATTATCTGAACAAGGCCAACAGCATTTACAACTGGGAGCGTTCAGTCCTGTTCAACACGAACACGGGTGCGATCTACGACTACATCGGCACGAACGGCATGATCGGCACATGGGCCAGCACTTACAATCAAGGGACGTTCATCGGCGCGGCAAATTTCCTCGGCCAGACCAACGACGCGAAGCTCGCGGCGCAGTTCACCATGATGAATCTCTCCGGCGGCGGCATCCTCCCGGAATACGGCATCGCGGGAAACAACTCCGGATTCAACGCCATCTTCCTGCGATGGATGACGCGCTTCATGAAGACCCGTAATCTGCAAAGTGCCTATCAACCGTGGTTGCAACTCAACGCCACTGCCGCGTGGAACTCCCGGCGTGCGCCGGATCATTTATCGTGGTGTCAATGGACTCAACCTACTCCGCTCGGCACGAATTTTTTCGCGTGGGATTGCATCTCGTCGCTCTCGGTGTTGCAGGCGGCAGACCCCACTCAAGTCTCCGCCGCGTTGCCTGTTCCCAAAGATCACGTCGGCTGGTGGCCGCTCGATGCGACGAGTGGAAGCATCGCCACCAACGCCGCGTGGAGCGGAAACAACGGAACGGTGAGCGGCGCAAGTTGGAATGCGAGTGGACGGATCGGCGGCTGCCTCAATTTCAACGGCGTCAACAGCAGCGTGCTGATCGCCAACCCGCTTGTGAATGATTTCAGCATCGCGTTCTGGGTGAAGACCACTCAAACCGCCGGCACGCCTCAGTGGTATAACGGCGCAGGTTTGGTGGATGCAGACGTGGCGTTCACCGCGAACGATTTTGGAACGGCACTCGTCGGCGGCAAGTTTGGCTTCGGCGTCGGCAATCCCGATACGACGATCATCTCCACGACCTCGATCAATGACGGCGTGTGGCATCATTGCGTGGCGACGCGGCAGGAAGCCACCGGCGTCATGAGCGTCTATGTGGACGGTAATTTCCAAGCGACCGGCACGGCCACGAAGAACACGTTGAGTTCTCCCGCACAATTGAAGTTCGGCACAACGGGCGGGAACTATCTCAACGGCAGTCTGGATGACGTGAGGATTTTCACCCGCACCCTGGCGAGCAATGAAGTCGCCGCGCTTTATTCCAGCAGTGTGATCGCTCCGTCTGTCGCGCCCACCAACTTGACCGCCACCGCCGTCGGCAACGCGAAGGTTCAGTTGATCTGGTCGGAAGGCTCGCTCGCCACGAGTTACAATCTCAAACGCGCGCTCGTCAGCGGCGGGCCTTACGTCACGATCACGAACATCGCTGCGACGATTTTCACGGACACAACCGTGGCGAACAACAAGACTTATTACTACGTCGTCTCGCCCGTGAACGCTCAGGGCGAAGGCTCAAACTCCGCGCAAGCCAGCGTCAACACTTCCGCGCTCGCGGTGTGGTTCAAGGCGGACGCCATCACCGGTCTTGCCAGCGGCGCAGGCGTCTCCTCGTGGACCGATTTGACCGGGAACGGCTTCAACGCGATCCAAACTTTGACCGCAAACCAGCCGACCTATGTGACCAACGCGATGAATGGATTGCCTGTGGTGCGGTTCAATCCAGCAAGCAACAATCACCTGTGGTTTTATCGTCCGGTGCAGGACGACTTCACGATGATCTTTGTTTATCGCAGCAGTCAGGGCATCAGCACCGGCCTGAATTTCTGGGAGGGCGCAGGCTTGATCAATGGCGAACAAGGCGGAACGGTCAACGACTTCGGAATTTCACTCAACGCCAACGGACAAGTGCTCGCGGGCGTCGGCAATCCTGACACGACCATCCGCTCCGGTAACGGATTCAACAACGGCCAGCCACACGTCGTCACGTTCAAGCGAACCAAAAGCACGGGCGGCATCGTGCTGTACGTGGACGGCACGCAAGTGATGACGGGCACTGGCGGGACGCAGTCGTTGACCGCGTTGAACTTCCTGGCGCTGGGAGCGCAGGGCGTTTTGAACAACTACCTCAACGGCGACATCGCGGAAGTGCAGATTTACAACGCGCCATTGGCTGACGCCGACAGGCTCGGAATCGAACGCACGCTCAAATGCAAATACGGCATCGCCGGTGGCGCAACGCCAACCGCACCGACGGGCTTGACCGGCGTCGCAGGCAAACGGCTGATCTCCCTGAACTGGACGCTCTCGGCTGGTGCGACGAGTTACACGCTTTCACGCTCGACGAACGACGGAGCTTCATACCAAGTGGCGGCGACAGGACTGACGACCAGCAGCTTCGTAGATACGAGTGCCGCAAACGGACTGACAAATTATTATCGTGTCACGGGTAACAACGGCTGCGGCGCGGGCGCGAATTCGACGACGATCGGTGTGTTGTTACCCCTTCCCTCATTAAGCATGAACGTGAGCACGAATTCTCTGGCGATGAGCTGGCCGGGATGGGCGAACGACTGGGGATTGTTCTCCGCCACGAATCTGACGCCGCCGATTGTTTGGACATCGGTGACAAATCTGGTGGCCAGCAACTCTGGCCAGTTCAACGTGACGTTACCCATCGGATCGGGAAATCAATTCTTTCGCCTAAGCAGTCCTTAAAATTATCCCGGCGCGCGGAAGCTGCCTCCGCAGTAAAGCCACGAGACAAAATCAATTTATGAAACGATCCATCCATCGAGCGCAAAAAGGTTCGCGCTCGCTCCTCACCCTCATCGCGTTGCTGAGTTGTTGCGCCACAATCTTCGCCGCCGTGCCGCGCCCGGAGCATCCGCGCCCGGATGCGTTCCGTGAAAACTGGGTCACGCTCAACGGCGAGTGGCAGTTCGAGATCGACGACAAAGCCGACGGCGAAGCGCGCGGGCTGGTTTCCGGCAAAGACCTCTCGTCCAAGATCACCGTGCCATTCTGCCCGGAGAGCAAACTCTCTGGCGTCGGGCATTACGGCATCATGAAACACGTCTGGTATCGGCGCGCGTTTGAAGTTCCGGCGGCAATGCGCGGCCAGCGCGTGCGGCTGCACTTCGGCGGCGTGGATTATCAAACGTGGGTCTGGATCAACGGCAAACCAGTCGGCACACACATCGGCGGAAATGTCTCGTTCAGTTTCGACATCACAAAGTTCCTGCGCGATGGCAGTAACGAGGTGGTTGTCCATGCGTTCGACGACACCGCGAGCGGCAAGCAACCGACCGGCAAACAGACTCACACCGTCAGCGAAGGCTGTGTCTATACGCGCACCACCGGCATCTGGCAACCCGTGTGGCTTGAAGCAGTCGGATCGTCATTCGTGGAAAATGTTTCCATCGTGCCTGATCCGGACAAATCGCGTGTGCTGATTGATGCATCGGTGAATGGCGACACGACGGGGTTGACGTTGACCGTGGAAGCGTTCGCCGATGGCAAAAGGGCTGGCGCGGCTACGCATTCGGTGTCCGGGAGTCAAAGACCTCTGGTGATTAATCTGACCCGGAAAAAATTATGGGAGCCGGGCGTGCCGTTCCTTTACGACTTGAAGTTCACGCTCAAACGCGACGGTAAAAAAGTGGACGAACTCACCAGCTACTTCGGCCTGCGCAAAGTTTCCATCGAAGGCCGCGCGATCTTGATCAATGGCAAACGCGTGTTCCAGCGGCTTATCCTCGATCAGGGATTTTATCCCGACGGCATCTGGACTGCGCCAAGCGATGACGAATTGAAGCGCGACATCGAGCGTTCGATGGCTTGCGGCTACAACGGCGCGCGGCTGCATCAGAAAGTTTTCGAGCCGCGCTTCCTCTACTGGGCGGACAAGCTCGGCTACCTCGTCTGGGGCGAGTATGCGAACTGGGGTTTTAATTTCCAGCCCGCCAACTATGCGAACTACACGAACGAATGGGCGGAAATCTTGCAGCGCGATCGCAATCATCCCGCGCTCATCGGTTGGTGTCCGTTCAATGAAACTCCAGGCGAAGCGGGCGAGTTGCAGAAGATCGTCGTGCGCCAAACCAAGACCATTGATCCCACTCGTCCGGTGTTTGAAACCAGCGGATGGTCGCACACCATGCCGAATGCTGAAGTGCGCGATGACCACGATTACAACCAGAACCCCGCCGCCTTCAAACAACGGTGGGAGGAATTTTTCACCGGCGGACCGACGTTGCAGACTCCGGCGCGCTACGGCGCGGCGACATCTTCCGCGCGCAAGGACATCGGCGTGCCGTTCATGGTGAGTGAATTCGGCGGCACGGTCTGGGGCGACACCAAAGCGGGCTGGGGTTACGGCGACGGACCGAAAAATCTTGAGGAGTTTTATTACCGCTATGAAGGATTGGTGAACGCGCTGTTGGACAATCCGAACATGTTCGGTTTTTGCTATACGCAACTCACCGACGTGGAACAGGAACTCAACGGCCTCTACTACTATGATCGCCGTCCGAAGTTTGATCTGAAGCAGATGCACAAGATCACGTCGCGGCAGGCGGCTTACGAAAAGACCGGCTCGACCGCACCTCAACCCACAACGACGGAAACGGAACGTGATTGGAAAATCCTCGTCGGCGCGGCGGTGGATGGTGATCTCTCGAAGCCGTATCGCTTCACCACCACGACTCCGCCCGCCAAGTGGACGGCGGATCTGTTTGATGATCGCGAGTGGAAGTTGGGGCTTGCGCCGTTCGGCAGTGCGCTGCCGGGCGTTCGCACTCCTTGGACCACGGGCGACATCTGGCTGCGTCAAAGCTTCCAATGCACGGACACAGCGATCAAGACTGCCGCGCTCGTGATTTTTTACGACGAAGACACCGAGGTGTTCGTCAACGGGCAATTGATCTGGAAAGGCAGCGGTTACACCACTGCCTATGAGACTCGCGACGTGACGGCGGCGTTGCGAAAAGCATTGATCAAAGGTAACAACACACTGGCGATCCACACACATCAGACCGGCGGCGGCCAGTTCATAGACCTCGCATTGCTTTACGAAACCAACATCGGCAAACTCGCCGAACAAAACTCGAAGTGACACCGCAATTGCCACCAAAAATCATGAGAGCTAAAACACAAACCTTCATCGCAATCCTTCCTTCAACGAATTTCGGAATCCTCGTTGAACTGTCCGATTTGCTCCAGCTACACTCGCGCGCATGAATCTGAATCTGTTCAAATCATTGTCTCTTGCTGCCGTGATCATCGCATCGGCGGGCTGCCAGTCACCGACCGCCTGCAAACCCCGCGCCCAGTGGACGCTGGAGCAGGCCAACGCGTGGCAGGCGAAACAACCGTGGCTGGTCGGTTGCAATTACTCGCCGCGCACCGCCATCAACCAGTTGGAAATGTGGCAGGCCGATACGTGGGATCCCAAAACGATAGATCAGGAACTCGGCTGGGCGCGCGATCTCGGCTTCACCAGCGTGCGTGTGTTTTTGCATGACATCGTCTGGAAGAACGACCGGGACGGTTTGATCCGGCGCATGGAGCAATTCCTCGACATCGCCGCGAAGCACAAGATTGGCGTGATGTTCGTGCTGTTCGACAGCGTTTGGGATCCCTATCCGAAGGCTGGCAAACAGCGCGAGCCGCATCCGCACCGCCACAATTCTGGTTGGGTGCAGAGTCCCGGACAGGACATCTTGAAGGACGCTGCGCGCCAGGATGAATTGAAGGCTTACGTGCAGGATATCATCGGCCATTTCCGCGACGACAAACGCATCCACGTCTGGGACCTGTTCAATGAGCCGGACAATCTCGTGCCTCAATACAGCGACGTGTTGCTGCAGGGCAAGGTCGAGTTCGCGCTGCAACTCCTGAAAAAAAGTTTCGTCTGGGCGCGTGAGGTGAATCCATCGCAGCCGCTCACCTCCGGCGTCTGGATCGGCCACTGGGGCGATGTCGCGAAGCTTACGCCCACGGAACGCTGCCAGTTGGAGGAGTCGGACGTGATTTCCTTTCACACCTACGATCCTCTCGATGGCGTGCAGAAATGCGTGGAGAATCTGAAGCGTTACAATCGTCCGATACTCTGCACGGAATTCATGGCGCGTCCGCGTGGCAGCACGTTCAATCCCGTGCTCGGCTATTTCAAACAACAGAACGTGGGCGCGTATTGCTGGGGGTTCGTGGACGGCAAGACGCAGACTATTTATCCGTGGGACTCGTGGGACAAAAGCTACACCGCTGAACCCAAGCCGTGGTTTCATGACATCCTCCGTGGCAACGGCGCACCCTACGACCAGAAGGAAGTGGACTACATCAAGTCGCTGACAACGGGGAAGTGATTCAGTATCTCATAACCATTCGGAAACAGAATACGGCTGTTGCAAACCGGCGATTTTCGGTTTTAAGGAGTGGCGTGAATACCCGCTCCGGTGTCGCCTGCCCGCGCGCCGCCGAATGTGGCCAATTCATGCCACCTGACATCACTTCCGCCTTCGTTACTATTTCCTCCGCATTACTGCCACCAATTCAACAAACCTCTGCATGAACCAAATCGGGAAAACAATTCTTCGCGCCGCCGTCGTCATCACTGCGCTTACCGCGACGCAATTCCTCCACGCTGCTGTTGAAACATTACGTCCGCCTTCCGTGCCGCTCGTCGCGTGCGATCCTTACTTCAGCATCTGGTCGCCGGGCGACAAGTTGACGGATGCGAACACGGTGCATTGGACGGGCAAACCGCATCGCCTCACGAGTATGGTGCGGATTGATGGCAAAACATTTCGCGTGATGGGCGCCGCTTCCGCCACCACGGCCGCGCTGCCGCAGACTCAGGTTGAAGTGCTGCCCACGCAGACGATCTATTCCTTCGAGGGCGCTGGTGTGAAACTGACGCTCACATTCCTGACACCCGCCTTGCCCGATGACATTGAACTGCTCTCGCGCCCCGTGACGTATCTGACCTACGACTTCCAGTCCACGGACGGCAAGTCGCACGATGTCTCGATCCAGTTCGATGCCAATGGCGAAATCGTCGTCAACGAACCCAGACAGAATGTCGTGGCTGAAGCCGTGAAGCTGCCCAAACTTGCCGCTCTCCGCATCGGCTCGAAGGATCAGCCAGTTCTTGCGAAGAAGGGCGACGACATCCGCATTGATTGGGGCTACCTCTACCTCGCGGCGAACAACTCTGTTTCGACCGGCACGATCAAGCCGACCGGCACAAACGCAGTTGCGGCAGACATCGCTCAGGTCACGCTGAATTTCTCGACCTTCAAGGTCAGTTCAAAACCCGTCTCCCGCATGTTGATACTCGCCTACGACGACGAATATTCGATCCAATACATGAAGAAGAATCTTCGTCCTTACTGGCGGCGTAATGGCGATGATGCGGCAGCGTTGTTGAAAAAATCTGCTGCGGAATATGAGTCGCTCAAAAAACGCTGCGCGAAGTTCGACGCCGAATTGATGGCAGATCTGCGCAAAGCGGGCGGAGAGAAATACGCCCGGCTCGGCGCCCTCGCGTATCGCCAATGTTTCGCCGCAGGCAAATTTGTGGCCGATGCCAATGGTCAGCCGATCTCGTTCTGCAAAGAGAACCACTCCAACGGCTGCATCGGCACGTCCGACGTTTTCTATCCCATGGCCCCGCAGTTCCTGTTGTTCGGGCCGTCGCTGGCCAAGTCGTTTCTCGTGCCGTTCATGGACTACGCGGCGAGCGAGCGTTGGAAGTTTCCCTTCGCGCCGCATGATCTCGGCACCTATCCGCACGCCAACGGCCAGGTTTATGGCGGTGGCGAACGCGATGAGCGCGACCAGATGCCCGTGGAAGAATCCGGCAACCTGCTGATCCTGATGGCTGCCGTCTCGCAGATGGATGGCAACACCAGTTTCGCTGACCGTTATTGGCCGCAGTTGGAAAAGTGGGCCGGGTATCTCAAGGAAAAAGGCTTCGATCCTGAGAACCAACTTTGCACAGACGACTTCGCAGGACACCTCGCGCACAACGTCAACTTGAGCGTCAAAGCGATCTGCGGCCTCGGCTCATTCGCCAAGATGTGTGAGATGCGCGGCGACAAGGCGAAGGCCGATGAGTATTTCAAACTCGCCCGCGAATTCGCTCAACGCTGGGTGAAGGAAGCTGCGGATGGAGATCACACCCGACTCGCGTTTGATCGTCCCGGCTCATGGAGTCAGAAATATAATCTCGTGTGGGATCGCATCCTTGGATTGAACCTTTTCCCTGCTGAAGTCGCGCGCAAGGAAATGGATTTCTACTTGAAATCGCAGAACAAATACGGCCTGCCGCTCGACAATCGCAAGGACTACACCAAGCTCGATTGGATCACGTGGACGGCGACGCTCACGCAGAACCGTGCGGACTTCGAGGCGTTGATTGATCCGATCTACACTTTCCTGAACGAGACGAAAGATCGCTCACCGATGACGGATTGGTATGAGACGAAGGACGCGAAGAAGGTCGGCTTCACGGCGCGGCCTGTGGTGGGCGGCGTTTTCTTGCAGATGCTTTACGACAAAGCCGTGTGGCAGAAGTGGGCCAAGCGCGACACGACAAAGGCCGGGAAGTGGGCGGTGATCCCCAAGCAACCCGTGGTCACCACCGTTGTTCCGGCGGCGGACAACGCTTCTGCATTGTGGCGTTACACGACGATCAGCCCCAGCGCGGATTGGTTTCAACCCAGCTACACGGACGCAGCTTGGCAAGAGGGCCAGTCTGGATTTGGCACAGCCAACACGCCCGGCACGGTGGTGAAAACCGTCTGGAACAAGTCTGACATCTGGATGCGCCGCGAGATTTCGTTCACTGCGAATGATCTGAACAACGTGCAAGCATGGTTGCACCACGATGAAGACGCAGAAGTTTATATCAACGGCGTGCTCGCGGTGAAGACCAGCGGCTACACGTCCAGCTACGAGAGCTTCGAACTCACACCCGCTGGCAAGGCCGCTCTCAAACCCGGAAAAAACCTCATCGCCGTCCACTGCCATCAGACCGGCGGCGGGCAGTATGTGGACATCGGGTTCGTGAAGATCGAACCGGCTGGGAAGACCCCGTGACGCCGAACGACGCGCAAGCGTCCTGGACTGCGGCAGTCCTCTGCCGCTTTCGCGCGCGAAGGGTGTGACTGAAACTGCCGCGCGAGTGGTTCGGTTCTTAATCTTACTCGCAATCTTTTTCTTAATCTCCGGTCGAGCGGGATTAAGATTAAGAAAAAGATTAAGAGCAAGAGCCGTCAGCGCGCGGCAGTTTCAATCACACCCCGTCGCGTGTCTGCGGTGGAAAAGCGGCAGAGGACTGCCGCAGTCCAAAACCTCTCGGAACTTTCCATCGGGCTTTCATTACACAGCCACAGTTTTATTGAGGCTCGCCCGCGTCCATGACATGGCCGCCTCTCTCAACTACCAACTCATACCCCAACAATGAATACCAATGACTTAGAGAGCTAGTTTCTCAGGAGGCATCAGGTTAGTGGTCATGAAACTTGCCTGTCACTCGGTCATCTGCGCCAAAAAATACCTCCATGCTGCACCACTGCCAACGCTGAAAACCGCCATAGTAAAATGCCGTCCTGTCTGGAGCATCGCGCCGCACATGATGTGGTATGCCAAGCAGCTCTCGAACCTGCGCCTCGGTCATGCCATCGCTGACCTGTGCGAATCTATCCTCGGCAACTGCATCGCTGAAAACAAAGAACAGGACAAAGGCGACGCCGAGCAGCAGACCGGCAAGCACTATCAGAATCTTGGGCTTGCGCTTCATGGTGGTGCGAGATGCCTAACGACCCAAGCTCAGCGACCCGGCGCATGGGCCGTGAGCACGACGGAGATGGCATCGCCGGGTTCGCTGCAACGCCTGGTTAGCGAACCAACCTCGTCGGACGAGGAGCAATGACTGAAGGAACTGAAAAGGCGA
>JANPGI010000232.1:0-5370 GCA_031423875.1 Verrucomicrobiota bacterium | reverse complement strand
TCGTCGCCGCCCATCGGCGTGGCTGTGCCAACAACCCATTCCTGCAACGGTAACGCGAGCGCGCTGCTCGACGTGTTTTCAAAAGTCACCTTTGCATGAACAAGATAGTTCGTGCTCGGCTTGAACTCCTTCACGAGATGGAGTCCGTTCGATAAAGTTTTTTCTGCGCGAACGACTCCGTTTGCCTCGGTGAGCGTGAACAAGCCGTCACCCACCAACGCTTCGCCACCAAGCACCGCCAGCACCGGCAGATGCGCGTGAGTGTTCAACGTGGCAACTTTGGGAGCGTTCGTGTTCGCCTTGCGACTGCGCGCGATGGTTTCGGGGAACTTGACCAACTCGATCTCCTTCAACCCGCCGCCGCGTGAAGTGAAGATGTAGCGCGCGTTCTCGTTCGTGATAACGAGCAATTGCTCCGGGCTGTTCGTGGAAATATCCGCACGGACGACAGCGGCAGCGGGCGCGGCTGTCGTGTTGACTGTGGCGGTAGCGTTGGAAGTTGTACCAGAAACAGTGACGGGCGCGGCATTGGTGTTCACCGCTGACACCTTACGCGGCACCATGAAATAATTCGGCACAAGCCACGCCTGCCAAACGACAACAAATCCGATGCAGACGACAAATACGGCTATGGTTTTTCTATCCATGAAATTTTTTTAGATGACGGTGGAGGGAGACACAGCAAGGGGCTGCACTTTCGTTTCGGTGACGGAAAAATTCTTTTTTGGAATAGGATCGTGTCCGCAGCCGCCCCACGGCTGGCAACGGCAAAGTCGTTTTGCGGCAAGCCAACTTCCATGCACCGCGCCGTAATTGCGGACGGCATCCGCAGCATAAGCGGAACAGGTGGGTGTGAAGCGGCATCCGCCAGCGGGACCAAAGAACGCGCCAAGCGCGGGAGAAATCACCATGCGGTAAAGTCTCACCAGCGCGAGCAGGATGTGTTGAGCCGGGCTCACAGAAGAAGTCCCGCCTGACGGAGCGTGGTGAGAACGTCGCGCTCCACTCCGGCAAAATCTTTTTCTTTTATGGAATTACGCGCTACTAGCACAAGATCGAGTGGCTGTGTGAATTCGTGTTGATGTTGCCGATAGGATTCGCGCAACAAACGCTTGGCGCGGCTGCGGACGACGGCGTTGCCGACTTTTTTACTCACCACCACGCCGAGGCGCGAGGGAGAATCCGCCGGGAGACGCAGCCAGTTGGCGATGAGGCAGCCTTTCACGGCACGTTCACCGGCCTGACGGACGCGGAAGAAATCGCGCGCTTGCTTGATGCGGGAGCGACGACCCAGACCGCGACGGGCTGGCGATGCGGGCGACATGGCCGGATCAAACCGGCGTGAGCCGCTTGCGTCCCACGCGACGGCGGTTTGCCAGCGTGGCCTTGCCGCTCTTGGTGGAATTGCGGTTCAGGAATCCGTGCTGGCGTTTGCGGCGGATCTTTGACGGTTGATACTGGCGTTTCATAAAATTAAAAACATCCCGGCGGCGGGAAAACCCCTCCAACCAGAGCGCGGGAGGATAACAATGAAAGAGGTCGTGTCAAGAACCCGAACGGGTAGGAAATTTCGCAGAAGCATCTTGGATCCCCTGACTGTCCCGAAGTGTTGAACGCCGTTGGTACAAAAAAGTTGCGCGGAGCGACAAACACTCCGCGCAACTCGAAATCCACACTGTCCGTCTGCGATCAATGATTGTGGTCACAACCGCAGCCGTGACCGCACGAGCCGGACTCGAAATCCTCTTCCTTCGGCAGGCGACCCAGTTCGAGCGTCTTGATGATCTGTTGCGTCACGGTTTCCTGAATCTGATGCAGCGCTTGTTGTGCGTCGAGAAAGCCGCGCGCCACCGGGTTGTTCAACACAGCCTCGCGTTGTTTCTCGAAAGCGCCGACTTCTTCCCCGCTCAAGGGCAGCGAGCGATGTTGCTTCTCGTGCAACTCCTGACCTTTGGCCATGAGAGATTCGTACTGGCTCTTGGATTGATCGTCCGCCATGAACGAATCAATGTTCTTGCGGATCGTGCCCATGTTTGGCTGGGCAAGAATGGTGGAGCACAACTCGCGCGTTTTTTCGAGCACGAGATTTTGTTCAGATTGAGTCAGCATAATATTTGGAACGGTGACACATGGTTGGGTGTCCACCGCAACCAAGTTTAATCAAAAACTCCGAACTGTGGCAAACATAGTTTGGCCATCGCCGAGTGGTCATCGGCGGGCGAAGCACCAAATACCAACATCCAATCCCGAAAGCCTTCGGGGCAGGCCACCAGAGAAATTCCAAGCTCCAACCCTCAACCCGCGCAAGCTTTCAGCCTCGCGCACGAATAATCAGCAGCTTTTGGATTTTGATGTTTGATGCTTCTCTGGTGGTTGGAGCTTGGATGTTGGAGCTTTTGTCGAAGAGTTGCCTTCGCAAAAGCAAAAACTCTTCAAGCTCCCGCAGGTTTCCGCCAAACATACCTTGCCATCAACACCCGCAACACCGCCGCCAGCGGGATGGCGAGAATGCCTCCAAGAATTCCGCCGAGCAACGTCGTGCCCACCATCAACGCGATGATAATCGTCACCGGATGCAGCCCCACGCGGTCACCCATGATCTTGGGTTGGATCACCAAACCCTCCAGCGTTTGCACTACGGCGAACACCGCCAGCACCATCGCCGGATGTTGCCAATCGCCAAACGCCACCACGGCGATGATCAAAGCAGACACACAAGTCGTGATGGCGCCGAGGAACGGAATGATCGTCAAACACGTCGCCATCGCGCCAAGCAACAACGCGTACGGCAGGCCGATCAAAATAAATCCAATCGTGTAAAGCACGCCGTCGCAAATCGCCACGAGCACCTGACCGCGAAAGAACGCGACGAGATATCCGTTGATGGAGTTGATCACGAACACCGCTTCGTCCTTGAACTTGGAATCTTGCACCGGCAGATAATCGCGCCACCGATCACTGATGCCTTGTTTCTCCAAGAGAAAATAGAACGCGTAGATCGGGATGAGAGCGAGTCCCGCGATGATGCCAAACACTGTGCCAACAAATCCCATCACCTGCTGCAACCATTCGCCGAACTTGGGGAGCAGCTTGGTGAAATAATCCGCCACTGATTTGAAGTTTGAATCTGGCACTGGCAAACCTGAAACCGGAATGTGGGTCGGATTTTCCACAGCCACGATGACGACTGGCGCATTGGTATCCGACGCACGCGCCAGACCGCTGAGCGATTTAAGCAACTCCGCGCCTTTTTGGGGCAACCACTTTGGGGGATTCGACGCCAATTCAGCAGCACGCGTGGGAAGTTGAGTGGTGAGTTCGCCAGATTTTTTAGCAAGCTCCTGTGCTTGGATGACGATTTGGGGAACGACACTCGCCGCCAGACCGAGCACGATGACCATCGCCAACGCGAACACAGTCAGGATCGCGCGGGTGCGCGGCACGTTTCGCCGCGTCAGTAAATCCACCACCGGATCGAGCAAACACGCCAACACACCCGCCACCGCCAGAGGCCAGATTACAGGCGAAAACACATCCAGCACCTGTCCCAATCCCCAGACCAGCACCACAATCAATCCGACGATGACAGCTATCGCCAAGCCTGTGACCGCGAGCCAAATCAAGTGCGCCTGTTTTTCAGTGGGAGGTGGAATGTTCATGACGGGCAGAGTGTTCCGGCTTTAATGCGGGGCGACAACAGGAAATTCCAACCGAGTTTGTAACTCAAGCTTGCCCAAGTTTCTTCGATTTCTCCGTCGCCGCTCGCACCGCGCTCATCACCGTGCCGCGCAGTTTGCCCTTTTCCAATTCGTGCAAACCTTCAATCGTCGTGCCGCCGGGACTGGTCACTTGATCTTTCAACGCGCCGGGATGCACGCCCGTTTCCAAAACCATCTTGGCTGCGCCCAACACGGTTTGCGCGGCGAGCTTCGTCGCCACATCGCGCGGCAAGCCCGCCGCCACGCCGCCGTCGCTCAACGCCTCGATGAATTGATACACATACGCCGGGCCGCTACCGCTCAAACCCGTGACTGCGTCCAACAACGATTCCTTTACCTGCATCGCCACGCCGACGGACGAAAAAAGTTTCTGCGCGAGTTCGCCATCGGCGGCAGTGGCGGCGTTGCCGAGCGCGTACGCACTGGCGGATTCGCCGACGAGCGCGGGCGTGTTCGGCATCACGCGGATGACCCGCGCGCCAGCAGACAACGCTCCCTCAAGTTTGGCAAGCGGAACTCCCGCAGCGATGGAGATGAGCAGATGCTCGGTGGAAAAACTTTCCCGCACGTCACCCAGCACTGCGGTAGTTTGATCAGGTTTGACGGAGAGGAAAATGACCTTGGCAGACTTGACCACTTCGGGATTGGACGCCACGGATTTCCCGCCCGTCTCGAGCGCGAAATTTTCCCGCGCGGCAACGATGGGATCACTGGCAAAGATTTGCCCCGGCTCGGCGAGCTTGGCGCGCACAAGACCCCGCGCCAGCGCCGTGGCCATTTTCCCCGCACCCAGAAAACCAATGGTGAGCTTTGCAGACATGCGCGGTTTGTAACAGGTCAGCGCACAAGGCGGAAGTCAAAAGCTGTTTGGGCTTGTTGGGTTGAATGGTCGTTTCGAAACGGATGCTCTTGATCTGGATTGCATCTCATCAACAGCAAGAACACCCCCGCACTCCACCTTGTTTTCTTCAAAGTTGCGCTTGGGGGAATTTCACCCGTAGAATCCGATGTGCAGTCCCCAATAACAACCTACACAAACCAAACATGAAAACATTCTCATCACTGTGCGTTGCCGCTGCTTGTGGAGTCATCCTCTTCGTCACGTCTGCCGCTGCAGCGCCGCAGGCCAAATCCTATCAAGTCACCGGCCCTGTGCTTGAAGTCACGGACACGTCCATCACCCTTGAAAACAAAGCTGGCGAAAAATGGCAGGTCGCACGCGATGCGGGGACAAAGATCATCGGCGACATCAAGGTCGGCTCCAGAGTCACTATCCAATATCGCATGATCGCGCTCGATGTGGAGGTTAAAGCCGACAAAGCAGAGAAGGCCAAGAAGAAATAATTCCAAACGACTGCGTAGGCGCGGACGACGAGTCCGCGCTTTTTCTTTGAATGAAACCTACCGTGCGCCTCTGCGCTTTCGTTTGCGTACTCGTGGCAGTTCTTAGTTCGGAGTGCAAGCTCACCGCCGGAGATCGGCCCGATCTGGCCCGCGATCTTCTCCAACTTGGTTACGAACAAGTCGAACTCCGGCGCACGGATGAGAACCGGCTGTTCATCTTCGCGCGCGTCAACGGTCGCAAGCGCAGTTGCTTGGTGGATACCGGGTGGTCGTTCACCACCATTTCCACCAACACCGCCGCACGACT
>JANPGI010000231.1:0-3281 GCA_031423875.1 Verrucomicrobiota bacterium | reverse complement strand
GGCGACGACGATCCTGCGCGCCAGGAAGTTCAAACCCCTGCATCGTCGGGCCGCGAAACATGTAGAAGAAATACCATGCGGCAGCGAGACCCGGCATCACGATCATGTAGAGAACCCACGGCCATTCACGGCGTCGCACGGCATCAACAATCATCCACAGGTTGAATAGCCCGACGACGCCCATGCCGCCAAATCCCAGCCAATGTCTCAATTCATAAAAGATTGAAACTGTCGGGTCGTCGTAGGAGTCCATGGCGCGGAAAATAGGCAGACGCGGCAATGCAGGCAAACAAACTTTCCCGTTAAGGCACGAAACAGGTGCGATGCGATCAACTTCTCTATGGAAAACGAATCTCCATCGCTCCGTCCGCACCGACAACTATCGAATGGAGGCCGTGCCGCAATCGGCTGATCGAGTGGTGCCCCGCTGCTCCGAGCGTGAGCAACGCCGTCGAGAGCGCGTCCGTCTCCGTGGCAGACGGCAACACGACGGCGGAAAGCGACGCGGATTCCACCGGCTGCCCCGTTCGGGGATCAATGACGTGGCCGAAAGTTTTTTCCCCGGACTGAAACGAACGCCCCCAGATCGTGGAGACAGACATGGCTTCATCACGCAATCGCATGTCAGGCAGTTTTGGAAATAATACACCCGCAGAAGCCGGCGGCGCGTCAAAAGCCACCTTCCACGCGTCAGCCTCCGGCGGATGGCCGATTGCATACACCGTGCTCGTGCCGCCGTGAAACAGCGCACTCGTCACTCCTGCCTCGCGCAAAATCTCCGCGCCCCGCTCCACGGCGTAACCTTTACCAATCGCGCCAAGATCAAGCATCACACCTTCGCGCGCAAAACGCACCGTGCGATTCGCGGCATCAAGTTGAACGTGGCACATCCCAACTTTCTCTCTCGCCTCCGCGACTTCTTCCCGCGTGGGCATCTTGCCATTCGCGCCCATGAATCCCCAGCAGCGGACGAGCGGCGCGATGGTGATGTCAAACGCGCCTCCAGTTTCGGCAGAAAGTTTTGCGGCGTGTTGCAACAGAGAGAAGACTTCCGGTGAAACGCGAACGGCTTCGTGCGCGGCGAGAGAGTTCACCTGTGCGATTTCGCTGCCGGGACGATAAAGAGAGAGTTGGTTTTCAATCCGCTCAACTTCTGCGAGCGCTTCCTCACCAGCCGCGCGAAGTGACGATGAGTTTTCGCCATGCAAGACCAACTCAAATCGAGTAGCCATGGCGAGTCGCGCGAGTTTGACGGTCTGCACGGAATGAAGGATGCAGAGGAAACATCGCACGGCCAACTCCAAGTTTTCGGTGAGGGAAAACTATCGCAGATGCAGAGAGAAGATTAGGTCGTCTCTTGACACCCCATCGGAACGCCGCCTTCGGCGGCAGCAACGTGGTAGATCATGCTGCTGCCGCGTAAACGCGGCGTTCCACTAACCAACCCGCAGCCAGACTGTCTTCAGATACGCTGGCTCATCGCGACTGATCGGGAAGTCGGGCGGCTGTGGCACGTAATGTTGTTGGAGAACTTTCCGGCGCACGGCGTGAACCGCTTCGTTGATCTGATCCAGAAACTTTTCTGGCAGTAACTCCGCTGCGTTCGTCGAAGCGAGCAAGACTCCGTCCGGCTTCAGCAGCGGCAGCGCGGCGGTGACAAGCTTGCCGTAATCCTTCTCCGCGCGAAAAACACCGCTCTCCTTCGATTGCGAGAACGTGGGCGGATCGAGAATGATCACATCGAACGCACGACTTTTCTTTGCCAGCCGCCGCATCCAGTCGAACGTGTCGCCGTAAATGAAATCGTGCTGTGCTGCATCGAGTCCGTTCAACGCGAAGTTACGTTTGCCCCATTCGAGATATTTCTTGGAGAGATCGAGGCTGGTCGTGCGCGCACCAGCCAACGCCGCGCAAACAGAGAAGCCGCAGGTGTAGGCGAAGGTATTTAAGATTTCCGATTGGAACAACGGGAAGCCCCTCACCCCGTCCCTCTCCCCATCGGATGGGGAGAGGGTGGCCGTAGGCCGGGTGAGGGGTTGGTCGCCAACACTCCGATCACCACTCTTATAAAGGCTAAAGTCTGCCGCAACGTGGTTAGCCAGGAATCGGCGACGATTGTCACGCTGATCCAGAAACAAACCGACAGAGTAACCTTCATTGAAACTCATCTCGAACTTCACGCCATTCTCGCGGATGACGAAGCGTTCGGGTGCGGCATCACCTGAGACAAGTTGCGGCGAGGTTTCAGCGGTGGTCGTGCGGCGGACATGGCGGGAAAGGGTTTTGTGATAAAGGCGGGCGGCGAGAGGCGACGGGCGAGAGGCTAGATGTTCACGCTGTGTGTCTGTGAGCGCGGCTTCGCTTTGAGAGAGTTGAAATTCACCCAGTTGTTCAACGAACAATCCCGGCCAGCCATCGCTCGCGCCGTGGATGATGCGAAAGCTGTCTGTCTCCTTCGGATCAATGATTGCAGCACGCAGCGCAAGTCGTGCATCGGCAGAAAAATCCACGGGCGCAGTGAATTTCACTTCATCGCCAGACGCTGGATGTTTGAAAACAATCTCCGCCGCGTGCAGGCAAACTCGGTTAAACGCCGTGCCGCCGTAAAGCGTATCGCCAAAGATTGGAAAACCATTCTCCGCAGCGTGAACACGTATCTGATGCGTGCGTCCAGTGAACGGTTGAGCAAGAACCTCGTAGCAGCCGACATGAGTCGGCTCAGACTTCACTCCGACTTCCGACTTCCGACTTCCGACCTCTGATTTGAGCCGACTCACGTCGGCTGCTACGGAGAAATGCGTCTCCGCCTCCTCCCCATGCGTGCCGCTCACATAGCGTTCACCGGCGCGGATGATTTTGGATTTGGCGGTGAACTCGCGTTGTTTGGGTTCGCGATCTGTCAGCAGCAGATATTTCTTCCGCACCTCGCGTCCGGCGAATTGTTCCGTCAGCGAGCGGTTGGCGAGTTGGGTTTTGCCGAAGACCAGCACGCCGCTGGTTTCCTTGTCGAGACGATGGATGATGGCAAGGCTCGCCCAACGCGGCTCGCGATGTTTAAGCCATTCGTAAATCCCTTCGCCCGCGTACGGCGACGGCGCGTGAGTGTTCCAACCGGCAGGTTTGTTGACGACAAGAAGATGTTCGTCCTCGTGCAGGACGCAGGGTGGAACAGTTGTTTGTCGGTCGGAAGACATTCGGCTAAGGGTTCTTGATTCTAACGCTGCTCTTGAAATTCATTGCGTGGTAGGGCGCGTCACTCCGTGCGCGCCGTCGTCTGTCTG
>JANPGI010000230.1:0-1921 GCA_031423875.1 Verrucomicrobiota bacterium | reverse complement strand
GCTTCGATGCGCGTGCCTTTTTGGCGCAGCACAGGAGTGCCGTATTTGACGACGGGTAAAATCATCGGGAAGGTGACGGGTGACGGGTGGCGAGTGACATGATTAGCGTTGGCGGTTCGGGCGGTTTTCGATTGTGTTAATGGTTTTTGTCAGGCCACCAATGATTCTGCCGAGTAGTTCGATTCTCTTGGCAATCGTATCAGGACTCAAGAGACGGGAACAGCGTTCAAATCGTCCCCGGCTTTCTCTCGCTTCACCGCGTGCAATTTTCAAATGCTGCGGAAATTCTTTTCCGAATCCCCGACCATATCCTTCTTCAATGTTGGCACAGATGGAATCCAAACTCCGAATCTGCTGTCTAACCAATTCTTTGCCTCGAAAATCTTTCGCCAGAATTTCAGAGTCGTCCCAGAAATCATCAAACATCTGACGCGCCAACTGGTAAATGCCAAACGATTCCAGCCGGTCAGAGGAATCATTACTATCGTTGTGAGGCTTGCTGCCAGAGTTCATGTCACTTGTCCCTCGCCACCCGTCACACTTAAGCTTGAACTTTCCAGTTGTTCATCAATTCGACGAGGTCGCTCACGGTCGGGCTCTTTGCCGAGCGAACATAAAAACCACTTGTGCTAACACCGGTTAACACAGCTTTCGCATTGTCGAAGCCGAGAAGTTTTCCGAGACAGAAGCCGGCGTTAAAATGATCGCCTGCACCCGTCGTGATGAGCGGCTTCGGAGTGAACGGGCCTTCCACGATGGCCGCGTCGTTGGCACTGACGGCCAGCGCGTAGTGAACGGGATGCACGACCACGGTGTTCACTTTGATGCGCGCATGGATTTCTTTCGCGAGTTTCAACAAGCCTTCCGGCGAATGATCTTTGGTATCGAGATTAAGATGACTGCCGATTTCGTAGGCTTCCTTTTCGTTCAAGCCGAGAATCGCATCAAAGTATTTTTCAAACTCAGTGATGAGCGTGAGTGCTTTGAGAATGTCTGTGCGCGTGCGTTTCTCTGGGTCGGCTAGATCGAAGAAAATTTTCCGGCGCGGGCCGGTGAGTTTGGGGCAAACTTCGTCGAGGATCGAAGCCCAAGCGTCGTTCATGCTCGTGAGCATCGTCCAGTTCACGAAACCGACGAAGCTCGCGGCCTGCAACTTGGCGGTGAATTTTTCCTGACCGAACCGCGACTTGATGTTCTCCCAGTTCACGTCACGGAGGGCCTTGTGTTTGCCGTGCATGATTTTTCCGTCCTCAAATTCCACCGCGTCCGTGTAGCCCGGCTCGGCGATGGTGTGGACTTCTGCGCGCTTGGCGAAGTCGGTGAAGATAGGATGCAGATTCGGATAGCCAAGATTGCCGAGGTAGCAAACCTTCAGCCCGAAGCTTGCAAGCGCATTGGCCATGATGGGTCCGTTGCCGCCGAGTTTGGTGAGTTGGCTGACCATTTCGACGTTGGTGCTTTTGTTCGCGGCGGCGGCGAGACGCTCGGCGTATTTGGTGATGGTGGGCAGGCGCGAGTAATTGTCCATGCTTTCGCGTTTGTCCACGACGTGGAGGATTTCGTCCACGAAACCATCGAAGCCAACGAAGGCGTTGAGGGTGCTGGTTTTGGTGGAGTTGGATTGAAGTTGGGTGGCGCACGCGGCGCGCAATTCAGGAGTGTTCATGTTTGGATCAGAAAGCTGTGGTGTCTGGAAGAAGAATCAGTCTGCATTTACGCCGAGTGCTTGCAGCACGCCTTCAAGTTCGGCATCGCTGTAAAAAGAAATCTCCACGGAACCTTTGCCCTTGGCGTAACGCAACGAAACCTTCGTGCCGAGCTTCTCACGGATTTTGTTTTCCAAGTTCGCGACGTGCGCGTCTGTTGGCAACGAAACTTTGGCGGCTTTGGGTTTGCTGTCGCGCGATTGCATCTTCGCGAT
>JANPGI010000229.1:0-7424 GCA_031423875.1 Verrucomicrobiota bacterium | reverse complement strand
GCCGAGGGTGGGTTGAACCGTGGCCACTGAAACCACGTTTGTCTCCGCACCGCCCACGCTCTTGATCGTCACGTAAATCGGGTAGATGCCGGAGTTCGTATAAGTGTGCGTGCCTCGGACTTCCTTGCGACCACTGACGTTTGTGATGATGACGCCTGCGTCAACCGAGTTATCGCCCCAGTTGATCGAGGCTGTAAAATTACCCGTTGGACTGTTCGGCACGCCGTTTGTAAACGTGGCAAGGATTTGATTCGTGAAACCAACGAGTGGGCGGGCTGTGAGATTTGTCGCCGAGGTCGAAAGAGCGGTGTCCCCCACTGCGAACGTGACGATCTGTTCGTCAGATCCAGCATAAACCTTGAACTTCAGTGGCCCGGCATATCCTGGCACGATGGTAAAAGCCAATCCACCATCTGCGTAAATATTGCCATTCGTCGCATTGTTGAAAGTAACGGCATCCACATAGGCGCCTGAATAACTAATCACGTCGCCTTCCAAATCCTGGGCTTGGACATAATTTGTGTAACGAATACCAGCCGTGAGAAACAAATTCGTGATGGCTGGTGTTTTCAAGAAAGCCTGAGAGTTGCTCGCATCAACAACTGTCGTCGCGGTAAAACTATTCGTTACGCGCCCGCCAACCAACCCGTCGTCCGCGATGACTTGAATCGTTCCCGAAACACCAGCGAGATTTGTTCCCGTCAATGTGATGACGGTATCAGTGGTGTTCGTGACAACCGAGGCGCGCGTGATGATGACATCTGCCAGCGGACGATCCGCACTGCTTGGCGTGTTGATGATGTTGGTGACAACGCTGAACCCGCGCAGCAGTTGACCCAAGATCGTGTGGGCAAAATCCAAATGACGCGGACGACTTAACGTGATGAAAAACTGTGACCCATCCGTATCCTTACCTGAATTGGCGAGCGCAAGCTGTCCATTGCCGGTAAAAAGGGAGCGCGGATGAAATTCATCGTCATACTTGAAAATTGCCCCACCCAGCCCGTTTGTCAGCGGACATCCACCTTGAATCATGAATCCGGGAATCACGCGATGAAAGATCGTGTTGCTGTTGTAAAACCCGGCGCAGCTCAATCCCATGAAAACATCCACTGAACGCGGCGTGCGGTCTTTGAACAACATCAGCGTCATGTCGCCGATGTTCGTCACGGTCGCGATGCCGCCACGGAACGGAGTCTGGAACGCACCCGGCGCATTGGATGCCGCAATCTGCACCACGGACATTTTCCAGAACGGATTGTTCGTATGCACTTCCACCGTGATGCGGTTCGTGCTGCTCGTGATCGTGTAGACAAGCGGACGACCATTGGAAGATGTCGCCGTGATGGGAATGGTCAGGGATTTGCCAGCCGGAACACTCGCGGCAGAAATCGGGTCAATGACCGGTGCAGCGTTCGCAGAAACCGAAAGCACCACGGCACAGATTGCACTTCTGAACGAAATACGACTTAGCATACGGGGAAGATTATAGCAGCTAAGTCGCAAAGCGCATCCGCAACTTTATGTCACTTGGGCAATGGCAGTTTCCGGTGCAACAACCCATTGCTCGCCAGCATCCGCACCTTGCACTTGCCGGGGATCGGCTGCGTCCAGAATTTTCCGCCCGCGCACTCGATGATCAGCCCACCGGCTGCGATATCCCAAAGACTCACACCACTCTCGATGTAAGCATCGAGCCGCCCGCTCGCCACATAGGTCAATCCCAGCGCAGCAGAGCCAAGCATCCGCACTTTGCGGACACGCCGCACGAGCCACGCAAAATACGGCAAGCCGCTTTCCGTGCTGGATTTGCTCTTGGCGAAGCCGATGGAAACGATGGACTCCGCGAGCTCGGCACGCCTACTGACGTGGATGGGTTTGCTGTTCAGAAATGCTTTCCCGCCACGGATCGCCGTCCATAACTCATCTTGAAACGGATCAAACACCACACCGACGATGCTCTCGTAGTTGTCGCCTTTAATACGTCGCTGCAGCGCGATGGACACACAGGCGTGCGGAATGCCGTAGGCAAAATTGACCGTGCCGTCAATCGGATCCACCACCCAGCGCAACTCTTCTCCCGTGTTTCCAGTGTCGCCCTCCTCACCCAGCACCGCGATCTTTGGAAATGTTTTCGCCAAAGTCTTCTCGATCAACTTCTGGCAACGCACGTCCAATTCCAGTTTGATGTCGTGGGATGTGGCCTCGTTCACCACCTTGGACTCGCGTAGATTTTGGCGCATGAGCTTACCCGCTGCACGCGCGGCGAGGACTGCTACGGCTTGAACCTTCTGCAACTCAGATTTCTTCATCTGAGCGGATGATGCAGAAATGATTGATGTGACGCGAGGCGAAGTTTTTCCCCGCGCCGGGTCGCGCTCAACTCTGATCGGATGTAGCCGATCCTTCATCCCAACAGTAACGATTCACACCCCAGACGACGCACCTAAGGCTGGCGACTCTGTCTGATCGTAATTCAACCACGGCCCCAGCCACCGCTCCATTTCGGAGAGCGGCTTGCCCTTGCGCTGTGCGAGGTCGGCGACCTGATCTTTGCCCAATTTGCCGACGGCGAAGTACTTGGAGTCCGGGTGCGCGAAGTAGAGTCCGCTCACGCTGCTGCCGGGCCACATGGCAAAATTTTCGGTAAGTTTGATATTGACTAGTTCTTCGACGCCGAGGAGTTCCCAAAGTGTGCCTTTCTCTGTATGGTCAGGACAGGCTGGATAACCCGCCGCCGGGCGAATGCCGCGATATTCTTCATTGATGAGTTGTTCACTCGTGAGATTCTCACCACGCCCATAACCAAGTTCCACACGGACTTCCTTGTGAAGCCATTCGGCATACGCTTCGGCCAAACGGTCCGCCAAGGCCTCAACCATAATGGCGTTGTAGTCGTCGTGATCAGCTTTGTACTTTTTCACCAACTCGTCGAGGCCGAAACCGGTGCTGACAGCGAACGCCCCGAGGTAGTCGGACGCACCCGTGGGAGCAATGAAGTCGGCCAGCGACCAGTTCGGCGTGCCGTCACCCTTCTCCACTTGCTGGCGCAACATGTGGAATGTGGTCAAAACTTGAGAACGAGTTTCGTCCGTATAAAGTTCGACGCTGTCACCAATACGGTTGGCGGGGAATATCCCATACACGCCATGCACTTTCAGCAATTTCTTGCTTACGATTTCATCGAGCAGTTTCTGCGCAGACTCAAAGAGTTTGGTGGCTTCTTCGCCGTATTTCTCGTGCTTGAGAATGCTGGGATAACGTCCGCGCAGTTCCCATGTATGGAAAAATGGCGACCAATCAATCATCGGTACCAATAACTCTAAAGCTGGCTCAGACTTGGCGACGCCGGTGAACTCCGGCTTGGGTAGATCGTCATACTTGAGCCTCGGCGCATTGGCGCGGGCTTGCTCCAGCGAAAGCAACTTCACCGTCGAGCCGGCGTGTTGGGCACGGAGTTTCTCGTAGTCCTCGCGAAGTTGCTTCACAAACGGCGCTTTGCCGTCCTTGCTCAACAGGCTCGTCATCACCGGCACGGCACGGCTGGCGTCGAGGACGTGGACAACCGGCTCGCTGTAATGCTGGGCGACTTTCACTGCCGTGTGGGCACGGCTCGTCGTCGCACCGCCGATGAGCAGCGGGACTTTGAAACCCGTCCGCTCCATCTCGCGCGCGACGTGAACCATCTCGTCAAGCGACGGCGTAATCAGTCCGCTCAAGCCGATGATGTCAGCCTTCTCCAGCTTGGCGCGCTCCAGGATTTTCTCGCACTGCACCATCACGCCCATGTCAATGACCTCGTAATTATTGCAGGCCAGCACGACGCCAACAATGTTCTTGCCGATGTCATGCACATCGCCTTTGACGGTGGCGAGGACGATCTTGCCCTGCGCCTTCACAACTTCTCCGCGCGCAGCCATCGCGGCCTTCTCGGCTTCCATGAATGGCGTGAGATACGCGACGGATTTTTTCATCACGCGCGCCGACTTCACGACCTGCGGCAAAAACATTTTGCCCGCGCCGAACAAATCGCCGACGACGCTCATGCCCGCCATCAACGGGCCTTCGATGACCGTGAGCGGCTTGCCGTATTTCGCGAGCGCTTCGGCGGTGTCGGCGTCAACGTAGGCGTCAATGCCCTTCACCAACGAGTGCGAGAGGCGTTCTTCGATCGTGCCTTTGCGCCATTCTTCCTCGACCTTTTTGTCGCTGGCGGTTGTACCGGTGCTGGCGGCTTTGAGTTTTTCGCCATGCACGACGAGACGCTCGGTCGCGTCGGGACGACGATTCAGCAACACGTCTTCGACGAGTTCCTTCAACTCGGGCTCGATCTCTTCATACACTTCCAGCATTCCGGCGTTAACGATGCCCATGTCCATGCCGGCTTTGATGGCGTGATAGAGAAACGCGCTGTGCATCGCCTCGCGCACCGGATTGTTACCGCGAAAACCGAACGAAACATTCGACACGCCGCCGCTAACTTTAGCATGGGGAAGGTTCGCCTTGATCCAGCGCGCGGCTTCGATGAAGTCCACGGCGTAGTTGTTGTGTTCCTCGATGCCCGTACCGACGGTGAGGATGTTCGGATCGAAAATAATGTCCTCGGGCGGAAAGCCGACCTCGTCCACGAGAATGCGATAGGCGCGTTCGCAGATGCGAATCTTGTCGGCGAGCGTCGCGGCCTGGCCTTGTTCGTCGAACGCCATCACGACGACCGCCGCGCCGTATTTCAATACTTTGCCGGCGTGTTCGCGAAATTTCGCCTCGCCTTCCTTCATCGAAATTGAATTCACGATGCCTTTGCCCTGAACGCATTTCAGGCCCGCCTCGATGACTTCCCACTTCGACGAGTCCACCATGAACGGAACTTTGGCGACTTCCGGCTCGCTGCCGAGCAGATGCAGATAGCGCGACATCGCCGCGACGCCGTCAATCATCCCTTCGTCCATGCAGATGTCTATGATGTTCGCGCCGTTCTCGACCTGCTGCCGCGCGATAGCGACGGCTTCCTCGTATTTGTTTTCCTTGATGAGCTTCGCGAACTTCGGCGATCCGGCGACGTTCGTGCGCTCGCCAATCATGATGAACGAACCGATCTGCTGCGTGAACGGCTGCGAGCCGCTTAGGCGCAATGGAATCGCCGCGCCGGTGGAGAATTTCGTCTCAGTCTGCGGCTGACGCGGCGGCTTGTTTTCCAACGCCTTCGCAATTGCCGCGATGTGCTCCGGCGTATTGCCGCAGCAGCCACCGGCGATGTTGATCAAACCGCTCGACGCAAACTCGCCGAGATAATTTCCCATGTCCTCCGGCAACAAATCAAAGCCCGTCGCCGAAAGCGGATTCGGCAAACCCGCATTCGGGTAACACGAGATGGCCGTGTCAGATTTGGTGGCGAGTTCTTCGAGGAACGGGCGCATGAGGTCCGGCCCGAGCGAGCAGTTGAGACCGATGGCAATCGGCTTCACATGCTTCATCGCGTTCCAATACGCCTCGATGGTCTGCGCAGAAATCATCGTCTCCCCACCGCGACCCACGGCGGCGGAAATCATGATTGGGAGAATTTTCCCGTCCTGCTCGAACACTTCCTGAATGGCCACGAGCGCGGCTTTGGCATTCAGCGAATCGAAGATAGTTTCGACGAGCAAAATATCCGAACCGCCCGCGATGAGTCCGCGAATCTGGTGCGTGTAGGCGGTCTTCACCTGGTCAAACGTGCAGACGCGAAAGCCCGCATCATCCGCATCCGGTGAGTTCGACAAAGAAACCGTCAGCGGCCCGACTGCGCCAGCGACGAAGCGCGGACGCCCAGTTTTGTTCGCGATGCGGTCGCACCATTCACGACATTGCTTGGCAGATTGCTCGTTAATCTCCCACGCGAGGTCGTTGAGGAATTTGCTCTCGATGACACCCTGGTAAAACGCCGGGTCTTTGCGTCCGCCATGTTCGCGCGGGTCGTCCACGAAGAATTCGCTCTGCCCAATGCTCGTGGCGGAAAACGTATTCGTCTCGACGATGTCTGCGCCCGCTTCAAGGAAACGGCGATGGATGTCGCAGATTGTCGCGGCCTGCGTGAGCGAGTAAAGGTCACCGTTGTTCTTCAGATCCTTCTTCGAGTCGGCAAAGCGTTCGCCGCGAATCTCCTTCTCACCGAGTCCATAAGTGCGGATGGTCGTGCCCATCGCACCATCAATGATGACGATGCGTTCGCGGAGAGCTTTGAGCAGCAGTTGCGCGTGCGGACTATAAAGTTCGGCCTTGTTCACGGGCGCAAACTAACGCAGACCAAGATAACTGCCAACATAAAAATCAACGCATCCTGATATGAGGATATGTCTATCTAAACACGTTTTTCGGGCGATTAACATTCCCTGTCATGTAATCCACCATCACCAAGCGACCCATGATTACTCCCTGCCCAACTATTAGGGTTAGTCCTAATAGGAACAATCAAACTCAAATGGGACTGTGCATTAGCACATGAAGCATTTATTGCCCATCCTGTTGGTGGTTTGCGCGGCGAGTTTTGGCCTACCAGCACTTGCGACTGCAACACTGATTAACGCCAGCTTTGAATCTGACAGTTTTAATGGATGGCGGTTGAACATCCCGCGCGGCATGTCGGAAATATCTCCGCGAAGTCGTCCCGCCGGAACCGCACAGATCCTTTCTTCCTGGGAACAACAGGCTGGCGTGCCCCCACTTCGTTCCGCAGTCGAAGGAAATTACTTCGCGGCCCTCGGTTCGCTCGAAAACGGGTGGTTCACCGGTAATCGCACATACAATATCACCCTGACGCGCCAGATACGCCTCCTCCCCGGCGAGACACTGACGGGGTCCGCATTCTTCTACAACGGGGATTACGTTTCCCAAGAGTCTGCTTGGGTGAATATCTTCGACCCCAACGGTCAATCCATCGCTCGGCCGTGGTTTGAAAGTTCCGGAGGGGCTCACCCCACCGATCCAAACTCGACTCCTTATGCGACGGCAACGCCGTGGACCAAGTGGTCATGGCAAGCACTCGAAGAAGACACCTATACACTCAGCTTCGGTATCACGACCAAAGGTGACAACAGATTGGCCAGTTATGGGTTCTTCGACGAGCTGTTCATCCAACCTGCGACAACAATCGTTCCCGTTCCCGAACCATCGTCCATGGCACTCGCAGTCCTCGGCGCCGCAAGCATCGCCGCGCTCCGCCGGAAAACCAAACAAGCCTGACACTCAAACAACGTTCTCAAGACCATGAAACCCCAATATCGCCCTGCCGAAAGTAGCTCCCTATTCGACGAGCTCAAAGCGGATGTTATCCGCTGATTGACGAATCTGATTTACCGGGTGTGATTACAACCGGGTGAGGCCAAGGAACGCCGCCTTCAGGTGGCAGAGTGAGTGACCAGCCACGCGCTGCCGCCTGAAGGCGGCGT
>JANPGI010000228.1:0-3248 GCA_031423875.1 Verrucomicrobiota bacterium | reverse complement strand
CAATCCCGCGCGATCGGCAGGATGGTGTGTGAATTGATGGCGGTCATCGCGACGTTGATGACCTCGAAGCGCGCGCCGGAATATTTCGCGCTCAGGAGTGTTTGCAGAAAGCGCGACACGCCGAACTCCGGCTGCGGTTCGCCGCGCGCTGCGGATTCACCGAGAACAAAGATACGGACGGTGTTGGCGTGCTTGGTTTGCGGGATGGAAAACGGATACGGCCAGCGCGCCATGTCGCGACCGAAGAAACGCCAGCCGAATTGATTATTGGGGATGAACACCTCGCGTCCGTTCTGCGACGTCCCCAGCAGAAACGAAGTCGGATAGCCGTATCCGCTTAGGCGCAGAATCATTTCAACCACACACGCGAACACGACAGGCACACCAATGACAGCGAGCAAGCGAAAGACCAGGAGTTTTCGTTTGGATATTCGAGCGGAAACCGACGAGGCATCACTTCGATGGCTTCCATCGGATGACGCGGGGACGTTGGATTTTTTTGCGCGGTGTTGACCCATGGCAGACCGCGTTGTCTTAACATCCAGAGTGGTGCAAGGCGAGCGAGTTTTAGACAGAACACATGCAGATGGATCGTAGGCGACGAGTGACGAGGCGTTCCCGTCAGCACTCTTGGCGTCGCGGCCAACAGTTTTAACAGAGCTTCACGGACGTGAGGCCATCAAACTTTCCACTGTATTAACGGGGGTGTAATCAATTTAGAGGACGTGCTTGATTCAGTTGAGATGTTAGCCTTTAATCGAACTTAACCACAACACAGCGCAACCCAAAATGCACGACTCAGCTTATTCAACACGCAACCGTTCGACGACGCTTCAACAGCGGGCGGCATTCACCCTGATCGAACTCCTCGTCGTGATCGCCATCATCGCCATTCTAGCGGCGATGCTTTTGCCTGCGTTGGCGAAAGCCAAGACCAAGGCGCAAGGCATTTACTGCATGAACAACACGCACCAGATCACAGTGGCGTGGCACTTGTATGCCGGGGACTTCAATGATTATCTGCCGGGGAATGATTTTCCGTGGACAACAATGATTTCAGCCATCACACCCGTCGAGGCGCGGGCCAACTGGGCGCCTGGCTCAATGATCACAGCGGATGCGTTTAGTCTCGTTCCATTGCGGGATCCGAACATGTCCCAACTCATAAACTACGCAAAAAAAACAGACGTCTACAAATGTCCTGCCGACAGAACTAAATTGGTGCGCAGCATGTCCATGAACTCAGCTATCGGCACCCGCTGGTATAATCCACCATTTATTGGCGGTGTTCAGGCTCCACGCGGACGGGAACCTCTCGAAGGAGGCCATCTAAATGGTGGTGGTTACGACATACCGGGGTCAGCCCGATGGATTAAGTACAACAAGCTTTCCATGATGAATAAACCAGGTGCAGCGAATCTTTGGCTGTTGATAGATGAACGTTCGGACAGCATCAATGACTCCTCTTTTGCATCGCCTGCAAATCCCGGTTACCTCGTTGATTATCCGGCTAGTTACCACAACGGTGCAGGTGGAGTTGCTTTCGCCGACGGACATTCAGAGATTCACAAATGGAGAGATTCCCGCACCACACCCCCTTTGGGAGAAACAAATTCCCTCGGGGCAGCAACCAGTACTGGCAACGTAGATGCAGAATGGTTGGCTGTTAGAACATCAGCTTTGAAATAATTATCGGAATGCTCGATTGCGGGAATTCATACGCTGATGTAAGGACTTCCATGCTACTATCTAAGTCGTCTCTTCGTGCTGTGTCCGTCTGGCAAGCACTGATCTGCTCCGTTCTCGTCGTTGCGTTGTCTTCGGCCTCGGCTTTCGCCCAATCGTCGCTCTACGTCTATTTCGACAGCCTCACCAACGCGTTTCAAGACTGGAGTTGGGCGCCGCGTGATATGAACAACGCTTCACCCGTCCACGCTGGCACACGATCCATCCGCGTCTCCGCCAACTTCTGGGAAGGCATCGCCTTTCATCATGCGGACTTTGACACGGCGGCGTATGCGAGTGTTTCCTTCTGGGCCAACGGCGGTACTGGCGGTCAACGCATCCAAGTTTATGGCGAATACGGCAGCACCACTCCGGCGGCTTACACCGTGCCGGGAACTTTGCCCGTCAACACTTGGCAGCAATATACCATCCCTCTCAGCACGCTCGGCATCGCCAACAAGCCGAACTTCCACCACCTCACGTTCCAGTTGCGAAACGACGGCACGACCAACACGTTTTATCTCGATGACATCGTGTTCAACGCCAACCCGCCGCCCGCACTCGTCAACATCAGCCTGAACACCACGCAGTCCGTTCGCACTGTGGACACCCTGCATTTCGGTGTGAACCTCGCCATGTGGGATACGTTTTACGATCCACCGAATCACACCACCACCACGGCGTTGTTGCAGGAAATGGGAACGACCGTCGTTCGTATGCCGGGTGGTTCACTCTCGGACGAATATCATTGGGGATCGAACAAAACTCTCACCAACACCTGGGAATGGTCGGCGTCGTTCGCGGACATGGTTCGCGTCAGCACCAACGCAGGCGTACAAGCATTCATCGTGGTCAACTACGGCAGCGGCACGGCGCAGGAAGCTGCGGGTTGGGTACGTCACGCCAACATTACCAACAATCTCGGCTATAAGTATTGGGAGATCGGAAATGAATGTTACGGCTTGTGGGAGACGGACACGAACGCGTTCCATCACGATCCTTACACCTACGCCGTCCGCGCTTCCAACTACATCGCACAGATGCGCGCAGCGGATCCCACCATCAAGATCGGTGTCGTCTCTGTTCCCGGCGAAGGCAGTTACTCAAATCAATTCAACGGGATGCACCCGGCCTACAACCCGCGCACCGGCCAGACCAATTTTGGTTGGACGCCCATCATGCTTGCCACGCTCAAGAACATGAACGTCACGCCGGACTTCCTCGTGCATCACCACTATCCCGAATACACCGACCCCAACAATGTCGCTGGCTCTTCAGACAATGATCTTTCACTGCTACAATCCACCGGAAACTGGGCGTCGGATTCAGCAAACCTGCGACAGATGATCACGGATTACTTTGGCGTGACTGGAACGAACATTGAACTCGTCGTCACCGAGAACAACGCAGACGCCGGGACGCAAGGCCGCCAATCCACCAGCCTCGTCAACGGACTCTACTACGCGGATAGCTTCGGGCAGTTGCTCAAGACTGAGTTCAAAGGCTTCGTCTGGTGGGATCTT
>JANPGI010000227.1:0-2099 GCA_031423875.1 Verrucomicrobiota bacterium | reverse complement strand
GAGCCGACGCCAACGAGTGCGTAACGCTTGCGCGTCGAGCCAGTTTGCACCTGCCCGAACGCGGACGCGCCGACAAGTAAGCCGGCACTGGCAATGGCGGTGGTGGCAATGAAATCGCGGCGCGAAACGCCGCCCTCGTGGGTCTGGGCAGAAAGATTCATGGGAAGTGAAAAGAGACTAGCAATCCACTGAAGCCTCTCAAGCGCTTTTCTGCCAAAAATTCAGGATTTTGTCAGAAATGGCTCGGCTTGCGCTGGAGGAATTTGCCGTGGCCGTGTTTGCCAACGAATTTCCCGTCGCGCACCGAGACTTTTCCGCGCACGGTGACGACGCTCGGGCGGCCTTCGAGTTTCCAGCCTTCAAACGCGCTGTAATCCAGGTTCATGTGCTGCGTCTTCACGGAGATTTTGCCGCGATAGTTCGGGTCATAGACCACGAGATCGGCGTCCGCTCCGGGTTGGATCGTGCCTTTGCGCGGGAAGAGATCGAAGGTCTTCGCGACCTGCGTGCTGGCAACGTTCACGAATGTATGCAGGTCAATCTTCCCGGTCTTTACGCCGTAGGTGTAGAGCAGGTTGATACGTTCTTCGAGCGACGGAATGCCGTTGGGAATCTTGGTGAAATCGTTTTTGCCCATCTCCTTCTGCTTACGGAAATCGAACGGCGCGTGGTCGGTCGCGACGGTTTGCACGAGGCCATCGCGCAGGCCATTCCAGAGAATTTCCTGATTCCGCTTGTCGCGCAGCGGCGGCGACATGACGTATTTCGCGCCCTCGAACTTCGGCAGCTCCGCGTAAGTTTTATCGAGCGTGAGATATTGGATGAGCGTCTCGACGGCAACGCGCACGCCGCGTTGGCGCGCGGCGATGGCCTGATCCAGCGCCTCCTTGCAACTCAGGTGGACGATGTAAGTCGCCGCGCCGGTGAGTTCGGCGAAAGTCATCAAATGATGCACGCCCTCGGCTTCGACTTGGACGGGACGGCTGGGTTCGTGAAATCCCGGGCCGAACTTGCCAGCGGCGATGAGTTCCTTGCATCGCTCGCTGACGAGTGTTTCGTTCTCGCAATGCGCGGTGACGATGACGCCGAGTTCCTTCGCCAGCTTGAGCGTGCGATAAAGCTCGGTGTCGTCCACACCGAACGCGCCCTTGTAGGCGAGGAAGACCTTGAAGGAACTGATGCCGCGCTTCACGATTTCGCGGAGCTGCTTCTCGGAGTTTTCATCAAACTTCGTAACGCCCATGTGGAACGTGAAATCGCAAGCGGACTTGCCGACGGCTTGGCTCATCCAGAGTTCGAAACTCTTGAGCGCATCATCCGAGCGCGCCGGGCAGCACATCTCGATGAGCGTGGTCGTGCCACCGACAAGTGCGGCTTCGCTGCCGGTGATGTAGTCATCCTTCGCCATCGTGCCCATGAACGGCAGGTAGATGTGGACGTGCGGATCAATGAAGCCGGGGAAAACGAACTTGCCCTTCGCGTCAATCACCTCTGCGCCTTTCGGTGGCGTGATGCCGCGATCAATGCGGGTGATGGTTTCGTTTTCGCAGAGGATGTCGGCGACGTAGCGTTCGCTGGCCGTTACAATTTCGCCGTTCTTGATGAGCAAACTCATGCCCGTTGTTAGCGTGATGATGGGGAAATGACAAACAAATTACAGCCGCCACGAATGCCCAACGGCCATTCGATCAAATCCCCAAACCAGAGCAGCAATCACAGAACAGATATCTAGGATGGGGTAGGCTTCCCTCTTGGGGAGGCGCGCTAATCTACAAGAGTTTTCTTACGAAGTTGCCATCCATCTGAGCCTCCGACTTCTGATTCTGGGTTAAGGTCGGGCGAAACAACATGACGGAGTACGCCTCTCCTCGGCCACACTCCGATCAAAGTGTTCCGGGTGAAATACCCACGCCTACGATACTGCACGCTTGAATCACATTTAGTTTGAGGCGTTCAGCCTCGGCGATCACCTCGTCGGATTCTGTTCCGGGATTCAACCACAACTCATCGCAGCCACGCGCGGCGATGTCCGGCAGCACTTTTAGCAACACTGGCGGTGGCAGATACACGCTGATCATTTGTGGGCGCACTGGCACATC
>JANPGI010000226.1:0-1930 GCA_031423875.1 Verrucomicrobiota bacterium | reverse complement strand
GATGAAATCCAGCACGTCTGAACCGCCGCCGGACAGGGTGAGTTTGGCGGTCGGTGCTTCAATAGTACCGACGAACGAGCCATTACCGCTCAAGCCGATGTCTGTCACGGCGGGCAACGCGAGAAGCTGGAGGTTGGAAGCCTTGCCGCTGAGATTCGCCACGCCATTACCGCCGAGTGCGACAGCACCTGCCTTCACATAAAGTGCGAGACTCGCATTGGTGGCGATTCGCACGGATCCCTGCCCGGAAATTTTAATACCATTGTTCACCAACAGGCGTGCTTTGCCCAAAACCAGCACCTCGTCTGTTGAGCTGAGCACCAACGTTGAGAGATTGTAATCAATGCCATCTAGCAGCACGTATTTGTAGTTGATGCCAGCGACTGTACCGCCCAATGGGGTGGCACCATTGGTAAAAGGTGCTGTCACGGTTTCAAAACTGACGTTCATGTCCTTGGCGTAGCGATTCGTCTGGATGCCGCTTCCGCCACCATCAATAAAACTGGTGGTGCCGACAGTTACCCCGCTTCCACTGACGGAGCCTAAGGGGCCGGTCGCGATGCTTCCATAGATTTTGACATTTGAACCATTGAAATCCATGGCGCCAGCCGTGTTCAGGTTCGAGCCGAGATCTCCGTTATCTTTACGCTTGGAGGCAATATACTGCCCGTTGGTGCTATAACGCGGGTCGCTGGAATCGAAGCTGTCTGCGGTGAAATTACCGGAAAGTTTGAACGAATCCTGCGTCACGATTCCTCGGGAAAATTTACCGTTATTTATGGTTTTGACCTCAATCCGACGGGTAACATACGCATTGGCACTGGGACACCACACCTGCCCGACGGACAGGATGACAGGCCAGTTGGACGCGGAGATGCCGACGGTGTATTGCCCCTGCTCCAACGAGCGCGTCCGAACGACTGTCGTACCATCCGCTGACCAACCATTGACGACACGGCTGCCTTTGCCTTTCACCTGCCTCAAATGTGAAAGCGCCTCTTCAATGCCAGCCTCCGATATCGGGAGTGCGGAATTCCAAGCTGCGGTGCGGGACAGAACCCGATGTTCCTGCATCGTGAGACCGATGACAGAAGCGAGGGCGATACCCAGCACGACAATAGTCCCCATGACGAGGAGCAGGATGCTTGCATTATTGCGAACCAAGCGCTGGCGATGGTTTGTTCTCATAAAAGTCCGTTGTAGTTATTTGACCCTAAGCACGATTCTGGCGGAATCCATCTGCGCCTGTCCGTCTGCTTTTCCGACGCGGTCTGTCCGGCATTTCCATTTCACCTGAATCACCTTGGCTTCATTGGTGGCCGTGAGAACAGGGAACTGGTTAAAAGAATTTGTCACCGGATTGCGCTTGTAGAAGGCAAAGGCCAGCTCATCGCAGTTTTGCAGAAGAGTGTTCGTCGACCCATTTTCGATTTCCAACAGCGTTTTTGGCCCGGCTTGATAAGCGTAGGTGAGCGGGAAACCGTTATAGGTGACCGTGACCGACGTGGCAGAAAAACTTTTCATTACCGTGGCCTGACGCAGTTTCTTGCTCATCCGGTCTATGGCGTGCCGCCCTTGCGAACTCAAGACCACCGAATCAGTCATCGCAGCAATGCTCCGGGTTGTGTAGAACACGAGTGCCAGCACCACAGTCATGAACATCAAGCCTATAGAAGAAGCGATCAGCACTTCGACCAGGGTGAAACCGTTCTGGTGAGGTCGGTTAGTAGATGTAATTTTGAATTCCATACTGCGAGATCAGGGTTTCCATGCGTTGCCGGTTCGTGATTCCACTGCTCACCCAAGTGGCCTCGGCAATCGCCCGGCGCATGGTGTTGGTGTAGGCCGGATCCACCGGCGCATTAGTCACAGTCAATTTTACAGTATAAGTAGTTCCTCCGCTGCTGTTGCTGGAGGGATTGTAGATTTC
>JANPGI010000225.1:0-1556 GCA_031423875.1 Verrucomicrobiota bacterium | reverse complement strand
GGACCGGCAACATGCAATGACTGGAGTTCGTTGGTGGTGAGCGCGCGATTCCAGATGCGGACTTCATTGTAGCTGGCGTTGGCGGTGTTGTCCGGCCATTGCGAGCGACCCAGCCAGCAGTTGGTGTCGTTCATCAGCGCGAGAGTGTTCGTAGTGTTGAACGTGCCGCGTGCTGCGCCAATCGTGCTGTTGGTGGATGCGGCTCGGTACCACGTCACGCGGGTCGTGCCGCCAGCGCCTGCGCTAGGTTCGATGACCAGGGCGATGTGGAATTCTACGCCGAGGGTGTAGGGCTGGTTGGAATCGTCGGCAGTGCTAGCGCCAGCAGTGTCAACCCACTCAACGCGATCCTGCGTGAGCACCGTGGTGCGCGTCCAACTCATCATCAGGTTTTCCGTCGTGCCAGCACCGAAGTCGAAAATGCGCGCCCAGTTCTGCACGGAAATCTGTTTGGCCCAAAGTTCAATCGTCACGGGTGTCGTGACATTTGGCAGAACCTGATCGCCGAGATCCACGTAATCGGACGTGGCTTGGGTGCCGCCTGCCAGAGTGATTTCCGTCCCGGTCAACGTGGTGTTGTTCGCGCCGACATCCACGACTGTGGCATTCTGTCCACCGATGGAATCTATGAGGTTGCCGTTGAAACTCCAGCGATGCGCGAGGCCGAGGCTGCTGGTGGCGAGTCGCAAGGTTCCGTTGCTGATGGTGGTCGTGCCGGAGTAGGTGTTGGTGTTGGCGAGCGTGAGAATGCCGCTGCCGGATTTCACAAGGGAGTTTGTTCCGGCAATGCTGCCGTTGCCCTCGAAGGTGTAATCCTTGGTGGCATTCACGACGAGCGCGGCGGGTTGGAGCGTGCCGGTGAGCGCGATGGAGGTGTTGTTCGAGCCGGTGTCATTGAACGTGACCGAGTCATTCGTGGTGAAGAAACTTGCGGCGTTCGTGGCGTTCAACCAGTTCGCCGTAGTGTTGATGTCCCATGCGTTGCCGACGCCGTCGCCTTTCCATGTCAACGCCTGCGGGCTGGGCGGTGCGGTGGTCGTGACGCTGATCGTGCCACTCGTGGTCAACGCAGTCGTGTTCCATGCAAGCCCGCCAGCGAGCGCAGGGAGACTCAGCGTGACGAACGAACCCGCATAAGTCGTCGCGTCAAAAATCTTAAAGCTGTCGTTCAACGCGAGCGTGCCGGAAAGATTCGTGACTTGAAGCGTGCCGCCGTAGGTGAGTGTGTTGCCGACATCCAGCAAGTCGCGCGTGCCGGAGGTCTTGTTGATCTCGATGACGGCGGTGCCGCTGGCGCTGAAGGTGACGTTGTTGGTGCAGGTCAGCGTGCCGATGGCGTTATTTCCGGGAGCGAGTTTGCCGTTGGCGGTAACATTGCCGCCGAGCGTGCCCGTGCCACCGAGCGTGGCGGATGCGCCGATGGTGAGAACGCCAGTGGCCTGAGCCGCTGCGCCGTTCATCAGCAACGTGCCGCCATTCACAATGGTCGTCCCGGTATGCGCTATGTTTGTTCCAGTCCAAGTCCAAGTGCCCGTGCCGACTTTGGTGAAGTTGAT
>JANPGI010000224.1:0-2046 GCA_031423875.1 Verrucomicrobiota bacterium | reverse complement strand
CGAATCTGCTGCCGTATCGCTGCGTGATGTGGCGGTTGCCGGAGTTCACGTTCACCACATGGACGTTGCCGGAGCAAAATGCGTTGCGCGATTACGTTGCAGGTGGCGGCTCGCTGTTTGTGGCTTCGATGGAGGTGTTGTCGCGCTTGGAGGAGAACGGTTTCAATGCCACCAAACTCGCGCTGCTGCACGCGCAGAATTACATCCCCGACAACGACCCCGGCGATGTACCCGATGTCATCGGCGCGGCGAACGATCCCATCGGCAACGGCATTGATGTGGCGTTGGATTACACGCCTTATGAGGATCCGTTCAAAGTGTTCTTGGATTTGCCGGCGGACGTTTCAGACTCCTTCACGCCCGATGCGAACGCTGCGCCGGTCTTCTACAACAGCTACGGCGAAACCATCGGCATGAAATGGCCCCGCACCGGAGTGGATGCCTTGGGGCGCGTGGTGTTCCTCTCCTTTCCGCTTGATGCCGTGCCGACAACGGGCACGACGAACAATCGTGCAAACCTGCTCGGCAACATCTTCGGGTTTTTGCTTCCGGGCTTCGACGGTCACGCTACGCTCGCGCTGGATCAATCGGATTACACGATTCCCGGCCAGATCGTTGTCGAGGTGAACGACGCCGACATCGCGGGCGGCGGTTCGCTCAACGTGACTTATTCCAGCACCACACAATCAAGTCCGGCGACGCTGACAATCCTTGAGACCGCGCGCCACGGAACATTTCGCGGTACGCTCTCGCTTGTCTCGCAAACCAACGCTCCTGCGGCTGGAAAACTGCGCGCAAAGAACGGCGACACCGTCAACGTGACTTACAACGATGCGTCTGCCGCGACGATTGAGCGCGCTTCGGCCAGCGTGGACACGATTGTGCCCAGCCTCACGAGCGTTGTGGCGACAGCAGATTACGAATCGTTCACCGTGTCGTGGACGAGTTCTGAGCCATGCGATTCGCTCGTGCAATACGGCGAGTCGCAATTCCTCGACCGCAGCGTATCGGATGCGTTGCTCACCACAGATCACGAGATCACCATCAACGGCCTGCAACCGAACACGACTTACTATTTCCAGGTAGTCGGACGCGATCCTGCTGGGAACACCGTGGTGAACGACAACGGTGGGAATCTATTCACCAACCGCACGCTTGCGCCGATCATTCCGCCGTGGTCGGACAATCTGAATTCTGGCGCGACGAACTGGACGACGTTCAGCGCGGATGGTTCGCAATCGGAATGGATGCTCGGCACACCGACCAACAGCATCGCCTCTGCTGCACATTCGCCACTCGCCTGTTGGGGCAGCAGTTTGACGGACACTTACATGGATTACACCGAGACGTTTCTCGTCAGCCCGGCGATCCATCTCGCAGGCGGCAACTCCGCCAAGCTCACGTTCTGGCACACGTACGATTTCACGGACAAGACGGAGAGCGACATCTTCGAGGCGGGCACGCTCTACATCATCACGGCGGGCGGGAGTCAGTCCATTCCACTGGCGCAATACGTGGATGCGAACGCTGGCTGGGAGCTGGAGACGATCGATCTCTCGCCGTTCGCTGGGCAGGTCGTCTATTTTGTTTGGGCGCATCAACTCGTGGCGTTCGACATCGGCGAGCGTTCGGGTTGGTTGGTGGACGATGTCGCGGTGACGGTCACCAACGTCATCGGCGGCGTCATCAACATCACGAACAACATCTGGCAGGCGAACACGTTTCTTAGCGGGCCGACCTCGAAGAATGTGAAGGGGCGCTTCGGGCACATCACCAACGCGCCTGCGGGCGAATATGTTTTGGAGTTCGCGGATATTCTTTTTTACAACACGCCCATCGCGCTCACCAACACACTCGCTCCTGGCGGCACGTTGAACTTCACGGGCAACTATACGTTTGCGGATGCGAACACGAACAGCATCCCGGACTCATGGGAGCTGGCGCAGTTCAGCGGCGTCTCACCTCTCAGAAGCAAAACGACGGACACCGACACCGATGGCTTGAGCGATTGGGCGGAGTTCATCGCCGGAAGCGATCCGAACAATC
>JANPGI010000223.1:0-4975 GCA_031423875.1 Verrucomicrobiota bacterium | reverse complement strand
GAAAGGCAAAACATGACAACAATGACAACGACAGCAGAACAAACGAACCAACAACTCGAACTCAATTTGAATGCCGGACGATGCGCAGTCCGAAATGCGCGCCGGGAGAATCGCATGGCGCGTGCGACTTGGTGGTTCAGCAAAATGCGCGAGGTCGTGAATGGGGCGATGGATTGGCCACCCACTGATGCCCCTCGTCCTGAGCAGACGTTTCTACCGGGCGCGTATCGCCAAGTGCGGATTTAATGGAGGTGTGCGCGTCGGTCACGGCCTCACAACATCCACCGTGACCGGCGCGCCATATTCAATCAGGCGTAACTTGTCGCCTGAATTGGAAGGCCGCGTTCACGCGGCAGGAGCGTGAATGGATTCGTGGCTGCCGCCAAAAGGCAGCGTCCCGGGACAGCAGGCTGTGCCAGATTTATTTCTTTTCCAGCTTGGCGGCCTGACGGCGTTTGAGTTCGTTGATGAGATAACGGTCTTCGGTGGCTTGTTGCCAGCATGAGAACCAGATATCACCGAGCATCTGGCCGCCGCGAACGAGTTGTGTATCGAGGAACGCGCGACCTTCTGCGGATTGGTCGTTGTCGGGCGAGAGTTTGCGTTCTTTCTCCAGTTGATAGAGTGGCTCGACGAGCTTTTGAGTTCCTTCGATGTAAATCATGATCTGACGGAACGTGTCGTTTGCTTTCAACGGATCGCCGACGATTTTCGCGGCGCGGATGCGGGGCGTGAGTGAATTGAGTCTGATGCCGCCATCCTTGCGGTAGAAGCCACCATCAATCCACGAATGAAAAGACTTGTTCGTCGAGTAGCCATTGGGATTTGGTCCTACCCAACCGTGATGATGTTTGGTGGCGTGAAGCGGTTGTGCCATGTCACCGACGAAATGCCCCATGACCCCCATGATATAGATGATGTTGGCCTGTGCGTTGGCGATCTCTTCGGGCGTGCCGCCGTAATTTTGGAACGCTTTCAGATACGAGAAACCTGAGCGCAGTTTGCCGCAATTTTCCGTGATGGCCCACGGCGCGAATCCGACCAGTTCGCGCGTATGGTCTGCGTTCTTGGCAGGATCAATGGGTTCAAACTTCTCTGGATTCTTGACGCGTGCCAGAGCGAGAGCCGCAGTCATGTCGTATCGAAATGGGGGTAGGGTGGCGGGGTGCAGTCCGTAATCTTCCATTTCCTCCACATCGAGATAATGATCCGGGCCGCTGCAATGCGAGAGCGAGAGATCATTGGTATAGTTGCGCCAGCGGTCGGCCTCGCCTGCGAGGAACGCGATGCGTTCGCGGGCGTCACTTGTCATGGCGAAGGCAGGGAAATTCGTGGGCAAGGCCGCGAGCGCGAGTTGATTGACGGTGCGATGACCTTCGTAATCCCAAGCGTGGGCGGATTCGTTGCCGCAGGTGATGAGGATTCCGAGAGTGGCGAGGAGGATGGAGGCTGTTTTCATCTTGATAGATTTAAGTCTTGGCACTTTAGAGACGGACGGCGGCATTGCACAATTCAAAACGTAAACGGCAAAACTCAGGTAAATCCCCTATTTGACATGCTTGGGTCGCATGGTAAAAATTAAAGCAAGCTCAGTGAAACCAATTGCAGATATATTTTCTTGCGGAACGATCCAAAAGCACGATCGAGGTCGGTTGGCTGCTGGCCGCGCTTTCACTTTGATTGAGTTGCTTGTGGTGATCGCATTGATCGCGGTGCTTGCGGCATTGCTGTTGCCTGCGTTAAACCGTGCCAAGGAAAAAGCGCAGGGGATGCAATGTGTCAGCAATGTCCGGCAACTCGCCTTCGGTTGGTTTCTGTACTCGGATGATCACAACGGGCGGCTCGCTTACAATCTTGGTGGAAAATCAGGCGGCAAAGATCCAGCCATGAAAACCAACGCCAACTGGGTCAACAACAACCTGACTTGGGGACTTGATTCCGATAACACCAACACCGCCACTCTCTCCGAAGCGGGATTGGGTTCGTACGTAAGCAAGAACGCCAGAATCTATCGCTGCCCATCGGATCGGGTATTGAGCGATGATCAACGCAAGGCGGGTTGGTCCGAACGCGTGCGAAGTTATTCGATGAACGCCATGGTTGGTGATGCGGGCGAACTGACAGCGGACGGCAGCAATGACAATAATCCAAACTACGTCCAGTTCTTCCGCATCACTGACATCCCGCGTCCTTCGGATATTTTTGTCTTCGTGGAGGAGCACCCGGACAGCATCAACGACGGATACTTCCTGAACGTCTATTACAAAAATCATTGGATTGATCTTCCGGCTTCGTACCACGGGGAAGCGGCAGCGTTTGCCTTTGCGGATGGGCACGCTCAGTTGCACCGCTGGGCAAGTGCCAGCACGCGCCAGCCACTTCGAGCCGATGCGGTTCAATTCCCCGTTCTCCTGAGTGCCAATGATACAGCCGATCTCAACTGGGTGATGGATCGAACCAGTATCAAGCCCGGCAAACCTTCCAAATATTAGCGGTTGGTCGTCCTTCAACACTCATCACTATTTGGTGAACACCCTCGCCAGTCTGGATTTGTTACGTTTTTGAATCATCCGTGGATTCCGGGGTTGATACCATGTGTCCGGTCTCGGTTTTGTTACTTTGTTCCTGCCTGCCGCACCCTTTTGTCACATCGCCGTGATCGCCGCCCTGGATTTACATCCTTTACACCCCGCGCCCTCATCGCCTGCTTGTTTCAGTCATCCACCTTCGGTTAGTTTCTGCACATGGAATTGCCGCCGCTCACACCGTCCACGCTGTATCTCGTCGCCACGCCCATCGGCAATCTGGAAGACATCACGCTGCGGGCGATCCGCGTGTTGAAGGAGTGCGACGTCGTTGCTGCCGAAGACACGCGCCACTCCGGGCAATTGCTCAAACATCTTGGCCTCTCGAAACCGTTGCTCAGTTATTTCCAGTTCAACGAAGCCCGTCGCAGTGAGGAAATCATTGATCGGCTGCGACGTGGCGAGAAAGTCGCCCTTGTCACCGATGCGGGCAGTCCCGGCATCAGCGATCCGGGCGAGCGCGTGGTGAAAGCCGCCATCGCCGCCGGCTTTCGCGTGGAAGCCGTGCCCGGTGCGTGCGCGCTTGTGGCTGGATTGACCGCCAGCGGCCTGCCGACGGGTGAATTTCACTTCATCGGCTTTCTCCCGCACAAATCCGGGCAACGCCGGAACAAGCTGGAATCCCTCAAAGCCTTTGAAGGCACGCTGGTGCTTTACGAATCGCCCTACCGCATCGAGAAAGTGCTGGGCGAACTGAACGAAGTCTTTCCCGAACGCCAAGTGGTGCTGGCGCGTGAACTCACGAAGAAGTTCGAGGAATTCCTACGCGGCAAACCGGCGGAGCTTTTGGAGCAGACGAAAACTCGCAGTTTGAAAGGCGAATTTGTGGTGATGATCGCGCCCGAAGGCGACATCAAACAAACTTCCCCGGATTCAGGATCGCCTTGGGATCGAGTGCCAGCTTGATGGCGCGATGCAGGTCGCGGGCTTCTTGGGAAACGGCCAGCGGCCACCAGCGTTTTTTGGCGATGCCGATGCCGTGTTCGCCAGTGATCGAGCCGCCCCACGCCAGCACTTGCCGGAACAATTCGTCCAGCGCCGCCTCGCTGCGGCGTTTCGCGCCGGGTTGTGTGAAGTCCACCATGATGTTCGTGTGGATGTTGCCATCGCCCGCGTGACCGAAGCAGGCGAGTTGAAGCTTGTGTTTCTTTTGCAAGCGCGCCGCGAAGTCGAACAAATCCTCCAGCCGGCTGCGTGGCACAACGATGTCCTGGTTGAGCTTGGTCAGTCCGGTGTCGCGCAGCGAATACGAGAACTCGCGTCGGATTTTCCAGACCGCTTCACATTGTTTGTCACCGAGGCCAGTCTCGATGAACAGCGGCTTTTGCGCGCGAATGATTCGTTGCAGCGTCTGGATTTCGCTACGGACGGAAGCGCGTTGCCCGTCCACCTCCACGATCAAGTGCGCGCGACACCCGCGAAGGCGTTCGCTCTTGGTGCGTTTGTAGGCGGCGGCGAGTGTGAATGAATCCGCCAACTCCAGCGCAGCGGGAAGGAAGCCCGCGCCAAGAATCGCGTGCAGCGTGCGAACCGCCGACTTCATCGAACTGAAACCGATAGCGAGGTTCGCCCGATACGGCGGCAGCGGCAGCAGCTTGAGCGTGGCTTCAGTGACGACGCCCAGCAAACCTTCCGAGCCAACAAACAGCCGATGCAGATCGAAGCCGGTTTTGTTTTTATGTGTGCGACTGCCGAGCCGGACAATCGTGCCGTCTGCCAGCACGACTTCAAGGCCGAGGACGTAATCGCGCGTCACGCCGTATTTCAAACAGCGAGGGCCGCCGGCATTGGTGATGATGTTGCCGCCGATGGAACTTTCGCTCCGGCTCGCCGGATCGGGTGGATAATAGCGGTTCTGCTTTTCAACTTCGGTCTGGAGCGTGGCGGTGATGACGCCGGGTTGCGTGACGACAACGAAATCACCCGCGTTGATCTCCTTGATGCGGTTCATCCGTTCCAACGAAATGACAATGCCGCCGCGCAGCGGAACACAGCCGCCGACGTAACCATGCCCCGCGCCGCGCGCGGTGACGGGGATGCTGTGCTTGTTGGCGAAGCGCAGAATCGTGGCGACAGATTGGGTGGAGCGGGGCAGGGCAACGGCGTCGGGAAGGTGCGTGGCGAACCACTTGTCCCCGGTGTAGCGACTGAGAGTCGCAGGATCAAGTGTGATTTCGCCGGGGAGAAGTTTTTTGAGTGCGGCGAGATGTCGGGCGTGAGGTGAGTTCATTTTAAGAAGCAAAATTTGTGGGTTAGTCCGCCCTCACCCCGGCCCTCTCCCCCAGGAGAGGGAGTCGCAATAGCCGCTCCATCTTCTGCGAACATCAGCGTGGTAAAAGCTGCGACTCTGGCACTGCAAAAAAGCGGAAACAATTCCCCCTCTCCTCGGG
>JANPGI010000222.1:0-4490 GCA_031423875.1 Verrucomicrobiota bacterium | reverse complement strand
CTGAAACACCATCAGGCAGGCGGGCTTTTTGGCGTCGTATTGTGCGGGGACATAAATCCAGTAATGGCGCGTGGTGTTGGTGAAGACATCGCTCGCCAGTGTGAGTGGTCCGATGACTTTGCCCTTGGGCACGCCGTCGTGTGGCGCGGAATCCGGGCCGAGCAGATAAACATCATCCGTCGGTGCGGCCAGAACAGCGGGCGCGATAAAGGCGACGATGGCGATTGATAGAAGATGTTTTGTCATAGAGTTGGTGGCGATGGGTGTGAGTAACAGTTCGGGGTCAGACGAAGCAAGCGCATCCTTGATTCGACGCCTTAAGTTAAAAGCGCCGTCTCGACAGCCGCATCATGTTCGGGAACACTCGCCGCGCCTCGCTTCTGAGGTTTAACAATGAGTTGGTGGCAACAATTCCGGGATCGTTTGGCGTCATTGCGGGGCAGACCTGCTTTGGATGCTTTGTTGACCCACGCCCGGCCCGACCAATCGCTCGCGGAGCGCGTGGCGTGGGCGGAAGATTTATTGGCGTGGGTGCGCCGCGATGTGCCAGCGACACGGCTCAAGTTGCTGTTGCAACTTTTGGAGCGACAACCTGAGGCCCGCATCCGCGTGGCGCAGACGTTGCGTTCCATTGTGCGTGATACACAGGCGTTGGATTTGTTCGCCGATACGGGTTTGCCGCAGGGGACGGGTTTCACGCATGAACTCTTGTCGCGACTGGTTTCCGGCGTGTTGCCAGAACCGCCGGACACGCGTGATCTCGCGGATATTTTTGACCGGCTGTTTCCGCGCGAATCGGTGGCGGATTGGCTGGAGCAATTGGATGCCGAACTCGCGGGCCGGATCATCGCGTTGTTTCACCATGAAGAAACGCTGAAGGAAGGTGATTGGGTTTCGCTGCGAACCGATCTCGAAGACGCGATGGTGCAACTGGCGGATCGCATCTGCGTGGTGGGATCGCATCGTGATGTGCGGGCGCGGTTGAGCAAGGTGGCGTTTCGCGAACTGCCGTTCCAAAAATTGACTCCGGTGGTGGAAGCGTTGCTTGACCGACATCAGACAGGCACGCCGCTGAGCGAGTTGGCAGCAGAGTTAAACATGGTGCGCGCCGTGGCCGATGCGTGTGATCGTGCGGTGGACGAGGTGACTTCGCGTCTGGAAAAAACCGGCGTCAGCACGGCGCTGGTTTATGACATCGAACGATTACGCGCGCAGGTGCAGCGGCTGGAGTTGTTGTTGGAGGCTTGGTCGGCCCCGACGATGGATGCGAGACGAACACTTTCAATCATCGCCGATCTCGTCCGACAGAATCACGCGCGGCGTAGCGTGCGGGAGTTGTGTCGGCAGAATTTGCGCCTGCTCACGCGGCGCATCGTGGAGCGCAATGCCGAAACAGGGGAACATTACGTCGCGCGCGACGGCAAGGAATACGTGGACATGTTGCGCAGCGCGGCGGGCGGCGGTGCTCTGACCGGGCTTACTACTTTTGCCAAACTGATGTTGGGCAAACTGGCGCTGGCAGGTTTTTTTCAGGGTGCTTTTGCGGGTTTGAACTACGCGATCAGTTTTGTGCTGATCCAACTGTGTGGGTTCACACTCGCCACCAAACAACCCGCGACCACGGCGCCCGCGCTGGCCCGGCGCATGGATGAATTGCGCACGGCATCACAGCAAGAAATCTTGGTGGATGAAGTGGTGTTTCTCATCCGATCGCAGATCGCGGCGGTGTTCGGCAATCTCGCGTTGGTGATCCCGGCGACATTGATCCTTGATTTGATCTGGAGAGGCGTCAACGGCGTGCACCTCGTGGACGCGCACAAGGCGGAAGTGATTCTGGGAACGATGTTGCCGTGGAGCGCGTGTTGGTTTTTTGCAGCGTTCACGGGTGTGTTGTTGTGGTTGTCGAGTTTGTTTGCGGCGTGGATGGACAATTGGTTCGTGCTGCATCAACTCGGCCCCGCGCTGGCGAATCATCGCGGATCGCACCGGTGGTTCGGCCCGACGCGGACGCGGCGGATGGCAGTGTGGCTGGAACACAATATCGCCGGGTTGGGCGGAAACATCTCTCTCGGGTTGATGCTCGGAATCATTCCGGTGGTCGCGGTATTCTTTGGCCTGCCGCTGGATGTTCGTCACGTCACGCTCTCTACCGGACAGGTGACGGCGGCGTTCGCGGCGGTGGGGGGCGAACATTTCTTAAAACTTTCGACGTTGTGGATTGTGATCGGGATTCTCGGCACAGGTCTGTTGAACCTGCTGGTGAGCTTCACGCTGGCGTTGTGGGTGGCGATCCGCGCGCGAAATGTGCGCGGGCCGGAGTTACATCTGTTCTATCGCGCGTTGGTGACCCGCTTGGTGAAATCGCCGCTCAGCTTCGTGTTGCCGGTTGGTGTGACTTCCGTTCCAAAGACGGTATCGCCAGTTCAATGATTTCGAGGGTGACGTTAGGGGCTGGATATGGATTGTTGTCATCCGCCGCCGGGTTTTGGCAGCATCGGGACATGGCTTGGCGTATTCATGACAGCGTGAGTCGGGGTGAGCTTATGCGTTACGAGGAATCCAACCAACGCCGCCGGCTGTCGGGCCAGATGACCCAACGCGGTTCGCGATGGGTCATGTCCACGGGTGGGGGACTTCTCTTTGGTTTGCCCTTCGTCGGCGTGGGCGTGGGGACTATTTTGATCGGCCTCAGACTGATTCACGTTGAACCCAAATCCGTTCACGCGCCGTATTGGGTGCTGACAATCTGCGGGTCGTGCTTCTTCGGTGCGGGACTGGCGCTGTGGGGCGCGGCCATCCGACAATTCCTCTGGAATCGCCGCCGTGTGCCAATAACCAATGGCGCACCGGAAGCCGTTGCTCTTGCTGATTACAACTGGAACAAACGCGGCTACCAACCGTCGCGTTGGAGCAAGGTCTTCAAAGCGTCCGGCCTTGCCATCGCACTGACCGTTTTCCTTTCCATTTTCAACTGGTGGGCGTTCTTCAGCAAGTACGGCCCGTTCATGGTGAAGTGCATCGTCGGTTTGTTCGACCTCATACTCCTGGCAGTCTGGGGACAATTCTTCCTCACACTGGCACGCGCGTTGAAGTTCAGCGATTCACGGATAGACTTTGCGCGATTCCCATACTCCATCAGCGAACCCATCCTCATCCGTTGGCCGGCCCCCAACGGCATCAGCAAACCCGTCAAAGGCAGCTTCACCTTGCGCTGCCTGGAGGAATGGTGGGAAACCACCACCACGGGCAGCAAACGCTCCACCTATCTGGTGAAGCAAGAAATCTGGAGCGGCAACTGGCAGCTTGACCCTGCGGACGAATTGCTTCCGGGCAAGATACGCGAATTCAGCTTTGCACCGGCGGCGGAAGCGTTGCCGACGAATTTCCATGCGCCGAAACCCATCTACTGGGAATTTGAAGTGAACCTCGAGATGTCCGGGCCGGACTTCGTGGAGACCTACCTCGTGCCGGTCTATCAATGAACCGCAGCCCTGCTCGCTCGATCACTCTCCTTCTCTAGCCGAACGAGCAGGGTTATTTCAATCGCTCAGATTAGAAAACCCTTTTATCCATGTGATCTGCGGCTACTGTTCCGATTTCGAGTTTAACTCTGCGCTGCTGGGCTTGAACTGTTCTGCGCCATCTCTTTCACCTTCCGCAAATCCAACTTGCCCGTCCCGAGCATCGGAAACGCTTCCATCCGTACGAAAGAATCCGCTTTCGGTTTCCAGAGATTCGGCAAGTCGCTCGATGTGAGCATTTCCAGACACGACTGAAGTTTGTCGTCCGCGAGTTTGTGCAACACGACGAGGCGTTCGCCTTTCTTTTCATCCGCGATGCTGGTGACGACGAACGATTGTTCGGTCGCGCCCGCAAGTTCGTGCAGTTTTTCCTCCACCTTGATGTGCGGCACCATTTCGCCGCCGATCTTGCTGAAGCGGCTGAGGCGATCTGTGATCTGAATGAAACCATCCTCGTCCAGCGCGGCGATGTCGCCGGTGGTGTACCAACCGTCGCTCAAGACCTCGGCAGTTTTCTCCGGCTTGCCGAGATAACCCAGCATCACGTTCGGGCCGCGCACGAGCAGTAAACCGCTTTGACCCAGCGGCACTGGCGCGAGCGTGGCGGGATCAACGATCCGCACACAGATGCCGGGCAACGGATGACCGATCTTGCCACGCTTGGCGCCGACTTGCCAAAAGCCAGCAGCGCGGAAATCATGCGTGTTCACTGTGACGGCGGGCGAACATTCCGTGCAGCCATACGCCTCGAACGGGCGGATGCCGAATTGTTCCTCGAACGCGGTGGCGAGGCGATCGGGTAATTTCTCCGCGCTGACGGCGACGAGGCGCACGCTGCCGAACTGTTCGGGCGAACAACCGCGCATGTAGAGTTGCAGGAACGTCGGCGTGGCGAGAACGAAGGTGACTTCATGGTCGTTGATGAGCGGGCCGATGGTTTTCGCATCGAGCGGATTGGCGTGATAAACC
>JANPGI010000221.1:0-17074 GCA_031423875.1 Verrucomicrobiota bacterium | reverse complement strand
GCGGAGTCGGCCAAGTGGATCGAACGCAAACACGCCCCGACGCTGAACTTGATTTACCTGCCGCATCTGGATTACAACCTCCAACGCTTCGGGCCTTGCATTGAAGGTAGGGCGGGCAGTCCTCTGCCCGCCGTCGGCGCGCACGGAGTGACGCGCCCTACCAATCCCATCATTGCAGACGACTTGCGGCGCATTGACGCCATCGTCGGCGACTTGATTGATTTCTTCGCGAAGCAATCCGTGCAGGTGGTGTTGCTCTCGGAATACGGCATCAGCGCGGTGGACACACCGGTTCATCTCAACCGGTTGTTTCGCGAGCGCGGCTGGTTGACGATCAAGGATGAACTTGGGTTGGAGTTGCTTGATTGCGGGGCGAGCCGGGTGTTTGCCGTAGCCGATCATCAGGTAGCGCATGTTTACTTAAACGACAGCGCGCTGGAGAATTCAGTTCGGATGTTGTTGGAGCAGCAAGCGGGCGTCGCAGAAGTCTGGGGTACGGCAGAGAAGCGCGCCAATGGTTTGGATCATCCCCGTGCGGGCGATTTGATTGCAGTGGCCGATGAGCGCGCGTGGTTCACCTATTACTATTGGCTGGATGACAAACTCGCGCCGGACTTCGCTCGCACGGTGGACATTCATCGCAAACCCGGCTACGACCCGGTGGAATTATTTCTCGATCCGAAAATTCCGTTGGTCACAGCAAAGATCGCGTGGCGTTTGCTGCAAAAGAAACTCGGCTTCCGCATGTTGATGGATGTGATTCCGCTCGATTCGTCGTTGGTGAAAGGTTCACATGGCGCGCGGCCAACCAATCCGCAAGAGTGGCCGGTAATCATCAGCGGTCACCCTCAATCGTTACAGTCCCAAGAGATACGATCCACGGATGTGTTCGGTATTCTCAGCCGATTGCTTCGATAGAGAACAAACAAGCTTCTTTATCCGCACGGATTGGAAATTCACGTTTGCGTTGATTTCTGCTTTCTCACATAGTTTCACCACGATTGACATGAAAGTTTTTATAGACGGAAAATTTTACGACGAGAGCAAGGCCAAGGTGTCCGTGTTTGATCACGGTCTTCTGTATGGCGACGGGGTTTTTGAAGGCATCCGCGCTTACAACGGTCGCGTCTTCAAGTTGAAGGAGCACATTGACCGCTTGTTCTACTCGGCCAAGGCGATTCTGATGACTCTGCCGATGTCGCACTCAGAGTTGATGAAGGCGACGGTGGATACCATCCGTAAGAATAAATTGCGCGATGGCTATGTGCGGCTCGTGGTGACGCGCGGCGTGGGAACGCTGGGATTGAACCCGCGTAGTTGCAAAAATCCGTCCGTCATCATCATCGCGGGCAAGATTCAAGTTTATCCCCCAGAGCTTTATGCGAAGGGGATGGACATCGTGACCGTGCCGACGACGCGCAATCTGCACAGCGCGGTGAACCCGGCAATCAAGTCGCTGAACTATCTCAACAACATCCTCGCGAAGATCGAAGCGAACAACGCGGGCGTGGAAGAAGCGGTGATGTTGAACGCGGAAGGTTTCGTGGCGGAATGTACGGCGGATAATATTTTCATCATCAAGAACGGGGAGTTGATGACGCCGCCGCTGTCGGCTGGTGCATTGTATGGCATCACGCGTGGCACAGTGATGGATATCGCCGCGCAATCAGGCATCAAAGTTTCCGAACCGACTCTGACGCGCTATGATCTGTTCAACGCGGACGAATGTTTCCTCACTGGTACGGGCGCGGAGATCATGCCTGTGGTGAAGATTGACGGGCGAGTGATCGGAAACGGCAAGCCAGGTTTGCTCACTCGCAAGTTGGTGGAGAAATACCACGCCTTGACGAACTCCACTGGCGAGCCGATATAACTTTAAGATTATGCTGTGTTGCATCTGCAAAGAAAAAAACGCCACGGTGCATCTCACCCAGATCGCGGGGGAGAAAATGCAAAAGGTGGACTTGTGTGAAGAGTGCGCCAAGACGAAGGGCGTGAACGACCAGACAGGTTTCTCGCTAGCAGACTTGTTGCTCGGCTTGGGCGCGTCGCAGGAGTTGGAGCAATCCGTCGGCGGTGCGGATGCTAAATGCTTACAATGCGGGTTCACCCACGCAGACTTCAAGAAATCCGGGCGACTCGGTTGCTCGGAATGTTATGTGACATTTGCGGAAGGGTTGGGCGGGTTGCTCAAATCCATGCACAAAGGCACTAAGCACGTCGGCAAGGTGCCGGAAAGTCTCCGCACCAAGCGCGACATGACTGAGCAGTTGACGTCGTTGCAAAAGAAGTTGAACAAAGCTATCGAGACAGAAAGTTTCGAGACGGCGGCTCAGTTGCGCGACGAGATCAAACAATTGAACACACGACTAACAGCAACGACGGCTTGAAATCATGAACCTCGATGACTTTCTAGTTTCTGCGGCAGACAGCGCACACCGCAAGGGGCCGAACGATCGTATCGTCATGTCGAGTCGTGTGCGATTGGCGCGCAACATCAAGGACGGCGCGTTTCCCGGTTGGGCGAAGAAGCCTGAGCGTGTGCGCGTGTTGGAAGTCATCCGCCCGGCGGTGGAAAGTTTGCCGGAGATGAAGGGCGCGTTCTCTGAGACGATGGATAATCTCAGCGCACTCGATAAACAAATTTTGGTCGAACGCCATCTTGTGAGTCGCGAACACGCAGCGAAGAGCGCGGGAAGCGGATTGGTCATCAACACGGATGAAACTTTGTCGGTGATGATCAACGAGGAAGATCATTTGCGGATTCAGGCATTGCGTCCGGGATTGCAAATCCGGCAGGCGTGGCAGGCGATTGATCGGTTGGACTCGGAGCTGGAGCGCAAGTTGACTTACGCGTTCAGCAACGAGCTTGGTTATCTCACGGCTTGCCCGACGAATCTCGGCACAGGTATCCGCGTGAGTGCGATGTTGCATCTGCCGGGACTGGTTCTCGGCGAGCAGATCAACCCGATCATCCAGTCGGTGAACAAGCTTGGTTTGGCTGTTCGCGGACTTTACGGCGAGGGCACCGAGGCGTTGGGAAATGTCTTCCAAGTGTCCAATCAAATGACGTTGGGCGAAGCCGAGACGAGCATCGTCGAGCGGCTGGAAAAGGTTTTGGCGCAGATCATCGAGCACGAGGAGAACGCGCGTGCCTCGTTGTTGGAGAAGAAACCCAAGACCATCTACAACCACATCGGTCGTGCCTATGGCATTCTGGCGAACTCGCACAGCATTTCCTCGAAGGAAACGATGAATCTGCTCTCGCTGCTGCGGCTGGGTGTGGAGGTTGGGTTGTTTCCCAAGACAGATGGCTCACTCGTGGACGAATTGTTCATCCTCACGCAACCAGCGCATTTGCAGAAGAAGCATTCGGAGAAGCTGTCTGCGGAGGAACGCGACCTGCTCCGAGCGGACATGTTGCGCGAGAGATTAAAACCCGTTAGCCGTCCGGTGACCAAGCCCGGCGGTTCAGCCCCGCCCGGATTGGACAAGTCGGATAAGTCGTAGCAACTTGCATTACAAATTATGAGCGATGAAGCCATGAATAATTTCACGCCGCGCGCGCAGCAGGTGCTTGCTCTCGCGCGCAAGGAAGCGGACCGCTTCAACCACAACTTCGTCGGCACTGAGCATCTGTTGCTCGGTCTGATCAAGTTGGGGCAGGGCGTCGCGGTCAACGTCCTTCAAAAGATGGGGCTTGATCTCGAAACCGTCCGCATGGAAGTCGAGAAGCAAGTCGGCACCGGCCCGGATCAGAAGATGATCGGCAACATTCCTTACACGCCGCGTGTGAAAAAAGTTCTCGCGCTCGCATCGAAGGAGGCGAAGGCACTCAACCATACTTACGTCGGCACAGAGCATATTCTCCTCGGATTACTCCGTGAAGGAGACGGCGTAGCAGCGCGCGTTCTCAAGAATCTCGAAGTGGACATCGAATTGACACGTCAGGAAATCCTTAAGGAGTTGGATCCGAATTTCGCCGCGCACGAAGAGCAAGCGTCGGGCGAGACTTCAGAGAAGCCTGCAGCTCCCGGCGGACCGGAAAAGAAAGGTGAAGTCAAAACACCTGCGCTCAAAGCATTCGGGCGTGACCTCACTGAAATCGCTCGCAAGGGCGATATGGATCCGGTCATCGGTCGTAAGAACGAGATCGAACGTGTCATCCAGATTCTTTGCCGTCGCACGAAGAACAATCCCGTGTTGCTTGGCGAAGCAGGCGTTGGCAAGACTGCCATCGTCGAAGGGCTCGCTCAGGAAATCGCGAAGGGCAACGTTCCCGAACTTCTCCGTGAGAAGCGCGTCATCACACTCGATCTGGCTTTGATGGTCGCGGGCACCAAGTATCGCGGACAATTTGAAGAGCGCATCAAAGCTGTGATGGATGAGATCCGTCGCGCCAAGAATATCATCCTCTTCATTGACGAATTGCACACCATCGTCGGAGCCGGTTCAGCGGAAGGTACGATGGACGCCTCAAACATCATCAAGCCCGCGCTCAGTCGTGGCGAGATGCAATGCGTCGGCGCAACCACGCTGAACGAATATCGCAAATATATCGAGAAGGACGCTGCACTCGAACGCCGTTTCCAATCCGTGAGAGTCGAAGCGCCTTCGATTGATGACGCGATTGAAATCTTAAAGGGGCTTCGTCCGAAATACGAAGAACATCACAAGGCGGAGTTCACAGATGATGCGGTGTCCGCAGCCGTAAAACTTTCGGATCGTTACATCACGGATCGTTTTCTGCCGGATAAGGCGATTGATCTCTTGGATGAAGCTGGTTCGCGTGCGCGCATCAGCACCATGACGCGTCCGCCGGAAGTCAAAGACATCGAAGTCGAGATCGAAGAGATTAAGGGCAAGAAAGAAAAGGCGATCAAGAATCAGGATTTTGAGGGCGCAGCGAACATGCGCGACAAGGAAAAACAGACCAAGGAGAAGCTTGAGAAAATCATGACCGACTGGCGCACGGCTCGCGAAGAGAAACGAGTCGTGGTCGGCGAAGAAGATATTCTGTATATCGTTTCCAAGTGGACGGGCATCCCGCTGCAACGCATGGGACAGGACGAGATGGCGCGCTTGATGGCTGTCGAAGGCGAGATGACCAAGGTGGTCGTCGGTCAGAAGGAAGGTGTTTCAGCGATCTGCAAAGCATTGCGCCGTTCACGCGCTGATCTGAAAGACCCGCGCCGCCCAATCGGGACGTTCCTCTTGCTCGGCCCGACGGGTGTAGGCAAAACGCTTTTGGCCAAGACGCTCGCGGAAAACATGTTTGGCGACTCGAAATCCCTCATCCAACTCGACATGAGCGAGTACATGGAGAAGTTCAACGTGTCGCGCCTCGTGGGTTCGCCGCCGGGATATATCGGTCATGAAGAAGGCGGCCAGTTGACTGAAGCCGTTCGGCGCAAGCCTTACTCCGTGGTGCTGTTCGACGAAATCGAGAAAGCTCATCCCGATGTCTGGAACATGCTGTTGCAAATTCTTGAAGAAGGTAAATTGACGGACAGCATGGGACGCGTGGTGAATTTCCGAAACACGATCATCCTGATGACGTCAAACGTCGGCTCAGACACGATCAAGCGCGGTTCTACGCTGGGATTCTCCACGATTTCTGATGAATCCAGCTATGAAAAGATGCGTGAACGCACCATGGAAGAGGCGAAGAAAACATTCCGACCTGAATTTTTGAACCGCTTGGATGACGCGATCGTGTTCCGCACGATGACCAAGCCAGACTTGATCCAGATTCTCGACTTGGAGATCGCAAAAGTTGTGAACCGTTTGAAGGGCAAGAATCTCAAACTGGAGCTCGACGAAACCGCGAAGGACTTGCTCGTGGAGAAAGGTTATGACCCTCAATACGGCGCACGTCCGATGCGTCGCGCAGTGGAGCGTTATCTCGAAGACCCCTTGGCCGAGGAAATCCTCCGGGGTCACTTGCACGAAGGCGAACCGATCCGCGTCAGTGGCGACAAGGAGAAACTGTCTTTCAGTCAAAGTGCACCCGCTGCCGGAGCGTTGTCGAGTTAACGACCTTCTGAATCTACGAACGCCAGTCGCGCTCTGCGGCTGGCGTTTTTTGTTTGAACCCGGAGCTTTACGGGATACGCAAAATCTGAGAGAATCAAAACGTGATCACTTGGAGTCGTAACGCGGCGGCGTTGTTTATGGCTGCCGCTTTTTGTTTGCCGGCATTGGCCGGAGGCAGCGGCTTGAATGTGGCGGTGGTCGTCAATCAGAACAGCACCAACTCCGTCCAGCTTGGCAACTACTATTGCGAGAAGCGTGGTGTGCCTCCTCAGAATCTCATCCGCATCAACTGGACTGGCGGTAATCTGACTTGGACGCGTGTGGAGTTTGAAACAATCCTGCGCTCATCGCTCACGAACGCGTTGAACAGCCGCGCACTCACCAACCAGATTGATTTCATAGTGCTTTGCATGGACATCCCGTATCGCGTGACTAACACGACGGTGAACGTGGCAAATAATGTCAACGCGACCACTGCTGCGTTGTTCTACGGTTTCAAGGACAATCTGTCAGACCCGATGGCGGCTTGCTCGCTCGCACCAGGCAGCACCAATCTTTACGCAGGCAGTGAATCCAATTTCCGGCAGACGCCCCCCATCAATGCGAGCAGTAATTCGTGGCTGACGTTCATGCTCACGGCCACCAATCTCACCAAGGCGAAGGCGTTGGTGGATTTGGGTGTTGTAAGCGATGCGAGTTTTCCGTCTCAACACGTCTTTCTTACCAAGAGTTATGATGTCATCCGAAATCTTCGGTACGCCCAGGCGGATAATGCAATTTTCAACACGCGATTGCGCGGCGACTACGGCGTTACATTGACAAATACTTACTACGACGCTGATTTGGGGCCGATGCTCGGATTTCAGAACGGAGTTCAGCAGTTCAACATGTATGGCTCTTACGTTCCCGGAGCGATGGCGGATAACCTGACTTCATTCAGCGGTTATCTGTTTGAATCAGTCGGTCACACCACTGCGATGGATTTTATCAACCGAGGCGCGACAGCGAGTTATGGTACAATTATCGAGCCGTGCGCCTACCCGGACAAATTTGCTGTCGCGCAAAACTATTTTTTCCAATCGCGCGGATTCTCCATTGGTGAGTGTTACTACCAGAGCGTGACCAATCCGTATCAGGGCATCATGGTTGGTGAACCGCTGGCCGCGCCGTTTGCGTCGGTTGCCACGGGCAACTGGACGGGACTGCCGGACGGTGCAGTGTTGGCGGGCGCGACGAACTTGAGCGTCCAGTTCACATCGGACTCACTGGCGCGGCCTGTCCAACAGGTGGATTTGTGTCTCGACGGTCAGTGGTTGAACACGGTGAGTAACATTCCGCCGCGCCAGAACAACATTCTTTATGTGACGCTCAACGGTTCGCAGACGAATTATATCGTGCCCGCTAGTGCGACGCTCAAGACCGTGGCGAGCAATCTAGTACTGCGACTCAACGGGAATTCTTATAGCAACGCCACAAAAATTGCGGCCTTCGCGCACGGTGATCGTATTGAATTTCAAAACCTCAACATCGCAAAGGTCGGAGCGAATCTGCCAATCGTCGTCAGCAACTACATCGGCACAGCTAGCGCACTCAACACCTATGTTAGCACCTCTGGCCCAAACCTTCTGGACACCACAGCCCGTGGCATGAGGAATTTCGTCGTCACCAACACGGTTGCCAATGGAACATGGCTGCAAATCGTAGTGACACGGACGAACGGCGCAGCAACGACCATTGCCGTGACCAACGCATCTGGCAACACGGACACCGCAGTGCTGATGCAGTCGTTGATCACCGCGATCAATACGAACGCGTCGCTGATTGGGGTTGATGGCGTCATGGCAGCAGACTTGATCAATTACATTCCGTTCAGTCTGACGGGAGGAGAGTTTAATCTTTTCGCACGCAGTCCGGGTTGGCCTGAGTCGCAGATTCAAGCTGTCATCACGGACTCTGGACCGCTGACGATTATTCCGGCAGGAACACAGAAGTTAGACGAAAACATAAACGACCTGCGACAGCGCGCTCACATTTACATCACTGCGGGTCTGACCAACTGGAATCTCACCGCGCCGTTCAACACCACGACAAACGCCGACGGCTATCACGAACTGACCGCCGTGGCTTACGAAGGCAGTCACGTCAGAACTCAAAAACGCATCGCGCGCAACGTCCGCATCTCGAACAACGGCTGGACTGCAGCGCTTACCTGTTTGATGGGTGGAACAAACACCGCATTGGAAGCCACGCTGCAATTCCTCGTCACACAGACCACGAACAACATCACCAAAATTGAACTGTTCAGCACGGGCGGATCGCTCGGTGCATCGAACAACGTCAACAGCGCGAACTTTTTCATCCCCGCGTCGTATCTCGGCATCGGGTTGCATCCGTTTTACGCCGTCGTCACAAAGAGCGATGGCAAACAATACCGCACCGACACTAAATGGATTCGTATTGTGGGCGCGGAGATGCCGTTCAGCATTTCTGTGCTCAATCCAACGCCGACGTTGATCTGGCCTGCGACGGCGGGGCGTGGCTACCAGATTTTGAGTGCGACAAACATCACGAATGGGTTCACGCTCCGTAGCGGCGTGACGCCAACCAATTCATCCGCGATCTGGTCTGAGACAAACAATTCGTCGTCGCAACGATACTATCGCGTCAAGACTCCGTAAGTCGTTTTGAACGTCGTGAACAAACCCAGACTCCAATCGTCCATGAGCATGATGAAAAAAATATTTCTCCGAAGCCTTGTGCTGTCGCTGCTCGCTGTGCTTTGCATGACGAATCGGAATTCGCTTGCGGCGGGCACAAACAATTTATTCTGGGATCGCGAGAACGAACGCGTGACGGCGGACGTTCGCGACTGGGAGCTTGTCCCCATGCTGGAGGAAGTCGCCGCGCAAAGTGGTTGGAACATCTTTCTCGAACCGGATTATCGCCATAAAGCTTCCGTGAAATTCAAAAGCCTCCCGCCGGGCGAGGCATTGCGTCGGCTGCTGGGCGATATGAATTTCGCCATGATGCCGCAGACGAACGGGCAGCAGCGGCTCTACGTTTTCCGCACAGCGATGGGCAATGCGACCCAGCAGATGCGCGCCTCGCGTCCTTCGCCCAAGCCCAAACGCGTGATGAATGAACTCATCGTCCAGGTGAAGCCCGGCACGGACATGGAGGCGTTGGCAAAAATGCTCGGTGCGAAGATCGTCGGATTCATCCCGGAACTGAATGCGTATCGGCTGCGGTTTGAAGACGAGGAATCAACTGAAGCGGCTCGCAAAAAGCTCGAAGCCAACCCCGATGTGACAAGTGTTCAGAATAGTTACGACTTGGAGCAACCGTTGACACCCCAGAATGTAGGAGGCATCGCGCCGCCTCAAAACAAACTGACGCTCAATCCGCCCAAGCAGGATAAATGCAAAGTCGTCGTCGGATTCGTTGACAGCCCGCTTCCCAAACTCAGCGCGGAGTTGGAGCAGTTCATCAAGGAGCGCGTCGCTGTGGCCGGGCAATCTTCGGTGAGCGACAGCCCCACGCATCAGGTCGCGATGGTCAATGCATTCGTTCAGGCGATGCAGGCGTCGGGCAAAAGTGATACCTCCGTTCAAATCGTTTCCGTGGATGTTTTCGGTGCGAGCAGTTCTGCCAATACGTTCAATGTAGCTGCGGGGATGATCGCGGCTGCCAACAAAGGCGCAACCGTCATCAACGCGAGTCTTGGAGGTTACGGTTACAGTCCGCTGTTGTGCGATGCCATCCAGCAACTCGCCTCGCGCGGCATCCCGGTATTTGCCGCCGTGGGGAATGATGCCAGCAAAGTTCCATTCTACCCGGCGGGATGTCCCGGTGTCGTCTCAGTGACTTCAGTGGAGCGTGGAAAAGTTGCGCCGTATGCAAATCAAGGCACGCAACCAGACGTGGGCGCACCGGGGCAGGTTTTGTTCAACTACAATGGGTTCGTCTATGGCTCGCGTGGAACCTCTGTGGCGTCCGCAGCGGCGACTGGCGTGGCGGCGGGTCTAGCGGATGCCAATTGCGCTCCGTGGTCAACAGTCATTCCCGCAGTTCAAAAAGGAATGCCTGTTCCGTCTGCTCAGTGATCAGTGAGCGGAGATGCACGCCTTCGCAAAGACGATCGCATAGAGAGCCACACCGCCGATGAGCAAGCCCGGCTTGCCCTGCATCAACATCAGGATTCCAGCACCTAGAACTCCGATGATCGCGAGGTGGGCAACAGTCACAAGAATCAATTTCATGCGCGGAATGATAGTGATTCGCTCAATGGGTGCAAGCCGCAGAGTTTTCTGTGAGGTGTGACGGATGTGGCGGTCACGAATTTGATGCAGCGCGGCTATCTCCTTGCGATTTCTTTTCATTGTTTCACGGGCGTGAACTGAGCAGATTGTCGCCCGCAACGCTTGAAGACACTGCACCTTTATCTGACCCGGCAAGTCATCGCCACTCTGGTGATGACTGTAATGGTGTTCACGTTCGTGTTGTTGCTCGGCAACATCCTCAAGGATGTCCTGGGATTGGTCGTCAGCGGTCAGGCCACGATCGGGATGATGGCGCAGGCGATGGGATTGCTGATCCCGTTCGTGTGGGTGTTCGCGTTGCCACTGGGGATGTTGACCGCCACGCTGCTGGTGTTCGGCAGGTTCAGCGCGGATCAGGAATTGACCGCTGCCCGCGCAGGCGGCGTGAGCCTGATCACGTTGAGCGCGCCGATCCTGATATTGAGTCTGGTGCTGTGCGGGTTTTGTGCGTGGGTCAACATGGACTTGGGTCCGAAGTCGCGGACAGCTCACAAGAAACTTTTCGCCAAGCTGGTTACCTCGCAGTTTTCAACATCGCTTATCCCCGAAGGACGTCACTTCTCGTTTCCAAAGCAGCGCGATTACATTTTTTATGTCGGCAAGAACCGGGATGGAAATCTGGAGGATGTGGTCGTGTATCTGCTCGGCTCTGGAACAAATTTCCCGGCCACGATCACATCACCCCGCGCCAAACTGGAGTTGGACACCACCAACAATACGATTCAACTCAACCTATTTGATGCCCGCACAGTTTCGTTCGATAAAGACGATCAATCCGTTCTCTCACACGACGAAAGCCTTTCAAAAAAAATAGAGCTCAAGGATTGGGATAAGATCATTGAACGCACTTCCATGAGCGACATGACATTCACCCAACTGCGCCGGGAGATGTGGAAGCTCGAAGCGCTGGCGGCACTGCCTCCGACCTCCGCGACCAATGCAACGCCACAACCGCGTTCGCTCTCGCTGGAACAAGTGCGCCAGATGGCGTCGCAAATCAAAGTGCAGATGCACCGGCAAGTGGCGTTCTCGTTCGCGTGTTTTGGATTCACACTCATCGGCATCCCGCTCGGCATCCGCGTACAACGCCGCGAGACGAACATCGGCTTCGCCATCGCCATCGTGCTGGTGCTGGTCTATTACAGCTTCATTCTGCTCGGCCTCTCGCTGTCCAAACAACCGCAGTGGTCGCCGCATCTCCTGTTGTGGTTGCCGAACTTGATTTTCCAAGGCGTGGGTGCGGTGCTGTTGTGGCGGGCGAACAAGGGGCTGTAATATTTCAACAACCGGATAGCTGAATACTTTTTGCGAATTGCCACTGCACGGCTTTTTCATATCCTTCCCCTCCGCTTCGGCGGAACGATGAAACCTCAAGTCGAAATCTACGATACGACTCTGCGCGATGGGGCGCAGGGCGAAGGCATCAATTTCTCCGCCGTGGACAAGCTCCGCATCGCTGAGAAGCTCGATTCTTTCGGGGTTCACTATATTGAAGGCGGTTGGCCCGGTAGCAATCCGAAGGACATGGAGTTCTTCAAGCAGGCCGCCAAACGCAAATGGAAGAACGCGCAGATCGCGGCGTTCAGCATGACGCGCCGCAAAGGCGTGGCGGTGGAGAACGATGAGTTGATGCGCCTGATCCTCGAAGCAAAGACGCCGGTTGTCACCATCGTGGGCAAGACTTGGCTGCTCCACGTTCTCGAAGTGTTGCGCGCCAAGCCGGATGAAAATCTTGGCATGATCGGCGACACGATCCGGTATCTCAAAGATCACGGGAAGAAAGTGATCTACGACGCAGAACACGCGTTCGATGGTTTTACCGAAGAACCCGAATACGCGCTCGCCACCTGGCAGGCGGCGGAGAAGGCGGGCGCGGACTGCATCGTCTTGTGCGATACGAACGGCGGACGGCTGCCGAGCGAGATCGCGAAGATCACCGCGTTCGCGAAGTCCAAGTTGAATTGCAAGGTCGGCATCCACACGCACAACGATTGCGGGTTCGCTGTTGCCAACGCCATCGCTGCTGTGGACGCAGGCGCGATGCAGGTGCAGGGCACGATCAATGGCTACGGCGAACGCACGGGCAATTGCAATCTCATCAGTGTTATCCCGACGTTGGAACTGAAGATGAAGTTGCGCTGCGTTCCTACAAAGTCTTTGCCGAAGCTCAAGGAACTTTCCGAGTTCGTAAATGAAGTCGCGAACATGCGCCACGATGTTCGCGCGCCGTGGGTCGGGCAGACGGCGTTCGCGCACAAGGGCGGGATGCACGTTCACGCGATTGATCGCGTCGGCCGCAGCTACGAACACATCAAGCCGGAATTGGTCGGCAATTTCCGGCGCGTGCTCGTGAGCGACATGTCGGGGCGCACGAACATCTTGATGAAGGCGAAGGAACTGGGCTTCAAGCTGAGTCCTGACGCGCCTGAGACGCGCGAGATCACTTCCAAAGTTAAAGAGCTTGAATCACAAGGCTTCGAGTATGAAGCGGCGGAGGCGTCACTCGCACTGCTCATCCGGGCGGCGATGGAGAAGAAACCCATCCAGCAGTTCGACATCGAAACGTATCACGTCTCCATGCGGCGCGATAAAGTTGAATCCATCTGCGAAGCCACGGTGCGCGTCCGCGTCGCCAAGGAAGTCGCGCACACCGTCGCCGAAGGTGACGGCCCGGTGAATGCGCTCGATGCCGCGCTCCGTCGCGCGCTGGTTAAGTTTTTCCCGAAGCTCAAGGCGATTGAACTGACGGACTACAAGGTTCGCATCATCAACGGCACCACTGGCACGGCGGCCAAGACGCGCGTGCTCATCACGTCCAGCGATGGCAAACGCGAGTGGGGCACGGTCGGCGTGAGCGAGAACATCATCGAAGCCAGCTTGCAAGCGCTGGTGGATTCGATGGAATACGCGCTCCTGCGCAAATAATTTGCCGCGATGAACGTGAGCCGTTTTCTCTGCGTCCTGTTGGCAATGCTTGGCGGCATTGCCCGCGCTGCGGATTGGGCCACGCTCACTCCGCCAGCCGGTTCGGCCAACGGCAAGCACATCATCTTGCTCGCGGGTGAGGAGGAATATCGCGCGGAGGAAGGTCTGCCGATGCTGGCAAAGATTCTTTCGCAACGTCACGGCTTCAAATGCACCGTGTTGTTCTCCGTGAATCCGCAGGACGGCATGATTGATCCGGCCAACCAGACCAACGTCCCCGGTTTACATCTGCTGAACTCCGCCGACCTGATGATCCTGCACTTCCGCTTTCGCGAACTGCCGGATGCAGACATGAAGTATTTCATGGATTACGCGCAATCGGGCAAACCCATCATCGCGTTGCGGACGGCGACGCACGCGTTTCAATACACCCGCAATAGCAGCAGTCCGTTCGCGCGCTGCGACTGGCGCAGCAAGGAATGGCTGGGCGGTTTTGGGCGACAGGTGTTGGGCGAAACTTGGGTGGCGCATCATGGCATTCACGGTACGGAAGGCACGCGCGGTCTGATTGACGGACTTCAAGTCGGGCATCCGGTGTTGCGGAGCGTGAAGGATGTCTCGGGGCCAAGCGATGTTTACACGGTGAAAAATCTGAAGCCAACCGATACGGTCTTGATGCACGGCATGGTCCTGCAAGAAATGAAATCCGACGCGCTGCCGAACTACGGCAAAGCTCTGATGCCGCTAGTCTGGGTGCGTGATCACACTTGGGAGAACGGGAAGACCACCCGTGCGCTCACCTCGACCATCGGCGCGGCGGTGGATCTGCAAAGCGAAGATTTGCGCCGGTTGTTCATCAATGCCAGCTATTGGCTCACCGGTCTGGAAGTGCCCGCCCAGGCCGACGCGGCTTGCGTGGGTGAATTTCAGCCGTCGCCATTCGCGTTCGGCAAATTCATAAAGGGCGTCAAACCCTCTGACTTCGATTCCCGATAGCTGACCCGCTGGACGAAATACATGTTGCTGAGAAAATGAACGGATTTGCCAAGAGCCATTGAATCAGGCATTTTTCTATCATGACCGTTGCACTAAAAAAGAAGGCCGGGGAATTGGTTGCGAAACTAAAGCCCGAAGATCGAGTCGAATTGGCCGACCTTCTTTATGCGACTTTGCCGCCCGAATACGAGTTGGGAGTGGACGAGTCATGGGATCGTGAAATTGACCGCCGATTGGACGAGTTGGAGTCAGGCCGGGTGAAAACAATTCCTTCGGCTCAGGTTCACGCAGAGATGCGACGCAGATTAAATGAAATCAAAGCCCGTAGATTATCTACCCAGCGCGCGGATTGATGTCGCCGAGTCTGCGGCTTGGTACGAAGAACAGGAGTCGGGCGTGGGCGAAAAATTTTCCACCGCAGTTTTACATGCCGAACATTCTGTCGCACGACACCCGGCGCTCGGCACACCTCATCGGCGAAACACGCGCAAATGGCGGATTGGGCGTTTTCCTCACAGCCTCATTTACCGGGAGGAAAAAAAGCGCATCGTCATCGTGGCCGTAGCGCACGGCAAACGACGCGAAGGTTATTGGTTGCACAGATTAAGTTGAGATTTTATGTCTGAGATTCCCAAAGCATACGAGCCACAATCAGTCGAAGATAAGTGGTATCAGTTCTGGCTCGATAATTCCTGCTTCACCGCCGACCCGGCGCGCGTCAGCGACAAGCGCCCGGCGTATTCCATCGTCATTCCGCCGCCGAACGTCACTGGCATGTTGCACATGGGGCACGTGCTCAACAACACCATCCAAGACATCCTCAGTCGCAAAGCGCGCATGGACGGCAAGGAAGTTCTCTGGTTGCCGGGCACGGATCACGCGGGCATCGCGACGCAGGTGCAGGTGGAGAAACAGATCAAGAAAGAGGAACACAAATCCAAATACGATCTCGGGCGCGAAGAATTCCTCAAACGCGTCTGGACTTGGAAGGAGAAACACGGCGGCATCATCATCAACCAACTCAAGAAGCTCGGTTGCTCGTGCGATTGGACGCGCGAACGTTTCACAATGGACCCGGAGTATTCGTTGTGCGTGCAGAAGGTGTTTGTTGATCTATATCGCAAAGGACTCATCTATCGCGGCAAGCGCATGGTGAACTGGTGTCCCGCGTCGCTCACAGCGTTGTCGGACGAAGAGGTGGAGATGGAATCGCAGAAAGGTTTTCTCTATTACTTCAAGGTCGAAGTGGCTGAAGCCCCCGGAACTTTTCTGACCATCGCGACCACTCGTCCGGAAACAATTCCCGGTGACACGGCCATCGCGGTCAATCCGCGCGATCCGCGTTACGCCAAATTCATTGGTCAACACGCCATCCGTCCCCTGCCCTGCGAGATTCCGGCGGAGAAGAAACTCATCCCCATCATCGGCGACGATCATGTGGACTTCGAGTTCGGCACGGGCGTGTTGAAGGTCACGCCCGCGCACGACAAGGCGGATTTCGAGATTTTCCAGCGCATTCAGGCGCGTGGGATGTTGGATGGCGTGGCGGAACTCGCGACCATGATCGCCATCGAGGTGATTGATGAGCGCGGCAACATGACTGACGCAGCGGGCGCGGATCTGAAAGGCTTGGAGCGGTTCAAGGCGCGCAAGGTGGCCGTGGAAAAACTCCGCGAGCTGGGATTGCTCGACAAGGAAGAGCCTTACGAAAACAAAGTCGGCTTCAGCCAGCGCGCACGAGTGCCCATCGAGCCGCGCTTGAGTGAGCAATGGTTCTTGAAGTATCCGAGTGTGGAAGTTTCCAAGGCTTGTGTGGCGAGCGGCGCGATGAAGTTTTATCCTGATCGTTGGGCGAAAGTCTATGACCACTGGCTCGCCAACATCCAGGACTGGTGCATCAGCCGCCAACTTTGGTGGGGACATCGCATCCCGGTCTGGTCTCTCAAGTTCACTGCGGACGAATACAAGGCTTTGCCGGAAACGGTCATCAACATCATCGAACTCATCTGTCGCGGCGCGAACACCACGCCGCCGGGCGGGAAATTTCTTACCGCTGTCACGCCTGAATCAATCGCAGAAGCGAAGCGTGAGAGTTACGACTACGTGCCGACTGAATCATTGTTGTGGAGCGTAGGCGAAACTGAAGACTCAGCGGTGTTCTTCCATTTCAAACGTCATCAGGGAAACAAGTTTGAACTCGCTGCCGCCACTTCATCCGCAGAAAGCGGAAAAGAAATCGAGCCGCTCGGCTTCACGCAGGACACAGACGTGTTGGATACTTGGTTCAGCTCGTGGCTGTGGCCGTTCGCGACGATGGGTTGGCCGGAGCAGACGAACACGTTGAAAAAGTTTTACCCGACCACTGACCTTGTCACCGGGCCGGACATCATCTTCTTCTGGGTCGCACGCATGATCATGGCGGGCTACGAATTCATGGGCGACGCGAAGTTCGCGCTGCCGGATGCGATGCCGTTCAAGAATGTTTATTTCACCGGCATCATCCGCGACAAGCAGGGTCGCAAGATGTCGAAGACGCTCGGCAACTCGCCCGACCCGCTCGTGCTCATCGCCCAATACGGCGCGGACGCGCTCCGCTTCGGCACGATGCGCAGTGCACCGCTGGGTCAAGACGTGTTGTTCGACGAGAAGGACGTCGAGCTGGGCCGCAACTTCTGCAACAAGCTCTGGAATGCGTGTCGCTTCCGCCAGATGCAAGGCGGCGAAGTTCAGGGCGAGATTGATTCGTCCAAGCTCACCACGGACGACAAGTGGATTCTGCTCAAGCTCAACGAAGCGAT
>JANPGI010000220.1:0-7765 GCA_031423875.1 Verrucomicrobiota bacterium | reverse complement strand
TGGAATTGCGCGGCGCCGCCCGGACTCAGGCCGACGCGACGGATCTGCATCTGCTGGTTGGGCGTGCCATACCACAGCATCGTGGCTTCCCATGGCCCGGCTTGGCTGGAGCGGTTGTAGCCCAGGGCCATTTCGCCCAGGTTGGGGATGCCGCTCACGCCGCCGAGTTCCACCGGGCCGCCGAAGCTTTGCACGCGCATGACCAGCGGCAGCAGATACGGACCGCTCTGCGCGCTGCCGTGGGCGTTCCAGCCGTCGGTGTTCTGGATCCAGCGGTTCCCGGGGTAGTCCAGGCCGAAGTCCATCGGATAACGGCGGACGGGATTGGCGGGGTCCGCAATGTCATAGACCCGCTTGATCAGGTCGTAAGGTTCGGCGGAACCGGGGCCTTCGCCGCCGAGGATGAGCCAGCCGTTGACGTAATTGATCGTCGTCGTGCGCCCGAGCGTGGCGGAACCGTTTGCCACTGGATGGCTGAGCAACGTGCCCGGCACCTCGGGCCGCGCCGCGTTGATGAAGCCCGCCGTGGAGACGGGCGGTTCGGCGCCGAAAGTCGGGAATAAGGCGAGCGCCAGCGCGACGCTTGGAACGGCGGCTTTCCAGCCGCCGATAACGTCGGGCAGCCTGCCAGGCTGCCCGACGCTTCGCTGGGTTGAGCCAAGCAACGTTCGCAGCCCTTTCAGCTCCCACCTCTCCCCGTCCCTCTCCCCCCGCTCCGGCGGGCGGAGAGGGAGACGCAACCGGCGTCCGACGACGCCACAAGATGTGCGCCCTGATTCAGCCCCGCCAGCCGCGGTGCTCCCCGGCGCCGTCCTCGGCAGCGATGCCTGTGAAGTCGCTGTGGCCAAGCGGGCGGCCCCCTCTCCCCGGGGGAGAGGGAAAGGGTGAGGGCGAGCGACAATCTATTCATCAGCATTTTATGCCTTCTCTCAGACCAAAGATGCTCGCGACCCTGAGAAAGTTAGAGCCGATTCATATAGGCTGTTACGTTCAGGAGTTCAATCGGCGATATTCACCAGCTTCAAGGCACGGATGCCGCCGGGATTCCAGTTGGTGAACAGGATATAAACCTCCTGCTCCTTGCCTTTGCCGGTGACATACCAAGCCGCGTCGTGCATGTGCTGCGCGTCTTCGTAACCAAGTTCGTCCTTGGGCTTGATGGTGGCAACGAGCGTGCGTTTTTTCAGATTGATGATGTGCAGCGGGCCGGGAGTTTTGTTCGGACCATCAAGACAGGCGGCGAGTGCGTAATCACCCCACATATCCACATCGCAAAGCAAAGTTCCGGCGGGCAGGCCGAGGATTTCGGTGAGCAGACGGTCGTCGCGATTCACGCGCTTCAACAAACCTTCAGGGCGCGCGGAGATCAAAAGATCATCATGCGTTTTGTCATAGGTGATGCCGTGTGTGGTCATGGAAAACTTTTTGCCGCTGCCGTAATGCTCGCCTTGCCATTTGAGCGGACTGACATCCGCAGGCATGAAGCGTTGTTGGCCGTAGCCATCCACAACCCAGAGTTCTTTTGCGCCAGTGAACGCTACGTCTGTGGGCCTGAAAATATTAGTGGTAGCGTAAGTACCAAAGTCAGGTTTCACGAGAGTCTCGACATCTTGGAAATTCGCATCGGTGAGATAAATCTTTCCGGAAAGATTGTCAGCAGCAGCAATGCGTGCGGATTTTTTGCCGCGAGGGAAAATGTCCGCGCCATGAAGATTGCCATTCGTGAACGCTGGATTGCCCGCCACAACCCATGAGTCGCGCAGCTTGTTGCTGAAGCCAATCCAGCCTACGCCTTGCAAACCCCAATAGACCGTGTCGCTCGCCTTATCCACGATGATGGTGCCATGCGCTTGTTTGACGGAGGGAACGGCGGCAGGCACGGGAACGAGATCGCGTGCGGCGACAAATTTCCAGAAACCTTGGCCGCTGACTTTGAGATCGGGCGACGGCTTGGTCGGGGCAGGGGAGCGCACCGGGCCTTTGGTCTCGACGACGATGGGCAGGGTATTGGTGTCGTTGGTAGCGAACTCATTGCCGGGGACGTAGTGAGCGAAAACGCTGGTGGCGAAGAATGCGGCAGCGAGCGGGAGTAATTGTTTTTTGATCATGGCTTGTCTGGAGTTTGCCGAAGCTGATGCGTTTGAAAAGTTGATTCTGTTTTTACTGCGGGTCGAAACGCGCGTTTCCATCTCGCGCCCCGGCGGGGTTTCCCTCATGATTACACCCCAGATGTCTGATGACACAACACCCATTCCGCCGCACGATCTGACGAACAAACCGCATCGCCGCCGCCCGCGCTATCGAGGAACGCATCCGCGCAAGTTCGAGGAGAAGTACAAGGAGTTGTCACCGGAACGATACTTGGAAACGGTCGCCAAAGTCATCGCCTCGGGAAAGACGCCTGCAGGGACGCATCGCTCCATCATGGTGGCAGAAATCCTCGACGCACTCGCGCCGAAGGCTGGCGAAATTGCGGTGGACTGCACGCTCGGCTACGGCGGGCACACGCAGGAAATCTTGCCTCAGCTTTTGCCGGGCGGGAGATTGCTTGGTCTGGATGCGGATCCCATTGAGTTGCCGAAGACGGAAGCGCGATTGCGCGCATTGGGTTTTGGCGAGGACGTGTTCACCACGCATCGGAGTAATTTTGCGGGTCTGCCGCAGGTTCTTGTGCAGGCCGGAGTCGCCGGAGTGGACATCGTGCTTGCCGATCTCGGCGTGTCTTCCATGCAGATTGACGATCCCTCGCGCGGATTTTCCGTGAAACTCGACGGGCCGCTCGACATGCGTATGAATCCACAACGCGGTCAACCTGCGTCCGATTTTTTGCAAAAAATAAAACCCGACGCGCTTGTCAATCTGTTGGGCGCAAACTCGGATGAACCACACGCTGCCACGCTCGCGCCGTTGCTCGCAGGGAAACACTTCGCCACTACTCGCGCCCTGAGCGACGCCATCCGCAAAGCACTTCCTCGGCTGATCAAGGATGACGTCAACATGTCGGTGCGACGCGTGTTTCAGGCGTTGCGGATTGCCGTGAACGACGAGTTCTCCGCACTTGAAACATTTTTGCGCAATCTCCCGCAATGCCTGAACCCCGGCGGACGCGTCTCTGTGCTGACGTTTCATTCCGGCGAAGATCGGCGAGTGAAAAAGGCGTTCGAGGCGGGATTCCGCGACGGACTTTATTCCGAGATTGCGCGGGAGCTGGTGCGCCCGACACCGGAGGAACGAAATTCAAATCCCCGCTCCGGCCCGGCGAAACTTCGATGGGCCAAGCGCGCAGGAGTATGATTCTCAATCGCACTGTCTGGGCGCATCAATATGTCTGTTCTTACGTTTTGTTTGCCTGACAGTTCGAGGATTCAATGCTAAATCTTATCTCGAATCCGCATGAATCACGCTCTGCCCTACATCTCCAGAGGCTTCGTCCTCTGTCTTGTAGTTTTGTTGCGATTGGTTTTTGCAACCGAGACGTCGGCTCAGTCACTGACCAATCTTAATCTTCAACTGGTCAGCACCATCAAGCCATCGGCAGGTGCCGTGTCTTATGGCGATGTCTGGGCGGAGGGAAACATCGCGTGCCTCGGTGTCTGGCTGGGTTACAGCGCCAACAATTATGGCGTTGGGATTTTCAACATCAGCAATCCCGCTGCACCAGTGCTATTGAGTGTCTATTCTCCCAACCCCACTTCGGAAAACCAATTTGAACTGGGCGTCGTGCGGAATCAGATCGGTTACTTCGGAAGCTGGAGCGGTGGCGGTCTGCATATCGTGTCCTTGACCAATCCCGCTGCGCCATTGTTGCTGGCACGGATCGGCGCGACGACCGGCAACGTGACGAACGGGTTTGATCGCGTGCATACAATTTTCTTGGAACGCAACTTCCTCTATGAAGCCGCGCACGTTGCCGGAATCGTGAGCGTGAAGGTGTTCGACGTGAGCAATCCGCTGTCGCCCGTTTATGTACGCGAGATTGTCACAACCAACACCACGAAGGTTCATCAGATCACGGCGCAGAACAAAGGCGGCCAAGTCATCCTCTACACGTCCGGTTGGGGCGGCAACAACAACGGCAATCCTGCGTCGCCAGGACAAACGGACATCTGGGACGTGACCCAAGTCGGCACTCAACCCGCGCTGTGGCTGGGCCGGATTTATTCAGGCTACAATTCTCACAGCAGTTGGCCGACGCCCGATGGGAACACGTTGGTGGTGTGTCGCGAAACTCCCGGAGGCGATGTGCGCTTCTATGATATTTCCAATCCGTCCGCGATCCCGACCAATGCAACGCCGTTCGTCACGCTCACGCCGGCGAGCCTCGGCATGGAGGCGGACATCCCGCACAATCCCGTCATCGTCAGCAATTTTCTTTTTTTGAGTTGGTATCAAAATGGCATCCAGGTTTTCGACATCACTGATCGCACACGACCTGTGCGCGTAGGTTTCTACGACACGTTTCCCGGCGCACAGACCAGTTCGTATCAGGGCAACTGGGGAGTCTTTGCGGGTCTGGGTTTCAACAGGATTCTTCTGAGCGACATTCAACGCGGTCTGTTCGTGATGGATGCGCAGGCGTTGTTGACGCCGCAGAATAATTATCCTCCCCTGATCGTTCAACAACCCGTCAGCATCACGATCACGCAGGGAATGAGCGCGGCGTTCACTCCTGACGCCACCGGCTCCTCGCTCCAATACCAATGGCGTTTCAACAACGTCAATCTGCCGGGCGCAACCAGTCTCAATCTGAGTTTGAGCAATGTGACGGTCGCAGCGGCGGGCAGTTACAGTCTTGTGATCTCCAACGCGACCGGCGTGCTGACGAGTTCCGTGGCGAACTTGACGGTGTTGTATGCGGAATCGGTTCAGACAGATTTTTACGAAGACTTCGATGCAACGACGGCGAGCAATCGGTGGAACTTGTTCCAAGGCGCGGCGAATGGTGTGCCCGACTACACGGTGGATTGGGCGTTCGACTACAACACGTATTTCAGTGCGTTCAATGGAACAGTCATTCCGCCCGCGCCTAATTCCACCAACGGGACGAGGCGTGGATTGAAATTAACAGTCAACAACAACGACGCGACCGCCACGAATGCTGGCGTGAGTCTGTACCCAAAGAACAAATCTTTTTCCGGCGCGTTCAAACTAAAATTCGACCTTTGGATGAATTATCCCGGAGTTGCTGGCGGCGCTGGATCAACCGGCAGCACGGAACATTCGACGTTTGGCATCAACCACACCGGCACACGCGTCAACTGGGATTCCACCACCGCAAATCCGAGCGACGGCGTCTGGTTCGCCGTGGATGGCGAGGGCGGCACGACGTCTGATTATCGCGCCTATCAAGGTAATGCCGCCAGCAATCCGACGCTGTTGACGTTTGCGAACAGCGGCTTCAGCGCCAGTGGTGCGGTGAGTCGCGACAACACCGATCCGCAGTGGCAGGCCATTTTTCCTGCGCCCACCTACGAGAGTTCCGGCGCGCCGGGAAAACGCTGGGTGCAAGTTGAGATCAATCAGGACAGCAACAACGTCGTCACTTGGCGCATGAACGGAAACCTCATCGCGCAGCGGCCCAATGCTTCGAGTTTCACCAACGGCAACATCATGATCGGCTACATGGATTTGTTCACCTCCATCGCCAGCCCGGCGGCGGATGCGTTCGTCATCTTTGACAACGTGCGCGTGGAGTCAGCAGTGGCCGTGACAGCACCGAGCATCACGGCCCAACCACAACCCGTCGCTGTGTACGCGGGTGCAGACGCGTTGTTTTCTGTGGCGGTGAACGGCAGCGCGCCGTTGACCTACCAGTGGCGACTTAACGGCGCAGATATTCCGGGCGCAACAAGCAATAGCTACACGCGCACGCAAGTGTCCGGTGACGATGTGGGAAATTACTCCGTGGTCGTGGCCAATGCCGGTGGCACGATCAGCAGTTCCAACGCGGCGTTGACGATTCTTGATTCGCCCTACATCAATGCCGTGCAATCTACAACCGGCGCGCGTGGCGCACTCATCTCATGGAACACCACGATCCCCGCCGACAGCCAGGTGCAATTCGATCCTGCGACCATGGGGCTTTCCGCCATGTCCACTGCGCCGGGAAGTTTTAATTCCAGTTCTTACATTGACCCACGGCTCATGACGAATCATGTGATCCTGTTGACCGGATTGTTGTCCGATACACTTTACAGTTTTCAGGTTCTCTCCACGGCGGCATCCAATACTTACGTCTCCGGCGTCTATCAATTCACCACGGCAGGCACAACCATCCTCGACAACCACCAAGCGAGTTACACCGGGACTTGGACGGAAGCAACGTCTGCTCCGGACAAGTATGGCACGAACTATCAATACGCCAGCACTGTGAACGGTGCGCCCACCGCCACCGCAACGTGGCGACCCCACCTCGGCACTGCGGGTAGATACGATGTCCATGTCTGGTATCCTCAAGGCGGCAATCGTGCGAGCAATGCGCTCTACACCATTTCCCACTCAGGCGGCATCACCAACGTCTTCATCAACCAACAGACAAGTGGCGGTGACTGGCGATTACTCGCCAGCGGCGTGGCGTTTTCGGCAGGCACGAATGGGTTTGTGCGTCTCTCCAACAATGCTGCGCCGAGCGTGGTGATCGCAGATGCCGTCCGGTTCATTTATGTCGAATCCCAGGATTTGCCGGCAGTCTCCGCGATCCCGGCGTGGTGGGAGAATTTTTTCTTTAGTTCGCCCGCTGTGCTTTCCGCCGATCCAGATGGCGACGGCTACACCACATCCCAGGAATATGTCATGGGCACTTCACCCGTGGACGGAGATTCACATCTCAAACTTTCTGGTGAACCCGGCAACGCCACCGCCGTCTTCACCTTCTGGCCCTACCTTGGAAACCGCACCTACGATTTGCTGTCGCGGCTGCAACTCGACGCCGGGAGTTGGCAACCTGTTCCATCGGATTCGCTCGTGCCCACGCTTTCGGGCGAAGGTCGCTACACCTTCTCCACGACAAACGCGGCGCAAAGTTTTTATCGCTTAAAGGTGCAGATGACTGCGGAAGGAGTTTTTTCAGGAAGTCTCGCTGTGCCTGCCGAGAAAGCGATTTCTGCATTTGCCACCGACGCGATCTGCGGCCCAAACCGCGCCTACATCGTAAAATAACTGCCCACCGGCACGCACGTGTGCATCTGGAAGGTTACCGGAGAACGCCGCCTTTAGGCGGCAGCAACGTGACAAAACATGCCTCTGCCGCGTAAACGCAGCGTTCCGATTCCAAGGCATAGTGAAGATCGAGAAAACCTACCAGATGTACACCGCACGTACCCGACCGACATCAGCTTCTTGACTCACTTCCGTTGCGTTCTATCATGCGCGCTCGATTTAATTTATGACAAAGATCCAGAACATCCAGGCGCGCGAGATTCTTGATTCGCGCGGAAACCCCACTGTTGAAGTGGACGTGACTTTACTCTGCGGCACCGTTGGTCGCGCCGCCGTGCCCTCGGGCGCGAGCACCGGCGAACACGAAGCCGTGGAACTTCGCGATGGCGACAAGAAGCGTTACCTCGGCAAAGGCGTGCAGAAAGCCGTCGCCAACGTGAACACCAAGATCGCCAGCGCGCTGCGTGGCACGGATGCCTTGGATCAACTCTCCGTAGATGCCAAGATGCTCAAGCTCGACGGCACGGAAACCAAATCCAAGCTCGGCGCAAATGCCATTCTCGCCGTCTCGCTCGCTACGGCCCAAGCTGCGGCGAAAGCCCTCGGC
>JANPGI010000219.1:0-12010 GCA_031423875.1 Verrucomicrobiota bacterium | reverse complement strand
GCTGGGCCGCAACTTCTGCAACAAGCTCTGGAATGCGTGTCGCTTCCGCCAGATGCAAGGCGGCGAAGTTCAGGGCGAGATTGATTCGTCCAAGCTCACCACGGACGACAAGTGGATTCTGCTCAAGCTCAACGAAGCGATTCGCGAGATCACCGACGCGTTGAACACTTACAACTTCAGCGTGGCGGCGCAGGCGTTGTATCGCTTCTTCTGGAACGAGTATTGCGATTGGTATGTCGAGGCGAGCAAAGCGGTGTTCTTCGGCACGGACGACGCGCGCAAAGCCAACACCCTCGCGGTGATTGATTTCGTCTTGAGCCACACCATCCGCTTGTTCCATCCGTTCCTGCCGTTCATCACGGAGGAACTGTGGCACGGGATGGGTTACGCGAAGGACATGCCGGACGATCAAGGCGGCAAAACCATCATGACCGCGCCGTGGCCCAAGGCGTTTGATGGAGATTTCCGCGATGCTTACAGCTTGGACGATTGCTATCTGGAATTTGCGGCGCAGAAGTACGAAGTCGTCACGCAAGGCCGTAACTTGCGACGCGTCGGAAACATTCAAGCTGGTAAGAAAGTGACGTTCGTACTCAAACCGAATCGCGAGATGCTCCCGCACGATGTCGAGGTCATCAAGATTCTGCTCAACGCCGAAGCACTGGAGATCAATGCGGACTACGCCGCGAAGAAAGGCACTCCCACCGCGCACACTCCGATGGGGGAATTGTTCCTGCCGCTGGAGGGTTTGATTGATGTCGAAGCAGAAAAAATTCGCCTCATCAAGAAGGTCGAAGAATATCTAGCCGAGAAGACGAAGGTGGAACAAAAGCTGGCGAATCCGGCGTTCACCGGAAAAGTTCCAGGATCTGTGTTGCAAGAGCATCAACAACGGCTCGCTGATTGGCAGGAGAAACTCGCGCAGGCGCAAGCGGCGTTGGAGGCATTGGCTGGCTAGGCGACTGCTTCGCCCATCACTCCGGCACAAGGCGATAAAACCGCTGCGGTGGATTCGTGGGCGAGTTGTCTATGAAGTAACTCCGCGCAGTGCCCATCGAAACAGGGCCGAGAAAATTCCAAGCGTTTGTCGCATCCAATGCGTCCTTGTATTGGATCGTGAACTGCGCTCCAGCCGCGCAATCAATCGTGAGTAGTGGATACGTCAGCCCCAGACTCGCCGCGAAATCCAGTCCGAACAATGCCACTGGCGTCGGTGCGCTGACGGTTGTTCCAAGTCCGCCGCTGACGACCACGTCGTAAAATCCTGCCTTGTCCGGAGTGAGGTTGGTGAGCAGGAGATTGGGGCTCGTGGCGCCGTTCACCGGGACACCATTCAGTCGCCATTGATAAAAGAGCGGGCCGAGTCCTGTCGCGAGCGCTGACAATAGCGTGCTATCGCCAGACGAAAGCGTGCGACTGCCCGGCAACAATACGAACACCGGGGTATTCGTCGAGATACCGGGGACGAAGTGACCGTTGAGAAATGTGTTCCCATTCAGCGTGATCGGGATGGGATTTTCGCTGCTCGTTGCCGCGCCGCTCCAGACGGAAAAAATGCGATTAGATGTGGAGATGGCTGAGACGGCGACGACTTCGCCGTTGGTATAAACATTTTTAGCAGGATTGAAACTCAGGCTGCCACCGCCGATAGGCAATGCGACGAGCTTCACTTGATTGCCGCTCAAGTTCCCGAAAAGAGCCGTGATACCAGAGGCGTTGGTGACGACAATCTTTAGGGGGTTGACGAAACCGCTGAGGTAACCGGCCCATCCAAAGAAATAACTCGGCGTCCCAGCCACACCCGTCAGAGTCACCGTTGATCCATACGGAAATGGCCCCGTGGGCGGATCGGTCATGATCTGACCATTTCCGTTCGTAAAAAGGTTCAGCGTGGTCACGAACACCGCTTGTAATGTTCGTGGTTGATCCATGGACACATTGATGACGCTGTCCGCAGAATTCACCGAGCCAGTCCAATGCGCGAACGACCATCCGCTGCTCGCTGTCGCCGTGAGTGTCACGAGTGTGTTGCTGAGATAAAAGTTTGGGTTGATGTTCGCGCCGGGGTTGATCGCAATGCTACCGCCGCCATTGCTGGTGTTCAGCGCGTAGGTCGGAATGACTTTCAACGCCACCGTCGCCGCCTCGTATCTATCAGTGACCAGATTGTTGTAGGCGATGGCGCGAATGGTCGCGGTGTTCGACGTGACGAATGGCGACGTGTATTGCGGCGACGTGAAGTCCGGCTCGCTACCATCCAGCGTGTAATACAATTTCGGATACATGTTCGTGGTCGCCGTCAGACTGATCGTCGCAGAATTAGTCCGCGTCACACTGCCGCCGCCAATGAGTATGCCGTTGACTTGCACCGTGGGCGAATTGGTCATCCGCACGATAGTGGAGGCATTCGCGCTGTTGAACTGATTGGAAATCGTCACGGAATAAATCCCGGCCTTAGTCATGTCAAAACTGGTGATCAACAAATCTGTGTTCGTTTCGCCGATCACCGCAGCTCCATTGAATGACCATTGAAGTGAGTAAGTCCCGCCTGATAACGCCACCACGCTTAGAGCATTCGTCTGACTGGGAGACAACGTCACCACTGCGGGCGGCTTGGAAACAAATCTTGGCGCGAGATCAATCGCCAGACTGAATCCATTTCCTGCCGAGAAACTGCCGACGTTCGTCAACGTCACCGGCACGGTCGCCTGTCCCGATGTTCCCAAACCCCAAGCCACCAACTTTCCATCCGAGCGCAACGCCATACTGTGCAGCCAGCCTGCGGAGATGGCCGCCGCGTTGGTCAACGTAACGGGAATCGTAGCCTGCCCGTAGGTGTTCGCGCCGCCCCACGCCACCACCGATCCGTTCGAGCGCACAGCCAATGCGTGTTCCAAACCGATCGAGACGCTTGCAACATTTGTGAGGCTTGCCGGAAGGTTCGTGAGTGAATACGTGTTTTGCCCCCAGGCCAGAACCGTGCCGTTGGACCGCACTGCAAATGTCGCCGTCGAACCAGCGGCTATGGCGACGATGTTCGTAGCACTCGCAGGAACATTCGTCAGCACTGACGATGCTCCCCACGCCACCACCATTCCATTCGAGAGCAACGCCACGCTATGATCCGCGCCCGCCGCCACTGCGATGACTCCATTCAAGCCGGCAGGCACATTGGTCTGGCCAGACACATTGCGCCCCCACGCCACCACAGTCCCATCCGACCGCACCGCGAGATTATGCTGCGCGCCAGCACTGATCCCGACGATGTTGGTGAGAGTGGGAGGAAGGTTGGTTTGCCCATGGGTATTGTCACCCCACGCCGCGACCGTTTGATCCTCCCGCAAGGCGAGTGCGTGAAAACCACCAGCGGAAACCTGCGTGATCGTCCCGACCGCGACTGCCGAATTTGTCGTGACCAGATTTGTATTTCCCCAACCGGTGTAGATGCCGGGTGAGCTAGATGCGAGAACAGCGTAGCCACCCCATAGAAAAATGGCTACGACCCAGCAGCTCCGAACGATGCGGGTGACGCTGTGCATGAGACAAAATGCGCGGAACAGCACCCGCATCGCAATTGAAATTGTCCGCACTGTCACATGAACAAATAAACCGCGCGTCACACACTCGCTTTATTCGTGACGACATGTTCAGATTCGCCATGTTGGAGTGCACCAAGTGATGCGCCCTACCAACAAAATCCGTGTTCATCTGCGTCCATTCGTGGTTCAATTCCGCCGTGACTCAAAACACTGAAGCCATCGCCAAACTCTGCCCCGCGTGCGGGCTATGTTGCAACGGCGTGCTGTTCGGCGACGTGGAGTTGCAGCGCGGTGACGACGCGAAGCAGCTCACCAAACTCGGCGTGGAGCTGTTCCGCAAAGGTCGCAAGACTGCGTTCGTACAGCCTTGTGCCTGTTTGGTGAAGGGGCTTTGCCGGATTTACGAGGATCGTCCGAAGCGTTGCGCCGCGTTTGATTGTGGTTTGCTCAAGCGAGTTCAGAGCAACGAGCTCACCGCTCCTGCCGCACTCAAGAAGATTGCCGAAGCCAAACGTCGCGCAGCGGAAGTGCTGAAACTCGTCCGCCAACTCGGCAACACGGATGAAGCCCTCCCGCTCAACCAACGTTACTCCGCTGTCATCGCGCAGCCGATTGATATGTCTGCGGACGAAGCGGAGATCGAGCGGCGCGGGGAATTGATGATGGCGGTTTCCCGACTGGTCCAGTCGCTGGAGCAGGACTTTCTAAGGTGAGGCGAACGAGTGTTTCCAAACTTGTAGGCGACGAGGTGGTGATCGCTTTGAGTCACGACTCCTTACGCCTTCGCCTACAGTCCGGATCAGTCAACTACCAGGGTCAAATCTACTAATTCGCCGGGACGGATGGTCAGATTCGCGGGGAGGCTGATCTCCACAGGCAACCCGAGTTCCGTGTTCGGTGGTCTTGCGGAAGAAGCGAGCGCGAGCGGCGGCACTTCCAGTTGAGTTCCCACTTCGGTGATCTGTGCAAGGCCGACTTCGCGACGACCACCGCGGGTGCGGACTTCGACCTTCATCCCCACCTTGGGATCATCAAGACTCGGCGCACGCATGTATCCGACGATGCGCACGGGTTTAACGGATGCGATGGAAACGATGGGCTGACCGGCTGTGACGGATTCGCCGGAGCGATGATAGATGGCGGTCACGACGCCATCCAAAGACGCGCGCAAAGTGACCGGACTGAGTTCGGCCTCGATCTGACGGAGCTTGGCTTCCTGCAAGGTCATCGCGGCGTGCGTCGGATCGGTGGACATCTTCACGAGATCGCCGGACGGGTTCAACTCCTTGAAACTCTGTTCACCTTCGTTGACGAGCTTGGTGAGTTCCTCGACTTCGCGTTGCAATCCATCGCGCGTGGCGAGCGCCAAATCCAGTGCGCTTTGGGAAACCAACTTATCCTTGTGCAAGTCTTGATTGCGGCGCAGTTCAATCTCAGCGAGCTGCAAATTCACCCGGGATGTGGCAAGCACAGCGCGCTGACGCATCCAATCCAGCCGCACCTGAATGAAATCCACCGCGCTGCGCTGTTGCCGGACGAGCGGGGAATCGTTCAGGCGATAAGATTCAATCTCCGCCCGGATGACCGCGAGCGACGCCTCGACAACTTTCGGATCGGCGATCAACACATGACCAAGGATGTCGCCCGCTTTGACGTGTTGAAAGCGCGTGACGTTGAGTCCCGCGACGGTGCCGGGTTTGTGCGAGGAAAGATTTGAGAGAACAGGTTCAGCCTGACCGACGAGTGTGGGCGCAGCGATGTTATTTTTCCAAAGCACGCCGATGGTGATGACACAAACTCCGATGACGGCTGCGGGCAGGAAGCGCGTGCGAAGATCGCGCAACCGCTGTGCGGGCGGCGTGGGAATTGGCGTGAGTCCGTCAGATTTCATATTTCGGATTCTTCTCCAGCTTGCAGGCAGGTCACTTTGGACACGCCGTTCAGCGCGCGCACTTCTTCCACGAGTTCGTGGCTGCGGTCAGGATCACGCAACAGCAGGCGGTAGGAGATATCCACGCCTTTGCCAGCATCATTGGAACGTTGGCTGGCGCAGGTGGAAGATCGCGCGTGACGTTCCAAAAGATGGCGCAGGTCTGAAAGTTCCGTCGCCGAACGTGCCCACTGGATGTTCAGGATGAGATTGTAGCGATGCCGCGTGCCGAAGCCGCTCGCCCAAAAATAGACCATGATGCCGGACGTCGCCACCACACCGACGATGGCGGAGGTGAACTTCAATGTGCCGCACGCCAAACCAAGCACGATCACGACGAGCACGTATGCCGTGTCCAGCGTGTCGCGCAGTACGCTGCGGAATCGCACCATAGCGAAGATGGCCATCAATCCGAACGCGAGCACGAGGTTGTTGGCGAGGATCATCATCACAAGCGCGACGATGACAGGCATGATGATGAGCGTGTTGACGTAGGAGCGTGAGTAGGAAAGCCCGCTGTGCGTGAGCATGTAAATCCACGCGACGATGTGTCCACAGACAAACGCGAGCAACAACGCGATCAAGAATGTCGCGTAGTTCGTCGGCGCTGTGCCGTAGTCGCCTCTTAAAAACCAGTCGTTCATGTGGTTATTGTTGCCGGGGAGACTAACCCTGCTGGCTGCGTGGGCGCAATCCTGTCTTCTGATGACATGGCCTGCCAATTCGCGCGCGGGCTGAACCACTCATCCCCAACGAGCGTCACACCACCGGAATACTTCGCAGACGATCCTTGCATCAGGTTGAAACGCTGGACGAGCACTTTGAACCAATCGGGGAAACGATTGGTGAACTTGAGTTCCAGGATCACGAACGGCGAATAGACGAGCCGGGGGTTCTGCATCTGTACCGTGGCTTCATCCCTGAAATACGGCTCGACGAACACCTGACGATCAAAGGTCACACGCACGGAGTTGTCGTTGGGGCTGACCCATGCCTCGCGTTTGTAGCAGTTGTGAAGTTTGGGTCGCGCGTTGATCTCCTGCATCAACACGATGAACCGTTCAAGCGCGGCGAGATGGCGCGGCTCAGTCGTGATCAACTGATCCATATCGGGCAACTGCCCCGCCAACACGAGCGGCACGGCTTCGTGACGAATGCCGCAGCGACGTTTCATGATGCAATTGTCCACGCGCGCTTTTAATTCCACGAACACAGGCGAGTCGGGTTCGGCGTCGTAGTATCGGAGCCGAAGTTTGTAGCGGTTCTTCGTGCCGTTGATATAGGCGTGGTGCGTCTCAAGCTCGTCTGAATCCAGATAGACGCTGTGAACCGGATACGCCATGCCGGGCTTGCCGATACCGAACTCATCCAGTTCCAGGTAACTGCTTATGAAGTCGCGCATCCACCCCGTCGAGGATTCTTCCACGAGGTATTTCAACTCGAAGCGCTGTTGTTGGAGGCGATGATCTTGAGCCATGGCGTCAAAAAGTTATGGAGTCATCCGCTGGAAACGGATGCGCCGGATGAATCCGTAATCGCTCTCACAGATGATGATGTTGCCTGCGTAGTCCATCGAGACGCTGCGACCTTCGCCGATGTTGTATTGATTAGGCGCGTAAAAAAATTGTCCATCGCCGCCGTGGACATAGCCGTTACCCCCAAGTCCGTTCACAAGCAGGTGCATGATGTTTGCGCTGTCCACGTACCAAAGCTGCGCGCCATCGTGGAGCAACAGAAGATAACCACCCGTGGGAACCGGCCAGACACCGCGCGGGCCGTAAAGTCCCGTGGAAAGTGCGGATGAGCCATCACCGCCGCCAGTCGTCGTGCCGTTGCCCGCGATCTGCGTCCGATTGCCATTGGCCAAAACACGCCAGACCGTATGATGACCGCGATCGGCAACAATCAAACTGCCGCTCGCCTCGACGCAAAATGTGCCGAGTTCGGTGAAGCCACTGGCGAGAGTTTGAACGCCATTCGACGGAGTCCACTTCTTCAGCTCGTCTTTGTTCCCGAAATAAGCGAGCGATTCATCATCCTTTACCCACAGGCAACGTCCGCCGCCGAGTCCGCTGCTTGGCGGACTCTTCGCATCAAACAGCGTGACCGCAGTGCCGTTGGTATTCACGCGCCGCACACGTGCGTTCTCCGTGTCGAGCACATAGACCACGCCATCGCTACGGACCCAAAGCGCGTTGGGGAAACTCAACTGCATGTTCGTGGCCGCCATTGGGCCTGCGCCGTTGTATCCGGCAACATGTGTTCCGCAGTGCGTGTGAACCGTGCCGTTCGTCGAGATGCGCAGGACGGCATGACTGTTCTTGTCCGCGATGTAGATGTTTCCTGCCTTATCCGCCATCGCGTAGTGTGGCCGGGAGAGAGAAGCGAAAGCCGCCACACCGCCTTCAAACTGCGGTTGCCAATAGCTGACACCATCCGTGCGCCCTACCCCGTCGCCACAGATTGTTTCCATCATTCCATAAGCTTGGATCAGATTGGTGAACCCTTGCGCCGTGGCTGGAACATCCACGGTGCGAAGACGGAAAAATTTATTTGTCGCGTCCACCGGGACGACGACCGATCCAGTGGATGTGACGGAATAAGAATTCTGCGTGGGCGACCAGTTACTGCTCAACGCCGTGGCAACCTCCACCGTGGACACGCCGGGCACGGTGGCGTTTGTCCACGCGAGTTGGCCGGTCGTCTTGTTGAATGTGGTGATTGTAGGTGCAGCCTGAGATTGAGTGAACGCTGCGAGGACCAACAGTATCAACAACGAAATCAATTGGAATCGCGTTTCAGGTTTCTTTCGGATGTCGTTCATTCGCACTTCGGATATCCCCTACGGATTCGCGGCTTCAGGCGTCGGAGTCATCGTTGACCAGACATCCGCATCCGCTGCCGTGCGACCATAGGAGACATCCGTAGCTTGCGCTCCAAACGTGATTGAGTCCAGCACCTGATTATTATTGGCGTCCGCATCAATCAGGAGAATTTGTTCGCCTGAACCGGAGAGTTTGAAGCTGGCGTGCAAGCCCGGCGTAGCCAATCCGTCTTCATCCGCCCACACGAGAAGATACCCATTGGCTGGAATAGTCGTGCCAGACGGGAACGGCCACTTGCGCGGGTTCGCCGGTTCGTCGGTGAGATAAAGTCCGGTCAGATTGACGTTCGTGCCGGTAAGATTGCGAAGTTCAATCCAATCATCGAACTCGCCCTGCGGATCAGCGAGCGTGCTGGTGTTGGACGCGAGAAATTCGTTGATGACCACCGAGGTGTTGGTGGAAACGGTGAGTCCGACGGAATAATCCCATGTCACAGTTTCCGCCCGGGCGGGCGAGAAGCGCGCGGCTTGAGCCGTGTTCGTCGCACGAGCTTCGATGTAATAATGGATTTTGTTTCCCGCCGGATAATTCGTCGTCACAGCACCGAACACACTGTCTCCCGATGCGCCATCGCCGTGTGCGCCGTCATCAAACATCTGCCGCACGGTGAACCGGCCGTATGACTTGTCGCGGAAATACAACCAGACCGAGCCGACACCGCTGTTGCCGTTAGACGTGACGTTCGCTTTGATGGTGGGAATGTTGGTGGCATAAACCGCAGCGGTTGGTCCGATGACGGAATTGATGTTGGGCTGCAACCAAGCGAGGTCCGCATTGGTTCGGGTCAGAAAGTTGTAGCGATTGGTGATATATGTTTTCAGCGCAGTCAGACCGTTTGTGTAGGCGATCATGTCGCCAGTCCGGCGCGGATCGGACATCAACGCGGTCACGCTCAATGCGTGATATTGATTGATGATAGCAGTCAGATTTGTGGGGGCGAAGCTCTCTTCCAACACAGTCCGCATGTGTGCGAGGTAACGCTGCCTGAGTTCATTGTTGTTCAGAAATTTGTAGAGCAACGGGCGGTTATTGCCCGTGGCTCCAGTAATTGGGGACAAGGTGTAATCAACCCCCGCAGCGGTGAAGAATGCTTCATTGCCATCATGTTGCACAGGGTGAATCCGTCCGCTCTCCGGCTCATAATAAAAACCGTAGTCTGCGCCTTTGTACCAATAACTGTCGTCATCCACGAATAAGATTTCGATGCCGAGCATCCACAGCCAGCTGTCCACCGCGAACGAGTCCTCCACCTTGTCACGCCATTGAGCAGCGGGAGTCAGATGTAGCGTGTAGATGGCGTTGGTCAGGCGTTGATAAGCCGTGAGCGTGTTGGTGCTCGTGCTCTTGAGCCAGTAGTGATTTGTATAAGCCCACACATTGGCATTGGTGAAAACAATGAAGGCCGAATTGGAGCTGGTGAACCCCATGCCACCGCCGCCAGTCGCAGCATTGGGCGCACGCCAACGGTCACCGTCGTTGCTCGGAAACCATTCCTTGATAAGTTCGCTGTTCTCCTGCTGGATGAGGCAATAAACGCTCCACAACGCACCGTTGGCGTAGAGTTGGCAGACTGCGCCTTTCGGGCAAGGGGTGTATTGCCGCATGACATTAAAGTAAAGCGCCTCACGCATCACCGTCGGATCAAGGTTGGCGTTATTGAGATTGATGGTTTCAAATCCCATCAGGTCTGCATTGGTCGTGACTTGGTCAAAGGTCAGATTGATGGAACGCCGTAATCCTGTGTAAGAACTGTTCCCCTTGAATCGCCCGCCGACATGCAGATTTGTTGCGCCATTATCCATCCAGACTGCGGGAAGATAGACGTTTGTCTCAAACTGCCGCCCAAAATGCATCGCGTTTGAGAAAGCCGTCGCACTGGCCTGCGTGTAGGTGATGCTGATCGTGCGAAACAACGAAGGGTCATACAACCCATACGTCTGCTTCGCCCGATAATACGTCGGCGCGGCAGCCTTCGCCCCCACCGAACGCCACGGTGCATTGGTCGCGTTTCCTGACAGCAACGTGCCGAAGTTTGTCAGCGTCGTCCACGTCGTCAGGTTGGTAGAACTTTGCATCCGCCAATCATCGTCCTTGTCCCCGTCCACTTTTAGCAGAACGACGTTATTGGAAATCTGGATGCCGACTGATCCTTCTGCTGCAAGCGATGTCATTGGCAAACGACTGAGCAATGAGAAAACAACCAACGCCGCGAGAGAGTTCAAACTGAGTTTCATGCTGATAAATTACCGAATGTTACATTAAGACGACATTAAGGAGGACGCTCAACAGCCTTCTCTGGTTACAACCCCGGAACAAATCAGTCACCACCCGTAAAAACCCTCGAAATACGCCGTCTGCCAGCTTCGCCAGAAATATTCTTCGTGTCCGTTTCACCCGGTTTGTGTTTAATCGCCCTGCACGATGTCAGAAATCGCCACCAAAACCACGAGCCGCTCGCACCTCAAAGACCTCGACTACTCCGTCGTGCAACAATGTATGCACTGCGGCCTGTGCCTCCCAACCTGCCCGACTTACGACGCCACCAAACTGGAACGCAACAGCCCGCGCGGTCGCATCGCCCTCATGCGCGCCATCGCCGATGACCGGCTTGATGTCACCAAGGCGTTCGGCGACGAAATGTATTTCTGTCTCGGCTGCCTCGCCTGCCAGACCGCTTGCCCCGCCGGAGTGAACTACGCCGAGTTGTTTGAACACGCCCGCGCCGAGATCGAAGAGAAACGCGTGTTGGCCTCACCAAAACGGGATTTCATCCGTGGCTTCACCGTGGGCTGGTTGTTCATGGATCTGCAACGGTTGCAACTGGTCGGGAAATTCTTGCGCTTGTACCAAGCGATCGGTCTGCAAACATTCATCCGGCGCAGTGGCCTCATGCGGCTCATGCCAAAACGCTTTCGCGAACTCGAAGCCATGACGCCGGACGTTTGCGCGCAATTCTCCTCCGAACTCATCGCCCCCATCACGCCTGCTGCCAGCGCGAAGAAGTATCGCGTCGCCATGCTGACGGGTTGCGCGCAAGACCTCACGTTCAGCGATGTGAACCGCGACACCGTGGAAGTCCTTGCGCACAACGGCTGCGAAGTCGTCACGCCAGCGGAACAAAGCTGCTGCGGTTCATTGCACGCGCACAACGGCGCATGGACACTCGCGCAACAACTCGCCCGCCGGAACATCGAGCAATTCCCACCGGAACAATTCGACGCCATCATCACCAACGCGGGTGGCTGCGGCTCACACCTCAAGCATTACGCCAAGCTGCTCGCGGACGATCCCGCCTATCTCAAACGCGCCGAGTTGTGGGACACGAAAGTGAAAGACATCCACGAATGGTTGGCACAGATCGGACTCCGCACTCCGCACTTCGCACTTCGCACTTCGGTTGTCACCTACCACGAGTCCTGCCACCTCACGCACGGACAAAAAGTAGTTTCCCAGCCACGCGATTTATTACGCGCGATTCCCGGATTGAAACTGGTTGAACTCCCCGAAGCCAGTTGGTGTTGCGGCAGTGCGGGCATCTACAACCTCACGCAGCCTGAGATGGCCAACGACCTCCTCACGCGCAAAATCAAACACATCAAGACCACCGGCGCGACGACCGTAGCCACCGGCAATCCCGGTTGCCTGCTGCAACTCAT